>CATKGX010000094.1 GCA_949747775.1 uncultured Clostridia bacterium | reverse complement strand
GACTTTGGCTTTGTAAAAGGAAGTTCAGACTTATATGCTGTTTCATTTACATTACACGAAAGTTCTAATTCAATAGAAAATGAACTAAAATATCTAAACAGAAAATTAAGTGAACTTAATTATGATGGAATGATACATTTGGCATATTTAGTGGCTAAAAGAGGAGACTATTCACACTTTAATTTAGAAAGAAGAAAAGGTATATTTTGGGCTATATTCTATTTTTCAAATAGAGCCAAAGTTAAGATAAAAACTGTAATAATAGATAAGAAGTATATCAACAAGAAAATGCAACTCAATATGGCATTGGCAAGACAAATAGGTCAATTTATAAATGATAATAAATCATATTTTGATACATTTGATAAAATTGTCATCTATTATGATAATGGACAAGAAACATTGGCAACAATACTAGATACTTTATTTGCTATTAATCCAAAAGTTGAAAGGAGAATAGAGTTTGACCATACTAAGAAACGATTATTTCAAGTTTCAGATATGCTAACTGTTATTGATAAGTTGGATTATAAAAGAAAAAACAATATATCATTTACAAAAGCAGAAAAGTATTTTTTTAATGGTAAAGATTTTAGACATATCATAAACTTATTGAAAAATAAAAGAATATGATAATAGAATGTGTTCAACTACATCTGAATTAATTGGCACGAAAATAAATTTGAGAAAATATCAAAATAAAAGTAATATAATACAGAAGATTTAGAAAAAAATAGAGTCATAAAAAAAGCCATTCGCTTCTGAATGGCTTTTGCTAATTCTTTAAATTAGCTCGGGTCAGGTCCTATTTGAGTTAAACTCTTTCAGACCTAGTAGAATATCTATCTACAATATATAGTATTCCTTAATTTATTTAATTATACACTAAAAATTTGAAAAAGTATAGCATTTTTTTGAAAAAACTTAGATTTCTTTAAATGGGTGAATTGTAAAAGTAAAATCCACAAGTAGCTGCAAAGGATTTTAGTTTACTTATGGTAAAATTCTAACTGGTAAAGGATAGTGGATATAAAAACAAAGATGGAAAATTATCAAGAAAAACTAACTTAGGTCTAGTGAATAGAAAGACTTACGAAGCCCTGCTATTTATATCGTGATAGAACGGCGAAACGTTCTAGTAACAAGCCCAAGTGGCGTTTGAACGAAAAAGCACATAAGATAATATTAATATGAATTAAAATTTGATACACATGTTGGAAAAAATTTCCTAAAAAACTTGCAAAGAAAAGAAAACCATGTTACAATAATTATGTAAACAAAAATATTTTTTCATAATAGTATATTTGCAATTCGGGGGAAATATTATGTATGATACAAATATGACAAGTTTAGGGGAAAATCTGAGAAGATACAGAAAAATTGCTAATATGAGTATGCAGCAATTAGGTGATGCAATTGGGAAAAGTAAAGCAAGCATTAATCGCTATGAAACGGGAGAAGTACTATTAGATATGTTAACAGCAATTGAAATATGCAATATATTTAATATAGACTTAAATGAACTTTGTGAAGTTTCGGTACAGGGAGTAGAACGAAATATTAACCATAATCCATTTAATGGTAATTTGCTTTACTTGTACTATATTAGTAAAAATGGGGTAGTAGTTTCTAGTATAGAAATCACAGAAAAACAATACTCAAATTATGTACTTATGAAAAATGGATTAGTAAAAGGAAGATACAAGCAAGAATATACTGGGATTATGGAATGCAATTATAACACTGCATTTATATGTTTAACCAATGCAATCAGTAACCCTGGGTTAGACAAGTTTCAAGTTGAAATAGATTTACATTCAAAATGGAACAACATGTATTTTGGAATATTCTTGGGAGTATCAGATAATACCCATAGACCTACAGCTCGAAAATGTATGCTAACAAAACAAAAAGTTAATACAAAAGAAGAACTAAATGAAATATTTAATATATTAAAAGTAAATCGAGAAGAAGCACAAGACATTATTCATACAAAATATTGGGATATGAAAAGTAGCAATATAAAAGATTATGTCATTTGTATGGAAAATTAATAAATATATGAAAAACAATAAATCAAACTCTTAGCAATAAATATGCTAGGAGTTTTTTGTGGGAAAAAAGTATAAATGGTAAAAGTTGCATAAAAATCAACAAAATGATGAATTTTAAGGAATTTGCCTGTCTTTCAAGCATAACACTACTAAAAAAACTCATTTTTGTTACATTAAATGCAACTTTTTAAAATTATATGTAAAATTACTGAAATTTTCGATGAATTGTTGCATATAACGAAACAAAGGCAAAGTTTGATATTATAGACAACTCATGTTAACATAAAAACAACCTAGGAAATATAATAAAAGTTATAACTAAGAAAGGGAAAAGATGAAGCGACAGATAAGTATCACTAAAGAAAAAATAAAAAATTATTTAAAAAAGTATAAAAATTTAAAGGAGATGATTGAATATAGAGAACTGCTTTGGATTTTAAAAAGAGGATCCACATTTCATGAATGGCAAAGAGGACAAAACACAGTAGAAAGTCAAGCAATAAATTTGATAGAAGATAGTAAACTACAAGAATATAAATTTTATAAAGAAAATCTAGATAAATACTTATTTATTCTAAAGCATGACTATAGAAAAGTATATTATGAATATGTGTTACACAAATATATTCATAAATATCCGAAAGAAATGTTAAGGAAGAAATTTAGAAAATATGACATAGATAAGATAGAACGTCAAATAATAGAAGATTTATATATCTGTTTTAGGAAGGAAGCAAGTAATGTTAAAAATAAAAGAAAACAGAATACTAAAAGATAGTAGTAGTATAAATGGGACAGAAACTAAGCAAGAAAATATAGAATTTCAAAAAGAACTTATCTTAATATCATATAAGTGTCGTAATGCCAAATATAAGAAAGCTAAAATTGTTTTTACAGTAGAAAATAATTTTAATGAAGTAGAAATAGTAGGACAAGAATATATTATTCCTTACCTTAACATACAACAAAGCGAATTAAGCACATACAATAAATGGATTAAAGAAATGGCTCATAAAATGTACGAACTCAATGCTGATGGTTATTATATTGTGACAATCCAAAAAAGAGATAAACTTACCATAGGCCTTAAAGAAAAAAGATGGATAAAAAAACTAAGAAAAGATTTGAATGGACTTATGGGGTATCTGGCTATTAGTGGAAATAGATATAGTTATATATATTGGAACAATGAAAAAATGATACTAGAAAATAATAAGAAAATAGATATGCTATTGGGGCTAAATGCCAAAAAGGAAACAATGAATAAGCCAGCATTAAAAATATGCATTAGATGTGAATTAGACTTGGTAAAATTAATGAAAGAAATAGCAGTGTCTAACAAATTTTCTATATTAATCGGAATAGATAAAAATAACCAAATAAAATTAATACAAGAAGTATACAAAGGATTATTAAATTTATCAAATAACCAGATAGAAGCATATATACAAAATATATCTACAAGCAGTAATAGCAAAAAAATATATATTTTTACAATGGATAAAGCAGTTTTCGAAAGAATAGAAAATTTAGAAAGTATATCGAACTATAAATTAATATGTATTGCCTATCAAATAATAGGTGGAAATATTTATATTTTAAATGAATGGGAGAATTAAGAAAATGGATTTATTAATGGAATTATATAAACATGAGTATGAAGCACAAATAAGAGAATGGGAAATGGAAGAATATTTAGAAAGACATGAAAAAAATTTAGAGCGTCAAAAAACAAAAGCAAAAAAGAAATTTAATGCTAGCAATTAATCTTCTAAAGATAAGAATAAGGACAGCTATCCTTTTAATAAAATAGTTCAAAAGGAGTTGCTATGAAAGAAAAAGTAAAAATTAATATAATAGACAAATATAAAAACAATGATACAAAAGAAAGAGAAAAAGCAGTAAAAACATTAATTAATCAACTAATGCAAAAAGAATATTCAAAACTAGTTGATTAACTCTACTTGTTTTTGTATAATACAATAGATACTAAAATGAGTAGTTATACAAATAGGAGGTATAACTATGAAAGTTGCTATATATGTAAGGCTTTCACGTGAAGATGGCGACAAAGTTCACGAAAACGATGAAAGCGAAAGTATCCAAAATCAAAAATCTATGTTAATTAATTATGCAGTAGAAAGGAGCTGGGATATTTACGATATTTATTCGGATGAAGATTATTCAGGTGCAGATAGTGACAGACCAAGATTTAACAAATTATTAGAAGATGCACAGGCTCATAAATTTGATATTGTATTATGCAAAACACAAAGTAGATTTACACGTGATATGGAAATTGTAGAGAAATATTTACACAATAAATTTGTAGAGTGGAATATTCGATTTATCAGTTTAGTAGACCATGTAGACACTTTAGACAAGGGCAACAAAAAGTCAAGACAAATTAATGGTTTAGTAAATGAATGGTATTTGGAAGACTTATCAGAAAATATCAGAAAAACATTTGACGTAAAAAGAAAACAAGGGCTACATATTGGTTCATTTGTATGCTATGGATATGACAGAAGTAAAGAAAACAAAAACAAACTTATAATAGATAAAGAAGCAGCAGAAGTAGTAAGGCTGATATATAATTTATGTGAGCAGGGAAAAGGGACAACTAAAATTGCTATGATGTTAAATGAACAAGGAATATTGCCACCTACAAAATATAAAATGTCAAAAGGACTTAACTTTAAAACACGTGGACATAATATTGACTACTGGACAGAAACAACCATTGGAAAAATATTAAAAAATGAAGTGTACATAGGAAATATGGTTCAAGGGTATAATAGAAAGGTAAGTTATAAATCAAAGAAAACAGTAAATGTTCCACAAAGTAATAGAATTATTGTAGAAAACACACATGAGCCAATTATTACAAAGGAGCAATTCTATAAAATCCAAGAAATACTAAAAAGTAGAACACGTAGATGTCAAAATGGGGAAAAGCATATATTCGCTAATAAATTAATTTGCTTAGACTGCGGACAAAAACTATATAAATGTAATAACAGCAAAGGATATGTATTTTTTTCTTGTAAAGGAGCAAGAGCAATTTATAGAAACTGTTCTAGCCATTCAATAGGATATGATAATTTAAAAAAATTAGTAGCAGAAAAAATTCAAGAAAAAATTACAAATTATTACAATTTTGAAGAAGTACCAAAAAATATATTTGCTAGAAACGATAACTCAAATAAGAAAGATTTATTTGAAAAGCGAAAAATAGCATTAGCAAAAGAAATGGAGAATATTAACAAAGCAATAAAAGAACTATACCTAAACAAAGCAAGTGGAAAAGTTCCAGAAGAAGTATTTGACGACTTAAATACTTCATTCCTAACAGACAAAACAGAAAAGCAAAAAGAAATCATTCAAATAGATAGAGAAATATCAAAGTATGAAGACAAAGAAAAAAATAGTAAATTAATAGACCAGCAAAAAGAAAAAATTATTAACCAATTTAAAGATTTTAAAGAGCTTAATTATGATATTGTAAATAGTTTTATAGATTATATTGAAATTGGAGAAAAGGACAAACAGACTAAGTCACAAGATGTTATTATTCATTGGAATTTTTAAAAATGATAGTATTTAAAATTAATTTATGCTATACTATTATTAGAAAATTTTAAAAGAAAGGAGTTCAAAATATGTCACCTATAAGAGAAAAATTTGTTAAGATTATTGAGTCTTTACCTTATGACATTGACGAAGAGATTTTAAAAAGAAGTACAAAAGAAATTCTGCAAGAAGTAACGCAAAAATATATTGACACTTATGGCACTAATGATTTATCTGAAAATGACAAAGAATGTATAGAATCTTTAATTGAAACTAAAATTAATTAGAAAGGAACGTAGTTTTATGAATGAAAATCAAGAAAAAATGAAAATTGAAAAGTTAAGTGAACTTCTAAAAAAAGCTCCAACAGATGATGGAACTTTTTACAGCTCATTATACGATTTATATGTTCTAATTGGAATTGCTAAAGGTATTAACGATATAAATCAGGGAAATAGTATTAGTTTAGAAGAACTTCACAAAGAAATGGAGGCATTATATGAGAGTACAAGTAGAAGATCTGGCTAGACAGGGACTTATTGATATATACTATTATAATTATCAATATTCTCTAAAAAATGCTATAGAAACAAATGAAAATATTTTAAATCATATTGATATGTTAGAAGATTCTCCATACATTGGAAGGTATATTCCAGAAATATTGGACAAGCGTTTTCGAGAAATTATATGTAGAAAAACGAAGCATTCTGGATATAGAATTATGTACTACATATCAGAACACAGCAGTACAATTTATGTATTTAATATTATAAACAGTAAACAAAATTTTAATCGTATATTAAAATTACATAATTATTTCAAAAAATATTATAAATTTTAAATCAAATTTTTTAAATTCTTTTTAAATAGTATCCCAACCCACCCTATGATCTGTATAATAAGCACCAAGACCAGCCTTTTCAATTTCCTCTACACTAACACCATCAGTTAGTTGATGAACAATTGTCCCAACCATTTCTAAGTG
>CATKGX010000093.1 GCA_949747775.1 uncultured Clostridia bacterium | reverse complement strand
ACAAATAACACATGTTATACAGCAACAAATTCAGCTACATTATTAGATGCATTCAAACAAATTAATGAAGCAGCAGGAAGCGAACAATCTGCAACAACTGAAAATGGTAAAGTTACATTTGATAAAGCATCAAATACAATCAAAGTTTCAGAAAGTTGCCCAATAGAAGCAACCTATGATACAGGAAAAGTTGATGAAGAAGGAAAGGCTATTATGGAAACATTGTTTAAATGTACAGAAGTAGCAGATTTGGCAAAATATGGATTAACCATTATTGATGGAACAACAATTACATGGGATGCGAAAAAATTCCTTGAAAATAATGATAATGTGATAATGCCATCTACAGTAACAATCAAATATTATGTACCACGTACAAAATAGATTCAAAATAAAAAGCGGAAATTATTCCGCTTTTTTATTTTACAGATAATTCGATAAAATACGTTGCTAATTATATTAAGATATGTTAGAATGAAGAAAATGAAGAGAAGGGGTTTACAGATGAAGAAAAAAATTGGAATATTGATTAGTGTTTTACTAATCATAATAGCAGTAGTTGCATGGTTAGTGATTGGAGGAGAATTAAATAAGAAAGAAAAGATTGATATAAATGATAAGCAGGGAAGTAAAAGAATATGGAAAGATAATGAAACAGTAAATAAACCTGTATTATTAGAAGGAATGCAAGCAATTACCTTTGAAGAGGGAACAGAAAAACCAACTATTTTAAAAGAAGAAGAAAGAAAACAAGGCGTTTGGTATGATTACATAGCACAAGAACAAACAACTTCAAAAGGGCGGAACAAGTAAATGGGCAAATGCGATGACCTTAGATGGAAGTATGTGGGTATGGATTCCAAGATATGCCTATAAAATAAATTGGGATAACCAAGAAAAAACAGGAAAAATTGATGTTATATTTTTAGAAGGAAATACAAACAATAATAAAGACGGAAAAGATGTAACAAGTCTTGGTTATACAGTACATCCTGCTTTTAAAGATGGAAAAGAAAATGGTTATTGTAATGGTGAATGGGATAAAGAAATAACAGGTATTTGGGTTTCAAAGTTTGAGGCTGGCTATGCTGGACAAAAAAATACTGCATCAGAAAATATAAATATAACCAAAACGAACTTACAGTATCAAAGGGATGCACAAAATTTGCTAGGCAAAATAGAAAGTGGTAAAACATTTATAACCTATCCCGTTTTTATGGGAAAAACATATTCTTATAACAATATTGAAGTAGGAGAAATGTACGACTTATCATTAAGCTTAAATAGTGAAAAAAATCCATATGGATTTAATAATGCGGTAGATTCACATTTAATAAAGAATAGCGAGTGGGGAGCTGTTGCATATTTAACACATAGTCAATATGGTAGAAATGGAACAAAGGTAACAATTAATAATTTAGATGTAGAAGAAGCTGTATATGCGGCAGGAACAGTTACAGGTTATGCAGGAGAAACAGTAAACGAAACAGCAAATAATGTGAAAAAAATTGATACAAAACTGAAAGATACATATGACAACAAGTCATATGTATGGTATACAGAAAAAGGAAAATTAGCAAGTACAACAGGAAATATGTATGGCATATATGATATGAATGGTGGTTCTACAGAATATACAGCAGGATATATTAATGGAATTGATGAAAATAGAGGCATGATGTATGCAAAATCAATGCTAAACAATAGAAAAAGTAATAAATATTATACAATATATAATAAGGGAACAAACACTCCAAGTACAATAGCAGAAAATTATGAGGCAAATAAAAGGATTTACGGTGATGCTATTGCAGAAACTTCAAAAAAAGGAAGTGGATATACTTCATGGTTTGGAGAA
Source organism: uncultured Clostridia bacterium (assembly GCA_949747775.1). Classification (GTDB taxonomy): domain Bacteria; phylum Bacillota; class Clostridia; order TANB77; family CAG-508; genus CALXVA01. The sequence continues at coordinate 37,420 of CATKGX010000093.1, read as the reverse complement.
ACATCAATTTATATAAAAGAAAGTGCAGGCTTTTTCTTAAGAGGCGGGGAGTACAATAGGGTAAATTATTCTGGCTTATTTGATTTTACAAATCATAGTGGTCATTCAAGTGGCAGTTATAGTTTTAGATGTGTTTTGATTGCTAGGTAGGAGGAAATGTGAAAAGAAAAATAAAATTAATCAGTGTCATATTTGTTATAGTTTGTGTTCTTATTTTAATGAGCAATCAATCTTATGGAATATGTAATACCATTCGTTTTTCTAAAGAAGTGAGTGCTGTTCAATTAATATTGGCAGATGGAAGAGTATTGTATGATATAAAAGTAAATAAAAATATTCCTTCACAGCCAGATGAGACTTTAAAAGAAACTAGTTATAAAAATTTGAATTTGATTTTTGTGGTGGAAACAGAAAATGGAGTAGCAGAAAATAAAGCAGCTATTTCTCAATTTATTAATCAAATATATACATTGTATGGAGATAATGCAAGTAAAATAAAGATGGGAGTAGTACCATTTCAAGATCTTTCACAAACACAAATCAATGCTAGAGTAAATCCAGTGGCGTCAAGAGGAGATATTTTAAAAAATTCACAAGCAGATATATTAAATGAAGTGAATAATATACAAGCAAACAATGAACGAACGCTGCAAGAAGCTTTAACAGAAGTACAAGAGAATATGTCAGACAATCCATATGGTCGGAAGTAATAGTCAGTTATTGCAATACATGGTACTTATTACAGATGGAATTGAAAACGAAAATATGTGTGTTAGCTCAAATGTTATTTTAAAAGACCTTAGTGAAAATATGGTATCTATGTATGGTGTGCTAATTGGAAAAAATGCAAATGCAAATAGTAATTTGCAAAAATTGTTTAATCGAGTTTATGAAATGACAGTAGCAAATGATGTTTTACTTGCTAATGTTGCATATCAATTAAAGAATAGTGCCTATGAATATATTAGTGAATTTGTTATAAAAGAGTCTACAATAATGCCAAGCGGAGGAGATAAAAATACAGTTCTTACTCCAGATAGAATTATTTTAACTGCAGACGAAGAAATATTACATGGTGCAACATTAAAAATTGAATATATTATGTCTTGTTCAAGGTATTCAGCATATGGTAGTGGGCAAATTTATAGTGGGAAAATTTTGGACTTAAAAGATGATAAATTGCTTTTTGCAAGAGAAGATAGATTATTAACAGATCCTTCAAAAACAAATGGGGATTACGGTTGGGAAGTGACATCAGAAGGACTAGTTACAAGACAAGTATCAGATGAAACCAAATTAATGTTAAGTGTATTAATTACACCAGAAAGTCTGGGAAATGCCACATATAAAAATACAGCTAGATGTTCTACTTCATTCGATGTGGGATTTGGTTCTACTGCTAATTATACATTAGCAGATAGTGCTTTAGATGTGCAAATTTTACCTCCTTTTGGTTTAGAAGAAGAAAAAACAGATGGAAAGCTAATAATATATGCAGGAAGTGCAATTATTGTACTAATAGGAATGATTATCTTTATTAGAATAAGAAGGAAAAAATTAAATAATAAATAATGTACAATTGAAAATAAAGGAGTTTCCTATTTATATAGAAAACTCCTTTAGTTTGGTTTTTTTAGTGCAATTGTATAATTTTTACAATTAGATAAATCACACTTTAAAGCAGCATATGTGCTAGTCTCGCCATGTGGTTCAATCATATTTATTTTATAATCTAAAAATGTAATTTGTTTGTTATTCTTATCAAATAAGGTAATACGGATATCTACATTATAACAGGGACTGTCCAAAAGGTTTTTTAATTTGGCAGATACAGTAGAAAGTTTTGGGTTATCACTGTTTATATGTAGACCAGTAATTTCTAAATGTTCAGCGCCTTTTACGGTAACAGATTGTGAAGTTTTTACTTTTGCAGAAGCTTCACCAAGTTTTTCTATATATTTTTCATATGTTTCAATTTCATGATTTGCCATATTAGCATTATTATTTGAAAAAAGGGAAATAGGGTAATTACTGAAATATAAATATCCTAAAAAAATAACGATTGCTATGATGCTAATAACTACTAATATAAGAAGTGTTTTTTTCTTTTTAGTAGGCTGAGTAGTATGTGCATAATCATTTGAATTATTAAAATGTTTGGTTCTAGAAGTATGTTTGTCACTCTTCATTTTCAGAATCCCCTCCAATAAATATTAGTATATCACAAAAAAATATGACAATCAAATGAATAAGGAAACTTTATGAAATTAACTTGAATAAAAAAGATAGTTATAATATAATAAAGAAAAAACGGAGAAAATAAATGAACTTACAAAAGAAATTAGCTAGTATAGGAATTGAACCTACACAAAAAATTGACAATGAAACAGTAAGAAATCTATCTTATCTTGTAACAGAAGCGCTTACAAAGTCATTTCCTAATATTTATGATGAATATAATAACATTTTAATAAGACTACTTAACTGCAATATGTATTGGGCAAAAATAACAAAGCGAATTTCAAAAGTGAATTATATTTATGAAGATAACAGTATCTATTTTAGTGAAGAGTTAGATTTAAACGAATTAAATGAGCAAATCATTCATGAATGTATTCACTATTTGCAAGATTATAGAAATATAAAAGGCAAGCTAGAAAAAATAGGGTTATGCAACTTTGAAGAATTTACGATATATGGATTAGGATTAAATGAAGCGGCAGTTCAATATATGTCATCAAAATGCATGAAAAATACAAGTGCAACAATGGAAAAATATGGGGTACGCATTAAAACAATAAGTCCTAATTATTATCCATTTTTAACAAATTTGATAGAACAAATTGTGTATTTAATAGGAGAAGATATTCTGGTAAAAGGCACTTTAAGTGGAAATGATGAATTTGAAGAATATTTATTAAATACATTTGAGTCAAATACAAAAAAAGTAATTCATAGATTTGATGAAATGATTGAAATAAATAATAGTATCAACTTAGAACAAGATAAAGAAAAGAATCAAATCTTACAAGCAGGACTTGCCAATCTTTATATAGAAACACAAAATATGATATTTTATACATTTTTCGAAAGAATATGTCCAAAGCTAACGACCATACAAGAAGTAGATTACTATACGGATAAGGCAATTGATTATAAAAATATGATGGGAATTGTAATGGAAGAAAGATTTTCAGTAGATGGATTTTATGATGTAACTTTAAATGAAATTAAATCAAAAATGAATAAACGATTGTATGAAATTAATAAACATAGGGGAAAAAACACATTATCTATTATTAGTGGTGGTAGAATTATGAGGTTTATTAACAAAATAGTGTCATATTTTATGGCGTAGTATTAACAAAAAAAGCTTACTTATCTTTTTAGATGAAGTAGGCTTTTAAAATATCATTCTTAAAAAATTTAATACAACAGTTGATAGAACAATCTTCCAAGACAAACGACCAGTAGCAGTAAAGATATTCTTAACAATCATAAGGTTATAATCTTTACGAACAGTTAAAGCTAAGCAGTTTGGCTCTGGAATAGAGTTTTGAGTACTATCAATTATCTCATCAGTGTTTTTGATGTTTCGCTCAATATTTTCATTCTCTTGTACTTCTAACACATTATCACTTCTTTCGTAAAATTATTATAGTTTAAGTATAACATTATGGATAAGAGAAGTAAAGAAAAAAATGGAGTTTTAATATAAAATATGCAAAAAGATAATAAAAAATGACAACTTTTTGTTGTAATTTTTCGATTTATTGGTATAATATTAACAGTAAAAAATATTGAAACAAAAAATGGAGGTTCATATGATAAAGAGAGTTGCAATTTTGGCAAATGGTGGAGATGTTTCAGGATTTAATGCTGTTATTCGTGCTATTATAAAAACAGCAGAAAATAATAATATAGAATGTTTAGGATTTATTGATGGATATAGAGGATTACTTCAAAATAATTTTGTAAAACTTGGTACAAGTTCAAACGAAAATGCTGTTGGTATTTTACCAAAAGGTGGTTCTATTATAGGTTCTTCTACAAATGCAAATGTTTTTAATTATCCAGTAGAAGAAAATGGACAAAGAGTTTATAAAGATTTATCAGATATCTGTGTAGAAAATATTAAAAAGGATGAAATTGACTGCTTATTTACATTAGGAGGAGACGGAACACAAAAATCAGCAAGAGATTTATCTTTAAAAGGAATTCATGTAATTGGTGTACCAAAAACAATAGATAATGATGTAGCTTGTACAGATATTACATTTGGATATAATACAGCTGTATCTGTTGCGGCAGACGCAATTGATAGACTTCACACAACAGGAGAAACACATCACAGAATTATGGTATTAGAAGTAATGGGAAGATATGCTGGATGGATTGCCCTAGAGTCAGCAATTGCAGGAGGTGCAGATGTAGCACTTATTCCAGAGATACCATATGACATAGAAAAAGCAGCTAGCAAAATTATTAATCGTAAAAACAGAGGAAAAGAGTTTAGCATTGTGGTAGTAGCAGAGGGGGCAAAGCCAAAAGATGGAGATATTATTGTAAAAGGAACTAGAAACAATGGCTCTGGGGTTGATAATACAAAATTAGGTGGTGTAGGAGAACAAGTAGCAAAACAATTAGAAGAGTTAACAGGTTTAGAGGCAAGATGTACTGTTTTAGGATATATGCAAAGGGGTGGAAGCCCAACATCTTTTGATAGAGTCCTTTCAACAAAATATGGAGCCAAAGCAATGGAACTTGCTTTAGAAGGAAATTTTAATGTGCTTACTGTAATGAAAGATGGAAAATTAAATAGTGTTTCTTTAGAAGATGTAGTAGGAAACAATACAAAAGTAGGTGCTGTTTCTGGAAATACACCAGAAAGCAATTTAAGAAAAGTAACAATGGAAGATGACTTAGTAAAAACTGCAAGAAATATAGGAATTAATTTAGGGGACTAAAAGCAAAGTGATTGGAGAGAAGATAATGACAAATTTTAAAAATATCATAGCAGAGAAAATAGCAAAACAAATTGATATGGATGCCAAAACAATAGAAGGTTACATTGAAGTGCCAACAAATAAAGCAATGGGGGACTATTCGTTCCCTTGCTTTAAGCTTGCAAAAGAATTAAGAAAAGCGCCACAAATGATAGCAACTGAGCTAAAAGAAAAAGTAGAAATAGATGAAAAAATAATAGAAAAAGTAGAAGTCGTAAATGGATATTTAAACTTTTTTGTAAACCCTGTTTTACTTGTAAAAACAGTACTAGAAGAAATTGATAATAAAAAAGAATGCTATGGAAGTAGTAATATAGGAGCTGGAAAAAATATAGTTATTGATTATTCTTCACCTAACATTGCAAAACCATTTCATATAGGACATCTACGTTCTACAGTAATTGGAAATTCATTATATAAAATTCATCAGTTTTTAGGATATCTTTGTGTAGGTATTAATCACTTAGGAGATTATGGCACACAATTTGGAAAGCTAATTGAAGGATATAAAAGATGGGGAAATGAATACCAAATTGAAGAAAATCCAATTGATGAGTTAACCAAAATTTACATTAGAATTAACAATCTTTGCAAAGAAGACGAAAGTGTATTAGAAGCATGCCGTGATAATTTTAAAAAATTAGAAGATAAAGATGAATATTGTATGTCTGTATGGAACAAATTTAGAGAATTGAGTTTAAAAGAGTTCCAAAGAATTTATGACTTATTAGATGTACATTTTGATTCCTTGAATGGAGAAGCTTTTTACTCAGATAAAATGACAGAAGTAGTTGAAATGTTAGAGAAAACAGGAAAACTAGTACCATCAGAAGGAGCAAGAGTAATTGACTTAGAAGATAAACAAATGCCACCTTGTATGATTGAAAAGACAAATGGTTCTACAACATATGCTACACGTGATTTAGCAGCAATATTATATAGAGCAAGAAATTATGATTTCGATAAAGCAATTTATTTAACATCATATGAGCAAATTTTACATTTCAAACAAGTATTTGAAGTGGCAAAGCTATTAGACTTAGATGAAAGATATACCAGTAACTTAGTACATATTCCTTTTGGAATGGTCTTATTAAAAACAGGTAAAATGTCTACACGTGAAGGAAACGTTATTAAATTAGAAGAACTTTTGCAAGAGTCAGTTGCAAGAGTAAAGGAAATTATGGATGCTAAAAATCCAGATTTAGAGAACAAAGAAAAAATTGCAGAAATAATAGGAATTGGAGCAGTTGTTTTTAATGACCTATATAATAGTAGGGTAAAAGACGAAATATTTGATTGGGATGAAATGCTTAATTTTAATGGTGAAACAGGCCCATATTTACAATATATTTATGTACGTACCAACAGTATTCTGCAAAAAGCAGGATATGTTCCAAGTTTGCCAGAAGTTGATTTTGAAGAATTGAATAATAAAGTAGCACTAGACATTATAAAACAACTATATTCATTTGGAGATGTTGTAAAGCAAGCAGCAGAGAAGTATGAACCATATTTAATAGCAAGATATTTAATTGATTTAGCACAATTATTTAGTAGTTTTTACAATGATAACAAGATTATAGTAGAAGATAAAAAAGTGCAAGATGCACGTTTATATTTAACTTATAGTGTAAAAACTGTTTTAGAAGCGGGAAGCAAATTACTAGGAATGAAAATGCCAGAAAGAATGTAATTATAAATGGAGAATCTATGGAAAATGAAATAAAAGATGAAATAATAAATGAAGAAAAAAAGAAATTTAACAGTGGTAGTTTTTCAATTATTAGAATATTAGCATATTTTATTATATATAGTTTTATTGGATATATAATAGAAACATTATTTGGACTAATAACAAAAGGGGTACTAGAAAGCAGACAAAGTTGGCTATATGGTCCACTTTGCGGAATATATGGTGTGGGTGCTGTTACCATGATAATAGGCTTGCAAAAGTTCCAAAAAAATAATTATACCCTATTTGCAGGAGGGTTTGTAATAGGTTCTTTAATAGAATATATTATTAGCTTTATTGGGGAGTGGTTTTTCCATATAAAATGGTGGGACTACTCAGATATGCCATTTAATGTAAATGGCAGAATTTGCATATGGTTTTCTCTATTTTGGGGAGCACTTGCTATTTACTTAATGACACATGTTCACCCAAAAGTACAGAATTTATTAAACAAAGTAAAACCACATATTTTAAAAAGAGTTACTATTATTTTAACAATATTAATCTTTATAGACTTTTTAGTAACAGGGTTTGCTTTAAAAATGTTTTATGTAAGATTAGTAAAAAATTATAATTTAGATATTCAAGGAGTAGAAGACTACATCGAAGAATATACTAGCTTATATGAACAACCAAAGGTAAAAGAATTTGTAGATAAATATTTTTCAGATGAAAAAATATTAAAAACACTTCCAAACATAAAAGTTACACAAAAAGATGGAAAAATTGTATGGATATGTGATATACTAAAAGACATACAACCATATTATGTAAGAATTTTTACGCCAAAGCCTATACAGGAAAAGAATTAGAACTTTACCAAGAAAAAGGAATATAATGAAATAGCAAGTAAAAAGGAGGAAATTATGAGGAGATATTTTGGAACAGATGGAATTAGAAGAATTGCGAATACAGAATTATCACCAGAGCTAGTATACAAGGTTGCAAAAGCAGGAGCTTATGTATTATCAAAACATAGTGATCATACACCAACAATATTAATTGGAAGGGATACTCGTATATCAGGAACCCTAATTGAAAGTGCTATGCTAGCAGGCTTTTTAAGCTATGGTGCTAATGTAAAAGTTTTAGGCGTTATGCCAACACCAGGAGTAGCATATTTAACGAAAAAGTTAAAAGCAGATGCAAGTGTTGTTATTTCTGCGTCACATAATACTTACGAATTTAACGGAGTAAAATATTTTAGCAATAAAGGAATGAAAATACCAGACGAATTAGAAGAAGAAATAGAAGAAATTATGGACTCAGGAAAATTAGATGACTTTACAGCAGTTAACGAAAAAATAGGTGTTTCTGAAATTAGAACAGATTTATTAGACGAGTACGTATATTTCTTTAGAAAACATTTTGAAGAAGATTTCGAAGAACTAGACAAGTCAGATTTTGTAGTAGCAATAGACACTGCAAATGGTGCTACGTCAGTTGTTGCAGAAAAAGTATTTACAGCACTTCGGAATTAAACATTACATTTTAAATAATACGCCAAATGGAGTAAATATTAATGAAAATTGCGGGTCAACACATTTAGATGTATTAAAAAAATACGTTGTAGAAAATAACTGTAATTTAGGAATTGCTTATGATGGCGATGGTGATAGATGTTTAGCTGTTGATAATAAAGGAAATGAAATTGATGGAGACAAACTTTTAGCAATTATTTCAAATTACATGAAAGAAAAAGGAACATTAAAAAATGATACTTTAGTTGCTACCGTTATGAGTAACTTAGGATTAGGAAAGTATGCAGAAAAAAATAAGATTCATTTTGAACAAACGAAAGTAGGAGACAGATATGTACTTGAAAAAATGCTAGAAAAAGGATATAATTTGGGTGGTGAGCAATCAGGACATATTATTATGCTTGACTATAACCCAACTGGTGACGGAATATTAACTTCTTTAATGCTAGTTAAAATTTTATTAGAAAAAAATGTTTCATCTTCAAAATTATGTGATATAATACAAATATATCCACAAGTTCTAATTAATGCAAAAGTGAATAGTGATAAAAAATATGATTATGAAAAAGATGAAGAAATTAAACTTGAAATAGAAAAACTTGAAAAAGAATTTTCAGGAAATGGAAGAGTTTTAATTAGACCATCAGGAACAGAGCCATTAGTTAGAGTAATGATAGAAGGTCAAGATAAAGAATACATAAAGACAAAAGCAGAAAGCCTTGCGAAATTAATTGAAAAAAAATTAAATTAATATATAGGAGGAGAGAAAATGCCAATGATAAATTTAGCACAACCACTTTCACTTTTAATAGCAACAATACTTTTTGTATTAATGCTATGGTTTGCTTATGAAAGTAAGAAAAGTGTTATAACAGGAATATTATTATTTATATTCATTGCTTCACTAATACTGCATACAGTTGAGTTCTGTTTAGGAGACCTTACTGATATGGGATTAGTTGTAACAATGCGTTCTATTACTTTTGATTTAGTATTTGTGTTCTTATCATTTATTTCATATTTATGGATTGATGACATAGAAGCTAAACTAAAAAAGAAAAAAGTAGTTAGCAATAGTTTAGACTGGTTTTGGGGTAAAGTTTAATAAGATAAAATAAAAGATGATTGCCACAAATCTGATGATTTGTGGCAACTAATATATAGGGGGACAGGCTTTATGGAAAAGAAAAATATTATAATTGGTGGTGCATGGCCATATGGAAATAGTGATATACATTTAGGGCACATTGCAGGATTGATATCAGGAGATGTACTTGCAAGATACTTCAGAGCAAATGGTCATGAAGTTGTATTTGTATCAGGTACAGATTGTCATGGAACGCCAATTACAGAAAGAGCTAAAAAAGAAAAGAAATCTCCAAAAGAGATAGCAGAATATTATGACCAAAGGGATAAGCAAGCTTTAGAAAAATTCCATTTTTCATATGATTTATATACAAATACAGATACAGATTTTCATAAAAAAGAAGTTATGAAGATGTTTGAAAAAATGTATGAAAATGGTTATATTTATGAAAAAATTGAACCACAAGCTTATTGTGAAAAATGTAGTAAGTTTTTATCTGACAGAGAAATTCAAATAACTTGTCCAAAATGCGGCACACAAACCAAAGCAGAACAATGTGATGGCTGCCAATATGTTCCAACAATACAAGATATGGAAGGTGGCATTTGTCTAGAATGTGGCTCTAAAACAATATTAAAAGACAATAAAAATTTATATTTGGCATTATCAAAATTTCAAAAAGAAATAGAAGAACATACAGCTAAGTCGAATCAATTATGGAGATTAAATGCTAAAAACGAAACCAATAAATATTTAAAACAAGGATTGGTAGATAGAGCTGTAACAAGAGATCTAGACTGGGGAGTAGATATTCCAGTAAAGGGATATGAAAATAAAAAAATGTATGTATGGATAGAAGCAGTATTGGGTTATATTACAGCAACACAAAAGTGGTGTGAAGATAAAGGAAAAGACTGGGAAAAATTCTGGAAAGAGGAAAATAACAACGAAATTTACATGGTTCATGGAAAAGACAATATTGTATTCCATAGTATTATTTTTAATGCACTATTACTTGCAATGAAAGATAATTATCATCTAGTAGATAACATCGTTTCATCTGAGTATTTAAACGTTAATGATGAAAAAATTTCAAAAAGTAAAGGAAATGGTATTCCAGCAATAGAATTAGTAGAAAATTATCATGCAGATAGCTTACGTTTTCATTTAATTAACAATGGACCAGAGAAAAAAGATTCTAATTTTACAATAGAGAGTTTTATAGCAACCAACAATGGTGAATTGTTAAATAAATTTGGAAACTTAGTAAATAGAACCCTTAAGTTTAAAGGAATTGAAGAAATTTGTGTAGGGAAACAAGATGAAAATGTTACACAAAAAATAGAACAGACTTATCAAAGAGTAGGAGAAGCAATAGAACATTTAGAATTTAAAGAAGCATCAGACATTGCAATGGAGTTAGTAGAATTTGCTAACAAATATTATGATGAGAAACAACCATGGGTTCAAAGAAAAGAAAATATAGAAGAATTCAACAATACAATTTATAATTGTACCGTTATTATTGCAAATTTGTCTAATATATTTGAACCATTTATGCCAGAAGTTTGTAGTAAAATACGTCAATATTTGAAGATAGAAAAAAATACATGGGAAATGATAGAAATAACAGAGAATATTGTATTAGAAGATATTGAGCCATTGTTTGGTAGAATTGAAAAATAAGTGTATACACTTCCAAAGCTATCTGAGATATGTTGGAAATAATTGAAAAATAAGTCGAAATATGTTATAATAGAATAGAAACTGAGCGAAATGCTTTTGTATAGCTATTTTACAGGAGGATGATAGACATGGTATGTTCTTTGCTGAGTTTTGGAGATTTGAAAAAAATGGGGTTCTCTTTTAAGGAAAAAAATTCTGAAAAACAGGTGGCAAAAACACCTAAGGAGGGCAAATGGTTTCGTGTAGAGCCAAAAACAATTAAAAGAAGGCTATTTGTCAATCCAAGGGAAAATGTGTTTGAGGAACGGACACGAAAGTTAATTGTAGAAGCTCTTAAGGAGATGGATGCAAATCCGAAAAGATACAAAAGGATATTTAAAACAACATTTCCTGTAAGAAAATGGGAGTTCTGCAAGTCCAAGCACTTGAAAACAATGGCAAAACTGAAAGGTGGCCATTTAGGAAATTGGGTAGAACAGGCGCTTGAATGGGCACAAAGAATTAGTAATGGCGAGAGCTGGGAAACTCTTTGTATAGCCCCAGATACCTCAAGGAATTTTAGAATTATTGAATGGGAAAAGGGAGTTGTCAGGTTAATTGGTGGCTCGCAAGATGCAGAAGAGTTTTCGGCGCCCACAGATTACGAGGGAGGAGAATGTGACGAGACAGAAAAGATAAAATATGCAACACCATTTATTGTAATGTATTGCAAATAAAACTTATTTGTTTTAAAACTCAAGCAAAGGACGTATAGAGGGTATTACCTAATTAGGTAGTATCCTCTATTTTGTTATTTATTGGCATAAGTCATTTCAAAAAGTTAGAATTTTTTATATTAATAAAAACCCCTTTATCTTTTAGATAAAGGGGATACCCATGAACTAGTGGGTACAGTTAGAGGTTATGATAATGTTCGCTACTCGTTTGAGTGTCATTCTTACTATCAGCATTATGTTTATCGTTTATATCATTATCATCTGACTGGAGAAGGGCCAACTTTTCTTTAAAAAGGGCCAGTTTTTCGTAAAATTCCTTTTCGGTTTTGTAATAATCAATAGTAGCCCCAAGCCATATAGCAGCAGTCAAAGCTAAAAGAAACAGCATAATAGGATTGTATGAAAATGCATCATTTGTAACTTCGAATTGGGCAAGACCATTAGCAATTACATAGATAGCTCTTCCAAAACAGATAATAGAAAAAATACTTGCTGAAACAATACTTAGAATAAGAAAGAACTTATACCGTTTAGACATTAGAAAACCTCCTAAAAATAAAATTATAGTAAAATTATATCACAGAAAATGGGAGTTATCAAGTTCTTCGTAGACTTAGCAATTGTTAGTAATGAAGGCAAAGGAACAATTGTTAAGAATATTTCATACAATATACAAAATGAAAGGAGCTTATTTTATGGATTATGAAATAATGATGAACGGAACCGTTAGAATAGGGCAAAGAGCACCAGAATTTGAGGCACAAACAACAATGGGAAAAGTGTCACTAAATGATTATAAAGGGAAATGGCTAATCTTTTTCTCACATCCACGGAGATTTTACACCAGTGTGTACAACAGAAATGATAGCATTTTCAAAAGCAAATCCGTATTTTGAAAGATTAAATGCATGTCTTTTGGGGCTAAGTGTTGATTCAAATAGTTCTCATTTAGCATGGGCTTATGACATTTATTGTAAGACAGGAATTCGTATTCCATTTCCAATTATAGCAGACAGAAATGGAGAAATTTCAAGAAAATATGGTATGATTTCAAATGAGGTAAGCACAACAGAAACAGTCAGAAATGTATATATTATTGATGATAAAGGAATTGTAAGATTAATTTTAGTATATCCAATGAATGTAGGAAGATGTATTCCAGAAATACTAAGAGCATTACAAGCCTTGCAAATAGCAGACGAAAATAAAGGAAGTACGCCAGCTAATTGGGTACCATGTGAACCAATGGTAGTAGCTCCACCACAAACTTTTGAAGAATTACTACAAAGAAATGAAAGTATTACACAAAATAGAAATGGAATGAGTTGGTATTTAAGTTTTAAGAATCCACAGAATTGTAATGTGATAGATAAGAACGATAGTTGTGACTGTAAGAGGATAGAGGAAAATAAAGAATGATAGAAATAGAGATTGGATAGGAAGTAAGTTGACTTTAAAAAGTCAGCTTATTTTTATAGATAAATATAAACTTTTAGGTTGATAAAAATAATAAAGAAAATTAGCATATTATTATATATTTTGAAAAGAATATATAATATGAAAAAGTTATTTTTAATAAAGAATCCTGATTTGTTTCAGGGAGAAAAATATTTAGATACAAATAAAAATTATTTTGAAGGTTGGTATTTTAAAAATACAAATGGAACAGAAGGTATTTCATTTATTCCAGGAATCAATATTAATAGCAGATATAAAAAAGCATTTATACAAGTAATTACAAATAGTAAATCATATTATATCAATTATAATATAGATGATTTTAAATTTGATTTTGAGCCTTTTTGTATTAGAATTGCAAACAATGTTTTTTCAAAAGATGGTATTCATATAGAAATTAAAGATGATACTCAAAATCTTAAAATAGAGGGAAATATTAAATATTCAGATAGTAAGAACATAAATACGAGTCTTTTAAGTCCTAATATAATGGGGCCTTTTTCTTATGTTCCATTTATGGAATGTAATCATGCAATTATTAGCATGAAACATAAAATACAAGGCGTAATGGAAATTAATAATAGTGAAATGCGATTTAATGATAGTTATGGATATATAGAAAAAGATTGGGGCTGTTCTTTTCCAAAATCTTATATTTGGTGTCAAGGAAATAATTTTCAAAAATCAAATGCTAGTTTTATGTTAGCAATAGCAGATATTCCTTTTAAACTTTTAAATTTTAAAGGAATTATTTGTGATTTAATAGTAGATAATAAAGAATTTAAGTTTACTACGTATCGTAATGCAAGAATAATAAAATATGATATTGATGATAATTCATTAGACATAACTTTAAAAAAGGGAGCTTATGAGTTAAATATAAAATCAAAGTATGGTACAGGACTTAAGCTGGCTGCTCCAGTTAAAGGGGAGATGGAGAAAGAGATTTTTGAAAGTATTACTGCATCCATTACAGTAACATTAAAAAAGAATAATCATATTATTTTTTCTGATATAAGTACAAATTGTGGACTGGAAATTGTGTAAAAATTATTTTAATGTTAGTAAATTAATTAGGACAGATGTTATAAGAATAAAATAAATGATAGATAATTTATAGTGATAAAACTATAAAAATTGATTTAAAAGTAAGTATTGAAAAATTAGTATAATTAGGATATTATAAGGTCTATAAAATATATATGATATCTGAATGGAAACATAAATGTCATCAATTTTTATATTGTAGAGGAGATTATAAATTGGATATAGAAGTTAATAATATAAAAATTCATTATGAAGTTTTGGGAAATGGAAAGCCTATAATCTTATTAAACCCCAATAGTGTTAATACAGGACTTATGAAATTTATAGCAAATAGATTAAAAGATAGATACAAAGTATATCTTTTTGATAGAAGATGTTGTGGGAAAAGTGAAAAAAACTGTACTTTAACTTATGAAGAATCAGCAAAAGATGTATATGAATTTATAAAGAAATTGAATATAGATAAGCCTTATTTAATAGGTTGTAGCGGTGGCGGAACTGTTGCATTAAATGTAGCAATTCATTATCCAAATAGTATTTCTAAACTAGTTATATGTAGTGGTGTTGCAAGAAACAATATTGTCAAGAAACCTAATTATGCAAAAGTTATGGAGAAAATTCCTGTATATCCAGGTAAAAAGAATAACGAAAAATTTGAAAAATTAAATTATGAAGCACATTCTATAACAAAAGAGGAATTAGGAATTATAATACTACCAACTTTAGTATTTAACGGTGGTGAAAGAGATATAGTTCCTAAAAGCGAGGCTGAATACATTTCTAATAATATAGATAATTCAGAATTAGTTATATTAGAAAAAGCAGGACATTGTAATTATATTTTTAAAAATAAAATATTTTATGAGAAATTATTTAAGTTTTTAGCATAGAATATGGATTTATAATGATAGGACTATAGAGTTTGACTTAAAAGCAAGTATAGAGGAATCGTAAAAAAGTATCCCCGCTTTTTGAGAGCTTACCCCCCATGTGTACAACAGAAACAGTCGGAAATGTATATATTATTGACGATAAAGGAAAAGGAGAGATGTAAATGATAACAGAACAATTAAATAATGTTATAGAAAAATATAACATTGAAAAAACTGAAAACATAATATATGGGACTAATATACCAATGCCTAATGCAGTTGTTCCAACACCTTGGAAAACTTATGTGAGGTTTAAAGAGTCAGAATTTTACTTTTTCTATTTCGACGAACAAGGCATAAAGATTTATTTAAGAAATGGAGAAGGGTATATTGAAATACCATGGTCAGAAGTGATAGATTTTAAAATAAGTCATGTGTTTATTATTGGAAAGATGTCAATTAAGACGAAAGATGACATATATAAGTTTCAAATAAACAGATTTGTAGTGGGATGTCCATGGATAAAGAAAAATACAAAATACTTAGAAAGTGTAAATTATTTCTATCATAAGTAATTGTGAAAAAATTGGTGATGAAAGAAAACTAGAAATTACTAGTACAGAGATGGGTACAAAGTTAAGGGAAAAGCGAGTGGTTCAAATTAATAATCACTCGTTTTTGTGCATAATGAATTATTTTTTGAATAATTTTAGCAAAATACCAACTAAATGCGAGGAAAAAATCATCTAAATAATAGAAAGGAAAAAGGTGAGTTTATGAAAAAGAAAAATATTGTGTTGATAGGAATAATTGTATTATTGGTAATGTTGCTATTTCCAATTCCAATGAAGTTAAAAGATGGAGGAAGTATACAATATAAAGCTTTATTATATAAAATAACAAATTACCATAAGTTAGCATCAGAGGGAAGTAATAAAGAATATATTGATGGCATAGGAATTGAAATATTAGGAATAGAGGTTATGAATACAGCTAATAAAATAGAAAAGATATCTACAGCTGATGGGGAAAGGTTAGATAATACAGAAGATATCAAACTTAGTAGTTTTGTGGGGACAATATTAGAAGAAACAACGAAATATATGATAGTAGAGCCAAACGAAGATGAAGAAGAAAGAAAATCAGCAGACAAAATACAAATAAATTATGGAACAGATCATATTGATTATTTATATGGAGTAGGAAGAAAAGTAGTTATCTATTATACGGGAGAAATAATGGAAAGTTATCCAGCAAAAATCAATACAAATAACATATCAATAAATGGATATGAAGATTTTGAAATTACAGTAAAAGCATCAAAAAATGTAAGAAAAAAGAAAATATTAAATAATAAAGACTTAGCAGCTGATAGTAGAGATTTTAATTTATATTATTATGGATTAGATGAAGTAAGTGTAAATGTAAATAATAAAAATATGTCATTAGAAGAAGCTTTAAAAAGTGGAAAGATAACATTAAGTGGAATAGAGCAAAAGGCAAATAAAGATTTTCCGAATGCTATATCTTATGATGATGGTGGAAGTATGGAATATCACTATAAAAATTACACAATAATAAAAGTACATAAATTAGATGGAAATAGAGATGTGTATATAGGTGATACAAATATGAAACTTAGTGATTTGAAATTATAATGATAATTTTCCAAAAAATAGCCATACTAAAGATATGTTATATTAAAGGAGGCTATTTTAATGATGAATGAAAATCAAAAAATTAATTGCACAGTAACAAGTTGTAAGCATAATGACAAGCAAAGACAGGAATGCCAGTTACAACAAATTATTGTAACTCCAATTATTGGATGTAATACAAAACAATCTGACGAATCTATGTGTAGTAGTTACCGAAATGAAAACTTAGACAAGTAAAATGTCGATTTATGTTGCAATATAGGCAATAATAGTGTATAATAATTACGTCAACAGGTATATAACCTGGAATAAAATTTATTCTTGGAGGGATTTTTATGGGAGCGCGGGAACAGTTCTACGCCGATATAATGGCGACTCATCCAGAGGTAACTGGTTCTTGCCATCTAGTGGTTGTAAAGTTTCCAGATGACACTACGACTCGATTTATCGTAGACTGCGGTATGTTCCAAGAGGCTAAGTACAATGATGCAGAAGAAGGACATGACTATAACAAAGATTTCCCCTTTAATGCCGAGGAAATTGAGTTTTGTCTTGTCACTCATGTACATGTGGACCATGTGGGACGTTTGCCACTTCTGGTGAAGCAAGGATTTAGAGGAAAGATTTATTCCACAGCAGGAACAAAGGTACTATCGAATCCTGCTATTCTTGACTCAGCAAAAGTGATACGGAATACTGCCAAACGCAAACATGTAAAACCACTCTATATGGAAACAGATGCAGAGTTGGCCTTAAGTCTGTTTACGCCGTGTCAGTACAAAGAGACTATTAAGGTTAGCAAAAGGATTAAAGCAACATTCTTTAAGAATGGACATTTACCTGGAGCAGCGTGTATTTTAGTGCAAATTAGCTATCCAGGGCAAAATAGCATTAACCTTTTGTTTACAGGGGATTACAATAACAAAAATATGTTTTTGGATATTCCCGAGCAACTACCTTCATGGGTACGGAGTTTGCCACTAACAGTTATTCAAGAATCAACCTATGGAACAACGGATTCTACAAGTAATGGCAAATGTTTTGAAGACAATATGATAAGATGCCTAAAACATGGTGGTACAGCAGTAGATATGGTGTTTTCGCTAGGAAGGGCGCAAGAAATCCTATATGTTTTAAAAACAATGCAAAATAGTGGAAAGTTAGACACAGGAATTCCGATTGCTTTTGATGGTAACCTTGCACATTATTATACAAGGCTTTACCAGAACGCAGATGAGCTGAATATAAAAAGCGGAATGAGAGACTTCTTGCCAGAAAATCTAATTTTCGTAGACAGGACAAGTCGTGCATCTATTCTAACTAGCAATGAGCAAAAGATTATTGTAACTACTGCTGGAATGGGAAGCTATGGACCAGCACAAATGTATATTCCAGAATATATCACTAGAAAAAATTGTTTGTTGCAATTTTCTGGTTATACAGCTCCAGATACACTTGGAGGTAAGCTGAAAAGTACTCCAGTAGGTAAGCCAGTAGAAATTGGTTCGATTATTCGAAAAAAAGAAGCAGAGGTAGCTTATACAACAGAATTTTCTGCACATGCTAAAGCTGATGAGATGATTGCTTTTTTGAAGCAGTTTGAAGGTTTAAAGTTGGTTTTGGTAAATCACGGAGAAACTGATACCAAGACTGCATTTGCAGAGCACATTGTAGAAGAAGTTAACCCTAAATGTGTAGGTATCCTAGGTAGGGAGTATATGTTTAGAGTTAATGGGTATGGACTAGTTCGCCAATTCTCGTCAAAGTTTAAGTAAAAATCCAAGATAAACGGTCACAATTGAGCAATTTCAATTGTGACCGTTTGCGTTACTTAAGAATGTTTATCCCACCTAGGTTCTTCCAAAGCGTTATAGTTTGCGGATTAAAATAGAAAAGATATTGACTTAGCTAGTGTACAATTATATAATAAAGACAATTAATAGAAATTAGGAGGAATTTTTTATGCCATTAGTAACAACAAAAGAAATGTTTGAAAAATCAATGAAAGAACATTTTGCCATAGGAGCGTTTAATGTAAACAATATGGAAATTATACAAGGAATTGTGGATGCAGCAGCCCAGCAAAATTCACCAGTTATTTTACAAGCTTCATCTAGTGCCATCAAGTATGCAAGAATAGGATACCTAAGAAAAATGGTAGAAGCAGCATTAGAAGAACATGACATTCCAGTAGCATTACATTTAGATCATGGACCAGACTTTGAAACTTGTAAAATGTGTATTGATAATGGTTTTACATCAGTTATGATTGATGGGTCTAAATATGATTTTGAAGAAAATATAGCTTTAACGAAAAAAGTAGTTGACTATGCTCATTCAAAAGGTGTTGTTGTAGAAGCAGAACTTGGAAAATTGGCAGGAATTGAAGATGATGTTAATGTAGATGCAGCAGATGCAATGTATACAGACCCTGAACAAGCAAGAGAATTTGTAGAAAGAACAGGATGTGACTCATTAGCAATAGCAATAGGAACAAGCCATGGTGCATATAAATTTAAAGGAGAAGCAAAATTAAGATTTGATATTTTAGCACAAGTAAAAGAAAAGTTACCAAACACACCAATTGTGCTACATGGAGCTTCTACTGTAATACCAGAACTTGTAGAAATGTGTAACCAATATGGTGGTGATATACCAGGAGCAAAAGGAGTGCCAGACGAAATACTTCATGAAGCAAGTTTAAAAGGAGTTTCAAAGATTAATGTAGATACAGATTTAAGATTAGCTATGACAGCAGCCATTAGAAAAGTGTTTGCTGAAGAACCTTCAAAATTTGATCCAAGAGCATATATGACACCAGCAAGAGAACAAATAAAAGAAACAGTTTCTCACAAAATAAAAGACGTATTTGGTTCTACGAATAAAGCTTAAAATAATAGAGATAAAAATTTAAATTTTATATGTTATAAAAAAGAAGTAACAGCACTAAGAAATGTAGTTTTGTTACTTCTTTTATTTTTATATATGCTAGAACATGCTAGCCACCATATTTTTCAGACATATGCTTCTTAATACGCATTTGTGCATCTTTTTTAGCAATTTCTTCACGCTTATCATAAAGTTTTTTTCCTTTACCAATACCGAAGTTCAATTTTTAAAAAGTTACCATTAAAGTATAAAGAAATTGGTACTAAAGAATACCCCTTTTGTTTAATAAGGCCAATTAGCTTATTAATTTCTCGTTTTGTTAGTAATAATTTTCTGGTTCGTAAAGGGTCTTTATTAAAAATGTTTCCGTGTTCATATGGGCTAATATGCATACCATAAATAAAGACTTCACCATTTTTTATATTAGCATAACTATCTTTTAAATTTACTTTCCCATTTCGAATAGATTTAATTTCAGTTCCAGTTAAAACAATTCCCGCTTCTAAAGTATTTTCAATTGTATAATTATGTTTGGCAGTAGAATTGTTTGCTACTATTTTTTTTGCCATTGCTTTTTATCCTTTTATTTATGTATTTAGGTTTTTAAAACACCTATAAAACATATATATTATATAACGAAATAAAAAATACGACAAGGGTTAGAATGAAAATACTAACTCTTGCCATAAAATAAATTACTATTCGTCGTCTGAGCTAATATACATGTTGCTGTTTGCATTTTGTCTAAAATAAGACCATAATAAAACAACAATTGCAACTGCTGTAATTCCTATAATTGTCCACGTATAAGTTGAAGTAGATATACCACCAGCTGCATCAGCATCGATTCCTCTAGTAGAAGTTCTTGTAGCAGTATATCCATTATTGTTATTATCATGTGTTGCTGAGTTTACCGCATTTTTAGCGTCATTTCCCATGTTTTTGGCACCATTACCAATTGCATCTACGCCACTTTTTACAGCACCACCAATAGCACTTCCAGCATTTTCTACTGCATTTTCAGCGCCACCTACAACGTTTCTAACACCATTTTTCATATCGTTTACTGTATTATTAGCAGCAAATGTATAAGAAATAGAAAAAAGTGAAACAATAATAGCAATAATTGAAATGATTAAAGCTTTTCTTTTCATCTATAATACCTCCTTGCAGAATTGAGCTTGAAAAATTCTCAATATTATTATTTGTTTTTCAAAATAAATTATACATAAATTCTAAAATAGAAAAAATTTCAAAATATAACAAAAAAACTCCTAATTTAGAATTAAGAGTTTTGAACAAGTTATACTATTTTAATTTAATCATAATACCAATTGCAAGGAATATAAGTACAATACCAACTGTTATTAATAATATATTTAGTACATTAGAAAACGTAAGACCTTCTTCTGCAACTGCTCCTACACTAGATGGATTAACTGTCGAGGTGTCTGGATTAGAAGTAATAGGTGTTTGCGTTTGATTTTGAACTGTGGTATCAGGATTTGTTGTAGGAACGTTTTGTATTGAATTCGAATCATCTATTGATGCAGGTGGTGTGGGAGCAACAAGGTTCATATTCACATCACTAGCATAAACACTATAAAAACTAATAAATAACGAAAATACGATTAAAGCAATTGATAATATTCTTAAAGATTTTGACATTTGTTTACCTCCATATAATCAAAAAAATTATACTTTTTATCCATATGTTACTATCATACACAAAATGAAATAAAAAGTCTAGTGTTTTTTGAAAATTTATAAAACCATTTCATAAAATAGATAAAAACTATTTAAAATTAAAAGAAGGTCTGATATAATACTTTTAAAGTTATGATATGGTCAGGAAAAACTTACTAAAATGAAAGCGTATAGTATATTTAGAATTACCTCATGATATAGATATATTGTTTTATTTTAAGGAGGATTATATGTGCACAGCTGCAACTTATCAAACAAAGGATTTTTACTTTGGACGTACATTAGACTATCATTTTTCTTATGGAGATGAAGTTACAATTACTCCAAGAAATTATCCATTTTATTTTAGAAAAGAAAAACAAATAAATACACATTATGCAATAATTGGGATGGCTCATGTAGTAGAAAATTATCCATTATATTATGATGCAGTTAATGAAAAAGGATTAGGAATCGCAGGGCTAAACTTTGTTGGAAATGCATATTATGCAGAACCAAAACCAGAGAAAGATAATATTAGTCAATTTGAATTTATTCCATGGATACTTAGCCAATGTGCCACAGTAAGAGAGGCAAAAAAACAAATAGAAAAAATAAATTTAGTACAGATACCATTTAACGATAAACTGCCTCTTGCACAACTACATTGGATTATTGCAGATAGTCAAGAATGTATTACAGTAGAGCCATTAAAAGAAGGAATAAAAATATATGAAAATTCAGTAGGTGTTTTAACAAATAATCCTACGTTTGATAGACAAATGTTTACATTAAATAATTATATGAACTTATCTACAAAGTCAGCAGAAAATCGTTTTGCACCTCAGTTAGATTTAAAAGCATATAGTTTGGGAATGGGAGCGATAGGACTTCCAGGAGATTTATCATCACAGTCTAGATTTGTAAGAGTAGCGTTTGTAAAAATGAACTCTGTTTCCTCAGAAGATGAAGAAAGCAGTGTTAGCCAATTTTTTCATATTTTAAATTCAGTTGACCAGCAAAAAGGATGTTGCGATTTGGGAAATAATCAATATGAAATGACAATTTATACATCATGCTGTAATACCAATAAGGGAATTTATTATTATACAACCTATAACAATCATCAAATTACTGCAATCGATATGAACAAGGAAGATTTAGAACAATCTAATTTAACTAGATATTCATTAATAACAAAAGAGCAAATAAAAAGGCAAAATTAGTAGAAAATTTGCGAATCAATTAAATGCAATTGAAATAATAGAAAGAAAATAGTAAATATATAGAAAAAGGAGTAAGGGATGATTTATTTAATTACTTTTTTAGAAGGATTCATATCTTTTATATCACCATGCATGTTACCAATGATTCCAATTTATATAACATATTTTACAGTAGACGCAAATAAAAAACATAATACTATGATAAATGCAATAGCATTTGTAATAGGATTTACATTAGTTTTTTGTATGCTAGGAGTATTTGCAGGTACAATAGGAGCAGTTCTAAGAAACTATGAAAAAATTGTTAATATTGTTTGTGGGGGAATTGTTATATTATTTGGGCTAAGCTACTTGGATATAATTCATATAAAACTTTTTAAAGGAAATAGTAAAAACAATACAAAAGTAACAGGAATATTTTCCGCTTTTTTATTTGGAATCATATTTGCCATTAATTTAACACCATGTGTTGGAGCATTTCTAGGGTCGGCTTTAATGATGGCATCAGCTTCTGGAACTGTATCAAAGGGAGTATTGCTCTTGTGTGTTTATTCTTTGGGCTTAGGTATACCAATAGTAATTTCCGCAATTTTAATCAAAAAGTTAAATTTAGTATTTGAATTCATAAAAAAACATTATAAAGTGATTAATAGGATATGCGGAGTGTTTTTAATTATTGTTGGAATTACAATGTTATTTGGTGTTATGAACTACTTCTTAAGTTCTTTAATATAAAGGAGAAAATAGTATGAAAAAATATTTTAAATTGATTGTATATTTAGTAAGCTTTATCGTAATAATTATATTAGCAACAATAGGATATCAGTTTTTAACAAAAAATTATGCAGGTGAAGAATTAAAAAAGGAAACAAAAGTAGAAGAGAAAAAAGAGTCAACAATAAAAGCAAAAAACTTCACAGTAACAACTACTTCAGGAGAAAAAGTGGAACTGTCAGATTTTATAGGTAAACCCATTGTTGTAAACTTTTGGGCAACTTGGTGTGGACCATGCAGACTAGAACTACCAGAATTTGAAGTAGCGTATAAAAAATATGGCAAAGAGGTAGAATTTTTAATGATTAATTTAACAGATGAATATCAAGATACGGTAGAAAATGTAAAAAAGTTTGTAAAAGAAAATGCTTACCAGTTTCCTCTTTATTTTGATACAGAATATAGTGCTGCTAATGCTTATAATTTATATTCAATTCCACAAACAGTATTTATTGATAAAGAAGGGAATATAATAAAATCATATATAGGAATGATAGACAAAGAAAACTTAGAAAATTATATAGGAAAAATTTATAAGCCAATTAATTAAAATAAATCCTAAAAAGTCTTGTATGATAGCACAAGACTTTTTTTACATAAGCACATTTTTTATAAAAATCCTAAAAACTATTTAAAAAAACAAAGTTTTGATATAATATAAATAATATGCGATAGAAAAAAGAGAGTATTTTATTAAAAATGGGAGAGATAGTAAATGATAGTAAAGAATAATTATAATGAATGTTTAACGAACGTAGCTTGTTCGATTCAAAAATATTTTGGATTGAACCCAAAACATAATTCTATAGAGTATATAGACAATTTATTAAATGAAAAACAACCTAAAAATGTTGTTGTCATACTTATGGATGGAATGGGTTCAAGAATATTAGATAGAACGTTAGACAAAAATTCGTTTTTTATAAAGAATAAAGTTAAAGAAATAACGACAGTATTTCCTGCTACTACGACTGCTGCGACTACATCAATTCGTACAGGGCTAAATCCTATTGAACATGGATGGCTTGGTTGGAACATGTATATAGCTCCCATCAATGAAACAATAACACTATTTTTAAATAGTGAAAAAGGGAAAGAAGGAGTAGTAAGTAATAATTTTTTAGAGGTAAAGGAAAAGTTAGTACAAAGTACAATAACAGATCAAATAAATAAGGATACAAAGTATCGTGCAATTGAATTATCTCCTTTTAGTGAAAATAAATACAATACTCTAGAGGAAATGCTAAAAATGATAAAAGAGGAATGTGATAAAGAAGGAAAAAAATATATTTATGCCTATGATACTGAACCAGACCATACAATGCATGATTTGGGTCCACATGATGCTAAAGTAAAAGAATTAATTAAAATAAGAAATGACAAAGTAGAAGAATTATGTAAGAAATTAAATGATAGTATCATAATTATTATTGCAGATCATGGACACAAAGAAGTAGAACATATTTATTTAAAAGACGATTCTAGTATAATGAAAATGCTAGAAAGAACTACTTCGTTAGAACAAAGAGCAGTATCTTTTAAAATAAAGGAAAACGATAAAGAGCAGTTTGCTAAGGAATTTAATAAAAAATTTGGAGAAGATTTTAAATTATATTCTAAATCAGAGATAATTGAAAGCCATTTATTTGGAGACGGAAAAGAAAATGAATTATTTAAAGATGCTATAGGAGACTTTATAGCGATAGCAGAGAATTCAAATAAATGTATAATAACAGATGGTGACGAAGTGCTAAAATCACAACATGCTGGGTATTCAGATGATGAAATATATGTACCATTAATTGTTATAGACAAATGTTAGTATAACTCAAAAATTCATTATCAGTTTTTGATAATGAATTTTTAAGTACAATTAAATTATTCAGCTGGACCAGTTTTATTAACTAATACATATGGACCATTTGGGATTCCTGGATTATGAGAATAATATTCTAGAGCTTCGTTTGTCAACTGTAATTCAAAGCCTGCCTCATCAATAGCATTTAGCATTCTACAAATGTAAACTCCTGTCTCTGCAGTACGAGTATTTTGATAATAAAATTCGTATGATACTATTCCTAAGGCAATTACTAATATAATTATAATAACTAAAAATATTGTACTTAACTTATTCATAATAATCAACCCCTCTCTAAATTCATTATAGCATACTTGAAAAGATAGAGCAAATAAATTAATAAAAAGGATAGGTTTAAAATAGATATGTCACAGAGAAATAAAAATAGGAAATACCAAAAAATAAAATCTTCTTTCAACAAAATACGACATAAGACGACAAATTGTTGAAGCTGTAAGGAGAAGAGGAATTTATTTCGGCAATTTTATTGACAATAACATTGTAATACGATATACTATTTTTACTGGTTTTTCCAGTGTTGGATAACTTATACTGAACTTAGTATAAGTAAAAAAAATAATGTAGAGAGAGCTGTTTAACAGCCAAAAAATTTTATTAACTTTAGGAGGTTAACATTTATGAAGTTCACCAAAAAGTTTTTAGCTCTGTTGTTGGTTGTGGCTCTGGTCATTTCTGGTTCTAGCATATATGCTTTCGCGAGTGAGATGCCAGAGGAAACAGTTACTCCTCTTTTTGAGGAAGTTGAAACGTATGAACTTACTGATTTTAGTAGTGATTCCGTGTTGAGTACGGTTGCAGATTCTTCTATTATCTATCAATTTGAACTCGGTGGATGGTGTCCTGCAACTGCGTATAGTCAAAAACGTCAAGCTCAGAAATCTGGTACTATGCGGATTGGTATAGCTGCTGCTTGCATTGACCCTGAAATCCGTCATACTAATGACAAGATACAGGTGAAGGTAACAAGTGGTATTGTTACGTTAGCTACTATAACAGTTCCAGCAGACGGAAAATTGCACGTTTATCGTTTTAATGGATCTGATCAAAAAAAAGTTAATATCGTTAAAGGTAATAACTATACTACTACTTTCAGCTCAGCTTCGCCATCTAATAATTGTTTGATGTTAGCTGTTAGTGGTTATGTTGGAGTTGAGTAAACTCTAAAAAGCCCTAAAATTTGCATTACTCTCTACATTATTTTCCACTTACTTCGGTAAGTGGTTTTTTTATAAAAAATTAGCATTCAATTCATTTTGAATGCTAATCTTATAGATTAAACTGACTTTTTAGTTTTTATTTAAAATTTCATATTCATTTATATTAGGTTCCTTTAAGTTTTCATCTGTTACATTGTCAAACTCGTATTTATAAAAATGTACTGTTTTTTCGTTTTTCTTATCATAGTTGACTACTTGTATTGGAAGTCCTGTGTCTTTTTCTATATATAATTGTACTGTTTCGATTTGCGAATAAATTATAAATGGTTCATAAGAACTTTCAATTAAGTAGCACTCTTTTCCGTTAACTTTTGTAGTTGTAATTTTAGATTTTAATGCACCTAATATTATTGAATTAAGCGTATCTTTAGATATTACATAAGGCATATTGAATATAGGATATGATTCTTGATTTATTATTTCCTGATTTAGAGTTACTGTCTTCTTTCCATCTGTTTCATTAAATATATTTAACATTTTTCCGTTTTTTGAATATATAACTTTATTATTGTTTCCACGTACAGTAGTTAATATTCTGTTCCCTTTTTTATAAGTTGTAATATCCCTGTCCTGTGTAAGCTCCAATTTCCAATAACAATTTTCCTTCTGAGACGAAATTTCAAATTTGCTTATTGTATTATTGATAATATAAACTTTCCTGCCTAAATTAATTAGCCAGATTATTAATAGTATGCTTATAACAGTTAAAATAATTTTTAATACTAACTTTTTTTCTTTCATCTTATATTTTTCCTTTCTATTTTACTATTTTATAATTATTCTAGTTCATATAGTAACATAGTTGTAAAATTTTGTAAAGATTCAATTTTATTAATTTTATTGTCTGCCCTTTACAGCACTACTCTACAAATTACAGCACCAATTTGCAGATGACAGCTATTTAGAACACGGCATAGTTAAAACTCAATATAATGCATGTGATAAAAGTCTTGAAGGGGCTATATGCAAAAGAAAAAACAACATAGATAATCCTTTGAGACTTTGAACTCCCTTTAAGAATTTTGTCTTGAACATTATTCGATAGGGGAGTTTTATGGCCGAAAAGAAGCTTCTTATAAGGCATTGTTGTAGTTATACAGTCCATTCAATTTAGCAAATTAAATTGAATGGAGGAAAGGTTGAATGCAGAAAATTACAAGATGTTTTATAAGGGCTCAAAACAGAAGCATACAAAGAAATTGCTTATCAAGAGCTAGAAGAAAAAATGAAATAATACATGATTGCTTGACAGAATTAGAACCATTTATTGAAACTGTGTTACCACAAGAACAAATGGAAGAGAATATAATAGATTGCACAGATGCAGAAACAGATGTAATTATGCAAAATGCGTTTAAATCTATTTTAGCTGCATAGATATAATATAGATAGAATTCAAATGTGATAGCAAGGCAAGTTCAAATTGCCTTGCTATTTTAACTAAATCATGGTAATATATAAGTGTTTTTATTATATAATATTATCTAGTTTTAATTAGTATTATGTAGTTGGAAAAATAAAGTTTGTGACCCAATTCGTGTAAAGGCAATTTATGTTACTTAAAATAGTAAATTTTGTAATAGAAAATTATCATTTACACGAATTTTTTAGGTTAATAGTAGTCATTTTATTATGGGTCACAAGGAGGAAAAATGTTTAAATTAGTATCAAATTATCAGCCAACAGGCGACCAACCAAAAGCAATTGAATATTTAAGTAAGGGAATAGAAGAAGGTAAGAAATTTCAGACACTTCTAGGTGTTACAGGTTCTCGGAAAAACTTTCACAATGGCAAATATCATTCAAAAAGTGCAAAAGCCAACACTTGTTTTAGCACACAATAAAACACTAGCAGGACAACTATATAGTGAATTCAAAGAGTTTTTTCCAGAAAATAATGTGGAATACTTCGTCTCGTACTATGATTATTACCAACCCGAAGCTTATATCGCTTCATCAGATACCTATATAGAGAAGGACTCTTCTATTAATGATGAGATAGACAAGCTTCGCCATTCGGCAACCGCTTCATTATTTGAAACGAAAGATGTCATTATTGTAGCATCTGTGTCTTGCATTTATGGATTAGGAGATCCTATTGATTATGAGCATATGATTGTTTCTTTAAGACCAGGAATGAAAAAAGAAAGAAATGAAATTATGAAAAAATTAATTTCAATGCAATATAATAGAAATGAACTAGATTTTAAAAGGGGAACTTTTAGGGCAAAAGGTGATATATTAGAAATATATCCATCAGATGAGAGTGAGACAGCAATTCGTGTAGAGTTTTGGGATGATGAAATAGAAAAAATTTCGGAAATTAATCCATTAACAGGCAAGGTAATTGCAACAAGAAATCATGTGATGATATTCCCAAATTCACATTATGTTACAACGTCAGACAAAATGGAAAGAGCAATAGAGAGTATTGAAAAAGAAAAAGAAGCAAGAATTCAATATTTTAAAGAAAACAATAAATTAATCGAGGCACAAAGAATAGAAGAAAGAACTAATTTTGACATTGAAATGATGAAAGAGACAGGCTTTTGTCAAGGGATTGAGAATTATTCAAGGCATATTAGTGGTAGAGAAGAAGGAAGCAGCCCGTTTACACTATTTGACTATTTTCCAAAAGATTTTCTATTATTAATTGACGAGTCACATGCAACAATTCCCCAAGTAAGAGCAATGTATAATGGGGATAGAGCTAGGAAGGAGTCTTTAGTTAAATATGGCTTTAGGCTTCCATCTGCTTTTGACAATAGGCCATTGAAGTTTGAAGAATTTGAAGACAGAGTAAATCAGGTTGTATTTGTGAGTGCAACGCCTGCAGATTATGAAAAAGAACATGCAAAAGATAATGTAGTAGAGCAAATTATTAGACCAACAGGATTATTAGATCCAAAAATTGAAGTGAAACCAGTAACCAATCAAATAGATGATTTAATTGAGCAGATTAGAGAAAGAGTTGAAAAAAGGGAAAGAGTATTAGTAACGACACTAACCAAAAAAATGGCAGAAGATTTAACAGCGTATTTAGCTGGAATTGATATAAAAGTAAAATATATGCATTCTGATATAAAGGCATTGGAAAGAATGGAAATTATAAGGGATTTAAGACTTCGGAGAATTTGACGTGCTTGTTGGAATTAATTTATTAAGAGAAGGACTTGATATTCCAGAAGTATCGCTTGTAGCAATTTTAGATGCAGATAAAGAAGGGTTCTTACGTTCTGAACGCTCACTGATTCAAACTATTGGACGTGCAGCAAGAAATACAGAAGGAAAGGTTATTATGTATGCAGATGAACTAACAGAATCTATGGAAAAGGCTATTTCTGAAACAAACAGAAGAAGGAAGATTCAAGCAGAATATAATGAAAAACATGGAATTGTTCCAAAAACAATTCAGAAATCAGTTCGTGAAGCAATTAAAGCAAGCATTATTGAAGAAGCGGGAGCAAAATATAATATTAGTAAAGATGAAAGTATAGAAGATATAATTGGCAAGCTAACAGATGAAATGTTAAAATATGCGACCGAAATGGAATTTGAAAAAGCAGCGGAACTTAGAGATAAAATAAAAGAACTGGAAAAAAGTATCTAAATAGGAATATGATGTAAAAATGAAAGTGCATAGTTTCTTGACTTTTGCCTAAAATAATATAAAATAAATAATAGAGAAAAAGGAGGAGAATAGCATGGGAATATTAGATATAACAGATGAATTCTGCAATCCATTAAAGAAAGAAAACACATTAGATAGCATAAACGGAAACATAAAATTTGGAAATAAGCTACATGAACAGCCAATTGTTTCTTTTGTAGAAAAAGAAAATGAGCAGGAAGTAATTTATAGAGAAGAAGTATAACAAAATAAAAAGAAGGAATATACTAAGGTGGATTTTCCTTCTTTTTTATTTTACAAAATATGAAAAAATTATTGACAGAAATTAATAGGGAAATATATAATTGGTTTGTAAAAAAATGGATACTAAGGAGGAAAAAGCTAGAAAAATGATTGAGCGAAGAAATTTAAAGTCTAGCAATCAAGGCATTACACTTATTACGTTAGTTGTAACAATTATTATATTAATAATTTTAGCAACAATAACAGTAACAATATTATTAAATTCTGGAATGATTGGTTTGGCTTTAAAGGGAAAAGAAAAATATGAAGCAGAAGCACAAAACGAACTAGATTTCTTTAATAGCATAGATAACTTTTTAGACTTAAAGAATTCGGATGATCTTGTTCTTCCAGATAAGGTATATTCTCCTGAAGAAAGTACCTATAAGAAAATGCGGAAGTATGGCTTGCTATTCACCAGACATGAGTGGTTTTAATGTAGAAAATACATACTACGTAACTTATGATAAAGATGGAAATAATGAGCAAATAGCACAAAGAATTGATAGGATGGAAACTCCTAAATCAGGTTGGTATGATTATGGAAATAAAGTTTGGGCCAATGTAGTAACAGTAAATGGTGATGCTGTAACATATTGGACTTGGATACCAAGATATATGTACAATGCAAATTCAGATACGAAAAAAGTAGAAATGGATTTTGTGGATTTAGAAGGGAATACACAAAATGGAAAAGACTTAAGTACACTAAAACTTTCAGATGCTTTTCAATTTAGTTCAGAAAAGTTAAAGGGGTATTGGGTAAGTAAATATGAATTACAAGATATTGCTTCAGCAGGAATAGAAAAGATACAAATGACGTCAAAAGGAAGTAGAGTAACGGTATCTACAACGGCACCAAGCGGAAGATATACAATTTTTATCAATGGAGCAAAAGTAAAAACAAATGTAGAATTGCCATTAGTTATTACAGGTCTAAAAGGAAATGAACAATATGACATATGTGTATATAGTGAAACTAGTAAAAGAATGATAGGGAACTATATACAAACAGTGCCAGATTTACATACAGAAAATATAGAAGTAGACTTAAGTGGATTTAATCCGGAAAATACATATTATGTGACATATGATAGTAATGGAAACAATGAAGCGGTAGTTGGTAGAATTGATAAAACAAAACAACCATCTAATTGGTATAGTTATGCAGACCAAATATGGGCCAATGTAGTAACAGTAAATGGTGATGCTGTAACATACTGGACATATATACCAAGATATGAATATGTTATAGAAGATGAATATGTTAATGTGAAATATATTAAATCTGACCAAACAACAGCAGATAAGGGCTACACGATACCAGAAACTTTTCAATTTAGTTCAGAAAAGTTAAAAGGATATTGGGTAAGTAAATACGAACTGCAAGATACAGCTTCATCAGGAATAGAGAAAATAAAAATGTCTTCAAGAGAGCAAAAGGTAACTGTTTCTACAACAGAGCCAAGTGGAACATATTCTGTTTTTGTAGATGGAGTAAAAAGGGCTTCGAATGTAGAGCTTCCATATGTTTTAACAGATCTAGAGGAGAATAAGCAATATGATATTTGTGTATATAGTGAAAAACATAAAAGAATAATAGGGAATTATATACAAACAGTGCCAAGTATGCATACAGAAAATATAGAAGTAGATTTAAGTGGATTTAATCCAGATTGTACATATTACGTAACATACGATGAAAACGGAAATAATGAAACTACATTAGAGAATTGTACAAAAATAGAATTAGATGCAAATGGAAAACCAACAAATATGCCAAAAAATTGGTATGATTATAGTAAAAAAATATGGGCTAATGTTGTAACAACAAATAACAATTTAATAACTTATTGGACATATATACCAAGATATGAATATGTTATAGAAGATGAATACATTAATGTAAAATATATTAAATCTGACCAAACAATGGCAGATAAAGGCTATACGATACCAGACTCATTTAAATTTAATTCAGAGAATTTAAAGGGATATTGGGTAAGTAAATACGAGTTACAAAGTAATTAGAATTACAAAGGAGGGTAATGAATCATGAGAAAATTAGATAGTAAAATAATGATAGGAATTTTAATCATAATAGGAATTATGATTATGCCTAATATTGCAAAAGCTGCTTTGCAAGCAAATAAAGGAGGAACTAGTAAATGCTATAAATCAGTTAGTGATTTCTTTTTAGAGATAAGACAGATGGAAGCAAAAGGAGGAACTTTGGGAAAAGAAACAGGAATAAGCACAAATGGGACAGGAACAACCAAAAATGGAATAGATTGTCACATGATAAAAAATACAGAATTTGGAACAGCTGTAATGCTTGCCGCATCAGACTGTGGCTCTATTACGACGAAGGGAACTACAGATGCAAGTACTACAGGAAATGAATCTGGTATATATCAAATGGCAGATGGAAGAGGAGAGTTCGTGGCGGCAGGAGGTAATACTACTTCTAATGACTCTAATAAAAACTTATTAAGTGCAAATGATTATATATATAAAAACATTTATGATTATACTAATCAAAAGAGCAAAGTGGGAGATGCTATGTTAGAATGCCAAAAATGGTATGGCTCAACAGTAGCAACGTGGATAACATCTGGTTATCCACTTGTTAGAAGAGGATATAGTGGATTTTTTTCATATGGATCGATTTCAGGAGCGTCAAGTAGTAGCACTACTTCCCGAGCAGCAGTAGTTTGTGGTAGTTCATTTAATTAAGAAATAAAAGCAGTAAATATTTTAAAGTTATCTTAAAATATTTACTGCTTTTTTCTTTTTAATATCCCAATATTTTATTCCGTATAATACTTACTTTTGAATAGCTGATAAGTTCTAACTTATTAATGTAGTTGGAATTATCTGTCATAGAGACTTCTACTCGCCGAATATCTTTAGAGTTAATATTTTGCCTGATACCATCAATAATAACACAAATATTATTTGCTGGCTCAAGTACAATGTTAATGTGAGAGCAAATAATTGGATTTGTAATAAAACGTTCATAAGCAGCATTTCTAATAGGTACCTCTAAAGTACAGACTAATTGAAAATTGCTACTAAAATCAATGGCGCCATTTGCATTTAGCGAATAAGCAGTATCTCCTGCGCTAGTTGCTACAATAATACCATTACCAGATATCTTTTGCAAAAGTTCCTCGTTTATATATTCTGCAAATGAAATTTTAGAATATGCTTCTCCAGCAACAAGTACTTCATTTAAAGAGAAGTATGATAAAACAGTGCCATCAGCCAAAAAAACTTTTACCAAAGCAACATATACTTTTCTTACAGGAAGACAAGGTTCATAATGAATATACTGAATAAGTGAATAAATATCATTTGCAGATAAGTCTTGCAAAAAACCAAGAGTTCCAGTATGAATTCCAGTATAGACCTTGTCTTTAGAAAAATTTGTACGAGTAACTGCATCAATAAATGTACCATCACCACCAATTGCAATAACTAAATCACCATTAGAACATTCCTTTAAAGGAAGAGTAGATTTTGCATTTAATTGCCGAAGCGTATGTGCAATTTGCTGACTGATGTCATCTGGCCGAACAAATAGTGTAAATGTTTTTACAGAGTTTGTCATGGTGAGTTCCTCCTTAAAATTAGATTAAATTATTATATCTAAATAAAAAAATTTGTAGTACATAAAAGTATATCAGAAAAACTTAGTTTTTTCAAGAAATTGACACTTATTATTGACAAAAACAAACTTATGTTTTATAATTTAAACAATTTGAAAAACAATTTAAATGATAAACTGGGGGTACAAAATGCAAGAAAGCATTATTATTAAAGGTGCAAAAGAACATAATTTAAAAGATATTAATATAGAAATACCACGTGATAAATTGGTAGTTATAACAGGGCTTTCAGGTTCTGGAAAATCGTCACTCGCGTTTGACACGTTATATGCAGAAGGACAAAGAAGATATGTAGAAAGCCTTTCTGCTTATGCAAGACAGTTCTTAGGATTAATGGAAAAGCCAGATGTAGAGTCAATTGATGGGTTATCACCTGCCATATCAATTGACCAAAAAACAACTTCTAAAAATCCACGTTCAACAGTAGGAACAGTAACAGAAATATACGATTATATTCGTTTGCTATATGCTCGTATAGGGATTCCACATTGTCCAAAGTGTGGTAAAAAAATAGAAAAACAAACAATTGACCAAATTGTCGACAGTATTTTAAATTTAGAAGAAGGAACCAAAATTCAAGTTTTGGCACCAATTATTAGAGGAAGAAAAGGAGAATTTGTAAAACTACTTGCCGATTTTCAAAAAGAAGGTTTTGTACGTGCTAGAATTGATGGCGAAATTGTGGAACTATCAGATGACATAGAAATTGATAGAAAAAAGAAACACAATGTTGAACTGGTAGTAGATAGATTAGTGATTAAACCAGAAATAAGAAGTAGACTAACAGAGTCTGTAGAAGTTGCATTAAAACATGCCAATAACTTAGTAAGTATTGATATTCCAGGTAAAGATACATTACTATTTAGCCAAAACTATGCATGTCCAGATTGTGGCATTAGTTTTGATGAATTATCTCCACGTATGTTTTCGTTTAACAATCCATTTGGTGCGTGTCCAGCATGTACTGGTATTGGTTATCTCATGAAAATGGATCCAGACTTAATTATTCCTGACAAAAACAAAACATTATATGACGGGGTAAAAGCTTTTGGGTCAAGCAACATGAAAAAAGGCGAAACAATGGCAAAAATGTATTTTGAAAGTGTTGCAAAATATTACGGTGTCAAAATAAAAGGAGTCCCAATAAAAAAACTTCCAAAAGACTTTTTGGATAAAATTTTATATGGTACAGGAAAAGACGAAATCGATTTTGAATATGAATCAGCAGCAGGAGTAAGAAAGTTTACTGCTCCATTTGAGGGGGTTATTCCAACACTAGAAAGACGTCACCATGAAACAAAATCACAAGGAATGAGGGATTTTTACGAATACTATATGAGTGAAAGTGAGTGTCATGAATGTAATGGAGCAAGACTGAAAAAAGAGGTTTTAGCTGTAAAAGTTGGTAGTAAAAATATTAATGAATTAACTAGTATGTCAATTGATAAAATTAAGGACTATTTAAATTCTTTAGAGCTAAGCAAAAAAGACCAAATGATTGCAGACCAAATTTTTAAAGAATTAAATAAAAGATTGCAATTTTTAATAGATGTAGGACTAGAATACTTAACACTTTCAAGAAGCGCAGGAACACTATCTGGCGGAGAAGCACAACGTATTCGTTTGGCAACACAAATTGGTTCTGGACTAACAGGGGTGTTATATATATTAGATGAACCAAGTATTGGACTTCATCAAAGAGACAACGAAAGATTAATTGCTACCTTAAAAAAACTAAGAGATTTGGGAAATACAGTACTTGTTGTAGAACATGATGAAGATACTATGTATGCAGCAGACCAAATTATTGATATTGGACCAGGTGCTGGAGTTCATGGGGGAAACGTAATGGCGCAAGGAACAGCAGAAGAAGTAAAACAGGTGCTAAATTCTATAACAGGACAATATTTAAGTGGAAGAAAGCAAATTGCTGTCCCTAAAAAAAGAAGAAAATCAAATGGAAAAGCAATTGAAATAAAAGGAGCAGAAGAAAACAATTTAAAAAATGTAAATGTAAAAATTCCATTAGGGCAATTTGTGTGCGTAACAGGAGTATCTGGCTCAGGAAAAAGTACATTAGTTAACGAAGTACTATATAAATCAATTGCAAAAGAATTAAATGGTTCTAATGAAAAACCAGGAAAATGTAAAGGAGTAAAGGGGTTACAAAATATTGACAAAATTATTAATATTGACCAATCCCCAATTGGAAGAACGCCACGTTCAAATCCTGCTACATATACAGGTGTGTTTGATATTATTCGTGATATTTTTGCAGGAACCAATGAGGCAAAAATGAGAGGATATGAAAAAGGACGTTTTAGTTTTAATGTGCAAGGTGGTCGTTGTGAGGCTTGCAGTGGTGATGGTATTTTAAAAATAGAAATGCATTTTTTACCAGATATTTATGTACCTTGTGAAGTATGTAAGGGAAAAAGATATAATAAAGAGACATTAGAGGTAAAATACAAAGGTAAAACAATTAGTGATGTTTTGGAAATGACAGTAGAAGAAGCATTAGAGTTTTTTAGCAACATTCCAAGAATTAAGCAAAAAATTCAAACATTATATGATGTAGGACTAGGCTATATTAAACTAGGACAGCCTTCTACAACATTATCTGGAGGAGAGGCACAACGTATTAAACTTGCCACAGAGCTTTCTAAAAAAGCAACTGGAAAGACGTTATATATATTAGACGAACCAACAACTGGACTTCACATTGCAGATGTACACAAACTAGTAGATATTTTACAAAGACTAGTAGATACAGGTAATAGTATTGTTGTTATAGAGCATAATTTAGACTTAATCAAAACAGCAGATTACATTATAGATTTGGGGCCAGAAGGTGGAGACAAAGGTGGACAAGTTATTTCAGTAGGTTCACCAGAACAAATTATAAAAAATGAACAAAGCTACACAGGTAAATTTTTAAAGAAATATATAGAAAAATAAATAAAAGAAGAAGTTACTTCGTATGTATAGGAAGTAACTTCTTTTTAACTATCTACAGTTATTGTTGTTATTGTTATCTATTCTTTCATTGTTGTTTTGGTTATTTCTATTATTATTTTTGTTATTTTTCTTATTTTGGTTATTATTCTTTTCTGACATACGAAGCACCTCCATTTCTTTTACAATATTATTTTGAACAAAAAATAAAAAAATATTCAAATTTTTATTTTTGTTTATAAAAAGATATTAAAATTCAAAAAATATTGTATAAATTGGATAACACTAGAAATTTTCTTTAACATCTAAAAAACAGAGTATGTTCAATATAAATTGAACATACTCTGCTACTTTTTATTTTCTGCTAAAATTGCTGATTGTCTATTATTGTATAATCACTAGGCAAATCAAAATCAACATCCTTATCCACAACATCTCCAAAAGATATATTTCTTAACATTATT
>CATKGX010000092.1 GCA_949747775.1 uncultured Clostridia bacterium | reverse complement strand
AGATGTTACATGCCCTTCTTCGTCTATTCCATGGCAATTCTTAAAAGTAGTATCATTCATTCCAAGTTCCTTTGCTTTTGCATTCATTCTCTCTACAAAAGCTTCTTGACTACCACATAAATGCTCTGCCATAGCCACAGTACAATCATAGAGTGTTCAATTTTGACAGGAAATTTTTTGTGATAACATTTTTTCAAATTTATAAAATATGTGTATTTGATTCTTGTATACATAGATTTTTTCAATCAACTCACCTATGTCTTTTTCTGTTAGACTTCCTTTATCTATTTTTTTTAATATTTGCTTTGCTTCTTCTATTTTCGATATATTTTCATCATCGTTGTTTATTTTTTTCTTTTCACTCTCTAAGCTTTCTATTTCTTTAATTTTTTCATTTCTTTCTTTTGATAACTCATTATATATCTTTTTATATTTTTCTTCTGAAATATTTTCTTGTAATCTATCATTATATAATTTTGAAATTTTAAATCTTAAGACTCCTAGCTCTTTATTCTGTTCTTTTAATTTATTTTCTATTTCCTTTACTTTTATCACATTATATTTTTTCATTAAGCTAGGATTCAGGTTATTTTTCTTGAAATATACTTCAAATTCTTTTTTTATATTATTTATTATTAATGTTTCCAACTCTTCATATTTATATAAAATATTGTTTGAACACAAAAATCGAGTTTCATTTCTAGATGGACAAAAAATACTTATAAAATTTCTCGATCTTCTTCTAGTCATTTTTTCTTTGCACTCACCACAAATCATATATGCTGAAAATTTTGCGTCAATTGATGCATTTTCACTTTTTACTTTTCCAAAAGTGGTATTATTATGTACTTTATTAAACATTTCTTCTGAGATTATAGCTTCATGCGTACTTTTAGTTATTATTTGTTCATCTCTTCGGACATAAATTCTCTTCTTACTTTTATAACTAATATTTTTCGTTTTACCTCTTACACACTTTCCTGTATAAACTTCATTCGCTAAAATTCTTGTAATCATTATTCTTGTCCAAACTTTTTTTGTTCTATTTTCTAATCCTCTAATTCTTAGATATTCTGCTGGAGTAAGTACTCCTTCCTCATTAAATAAATCTGCTATTTGTATTGCTGTTTTTCCTTCAGAAGTAAGTTCAAAAATTCTTTTTACTATCTTGCTTGCATCTTTGTCAATTATTAGTTTACCTTTCTCCTCTAAATCTTTCTTATATCCAAATGGAGCAACATTACAACTATATATTCCTTCTGCCATCTTTTTTCTTTTACTTTTTTTAACATTTTTTGAAGTTTCCTTGCAAAACAGCTCATTAAATACTCCTTTGATTGGTGCAAATTCATTTGATACTCTATCTTCAAAATTATCTACTCCGTCTAGAATAGCTATATACCTTACATTATTATTAGGAAATATCTTTTCTATGTACTCTCCTGCTTCAATATAATTTCTTGCAAATCTTGCCAGATTTTTAGTAATTACTAAATCTATTTCATTTTTCTTTAATTCACTAATCATTCTCTGGAAACCTGGTCTATTGAATGTAGCACCAGAAACGCCATCATCTATATATTCATAATATTTATTATAATCAAATTGTTCTTTTAAATAGTCTAAAATAATTGTTCTTTGATTCGAAATACTCTCACTTTCCTCTTTATCTCCATCATCTTTACTTAACCTTAAATAAATTGCTACATTACGAACTAACTGCTTGTTTTGTATCATCATAGTTAAAATGACCTCCTATACAATTTAATTCATAAAAATTAAATTGTATTAGTATATTTTTTTCTTTATCTATTTCAATCTTCTTGACTAACTGCTGTAAATCTTCTTTTTTGAGTTCACTTCCATCGACTATCCTTTTTATTGTTTTTCTTAATTCTCCTTCTATTTTTCTTTCATCATTGTCTTTCTCGAATTCTTCAATCTCTTCTTGCGTTTTTTCTTTTAGGCTTTCTAATTTACGTCGTTCTTCTAATAATTTTTCCGAAAAGTAACTATAATCTTGTTCCTCAATTAAGCCATTTAGCTTATCACTATATAGAGTCGTAATTTTTTTATTTACATTACCCAATTGATTCGTAATTTCTTCTATTTTCTCTAGCAATCTGCCTTTATCACTTTTAGATTTTATCAAATTATCTAACAGCATTTGATTATTAAAAGCATCTGATGTAAGATATTTTTCAAATACATTACATATTTTTTCTAATATTTTCTCTTCTAGTTTATTATAATTAATATATTTTCTATTAGGACATATTTTATTAGTTACATTCCTTGTTGATGTACTACAAATCACATATTTTCTAGTTATTACTTTTCCCTTGTATTTATCATTTTTCTTAACAATCTGTAATTTATTATGGCAATGGTAGCAATATAATAATGATTTCAGCAACGAATCTTCTTCTTTTATTCGCTCACCTATACAATTCTTAAATTTCGCTTGTACCATGTCCCATGTATGTATATCTATAATCACAGGATGATGATTCTTTGTAATTGTATGTTGTTCTTCTGGCAGTGATATCATTTTTTTACTTTTATAACTAATTTTCTTTCTTTTATTTTGAACTATTGTACCAATGTATATTGGATTTGTTAGAATTCTTTTTATCGTAGTATGTCTCCATATATTGGTAGTATTTGTTATATTGCTTACCATATCCATTTGTAATCCTGGAGTAACTACTTTTTCTCTATTTAATAACTGTGCAATCTGATATGTTCCCTTTCCTGCCACGAATTCTTTAAAAATTCTTCTTACAGTGTCAGCTGCTACTTCATCAATCTTTAAATTTCCCGATTTATCCACTTTTTTATAGCCAAAAGGCGCATAAGTTATATAATAGAAACCTTCTTGTTTTTTTCGGTTTTTCGTTTTCTTTATATTCTTGGATGTTTCTTTAGCATAAAAATCGTTCATAATATTTTTAAAAGCAACTGTATCACAGTTTTTATCTAAATATGTATCAACATCATCTAATATTGCAATATATCGTATGTTATGTTCTGGAAAGAAAGTTTCTATATATCTTCCT
This sequence comes from uncultured Clostridia bacterium, assembly GCA_949747775.1. Taxonomy (GTDB): domain Bacteria; phylum Bacillota; class Clostridia; order TANB77; family CAG-508; genus CALXVA01. The sequence continues at coordinate 14,481 of CATKGX010000092.1, read as the reverse complement.
GTCTCGATGTAATCTCTTCCTAATCTTGCCAGATTCTTTGTAATTACCATATTTACATTTCCATCTTTTATGTCTTTAATCATCCTTCGAAAATCTGGTCTATTAAAATTAGTTCCACTATATCCATCATCAATATACTCATCATAAATTTGGTAATTATTTTCTTTTGCAAATGCCTTTAGGATTTTTCTTTGATTTGTTATACTTTCACTTTCTTCTTTATCTCCATCATCTTTGCTTAATCTCATATACAAAGCAACAATATAGTTTTTATTATCAAAGTTGTGTGTTTCCACCTTTCCTCCCTTCCTTGTAATTATCTATGCTCAAATTTTTACCATACTAATATTTCAAGTTTAAGTCGAGAAAAAATTTTACTTATTTTCATTCATCTTTCTAATGATTATATTTTCAGCAATTGACTGAAAGCTTTGTCCATTTTCAGCATAAGTTACAATAATGTTAAAATCTTCTTTCTTTTTTTCTTCTTTCTTAATGCTTTCTTGCATATTCTTCACCTCAATTAAGTCTATGAATAGAAAATCAAAAATATTATAAAAAATAAGACTAGCTTTTAAGCTAATCTTATCATTACTTGTTCAGTGACACTAATAATTTGAGTATCTTTATTTTTAAGTATTTCTATCAAATTTATATAACTTCGTGTAATTTTGCAGATACTACTCACAATTATAATTGTTTTGTTATTAGAATCTATAATTTTTCTAATTCCTGGTCTTGAAAGTTTCATCCCTGAATATCCTTTATCAATAAATATTTCCTTACATTTGACATTATATTCTTCACAGAATTTCATTATAATACTTTCTTGTCTTTCCTTCTCCATCATTACATTATCTCTTCCTGTTCTTATGTATCCCACTATATTTTTCATATTCTCATCTAACATCTTTTTCACTAGTTTAGAATTCTCATTGATATTTGTCGTTTTTATGCTATCTCCAACCATAAATTCAGACATATAAAATACCTCCTCTTTTATTACTTCCTCTTTGTTCATATAAATATAAACAGTAATCTTCATATTTGCTAATAGTATTAAATCTATAATATACAAAATCTCTTTGAATATTTCTCTCAATTTGTTTTCCTATTAATATCTTTCGTTGCCTTTCTTCCTTTAGCTTGTCCTCAATCTGAATACAAAGTTTATTTCTTTTTGTATTTTCTAATAATATTATATTCTTCACTGCTCATATACTTTTTCCTCCATAATAAAATTTTAAATATTCTATATTCTATACAATATGTGAAAGAATGTTAATCTGAGAAAAAATTAGAGTTTATTAGCTACCTTTATAGCTTCATCTTTTGAATAAATTGTAGGTAATATATCAATCTGTGCTAGTATATCTTCCAACTTTATCTCTAAATTTCCACTCTTTTTTATATTATGCATAGAAATTTTAGAATATGCTATGTATTCAAGCATTTGCATTTTAAATACCTTCTTCATTTCAAATTCAATATTATCTAAATTTAAGCTTTTATTTTGTTTTACAAGATTTATATAAGCTTGTTTTATATATTTTTTACATTCTTGCTTATTCATATTTCCTCCATAATAAAAAAGCTAGAGCTCTCTAGCCTTTTTGCTTTATAATTTTCTATATCTCTACTATAATAATATTATTTTTCCTACATAATTTTGTGATTGCTGCTAACTCTTCCTCTGTTAATAAATAATATGTATATATATTCAAGAATAGAATATTCATTTTTCTATCTCGTATATCTTTTACCAAATGATAAAAGACCTCAGAATTTTCTTTTTCATTTGTGATATATATTTCTCCTACTGTCAATTTTTTATTTTTACAAAATACGTTAAAGCTATTCTTTTGTAGTTCTTCTGTTCCCAAGCCATTTATAATATAGCAACTTGCTATTCCTGAAATGTTTTCTTTCTTTCCACTATTTATTCCATCTAATTTATCATATTCTTCTAGAATCTCATCTAAATCATATAAGTCATAAATCAAATCCATTTCCTCAGCTAATATCTTGGGCGTAATCTTTACATTTATTTTATGTAGTATATCTAAAGTTACAGCTGCATAAGCTTTTGCTTGATTTTTGTTCATGTGTTCCTCCTAATTTATATACATCGGAAAATCTGCTGGCTTTACTAGATTGGCAATGTCAAATTCATATCGTTTTTTCTCTTTGTTATAGTTATAACTACTACTAGCCCATTTTCTTAATGCTTGATTACTTATTGTTGTATGCTTAGACAGTTCTTTCGATGCTTGTATATGTTTATTTTTCATATTTGTATATTCTATATCTATTTTATTTCTTCTTTCATTGTAAATTAACTCTTTTTGTACGCTTCTTCTTTTTACTAAATTTTCCTCTTTTCTTTGTTTCTTTATCACTTGATACTTATCATTTTTTCTTAAAATCTTTGAAATATAACTTATAGATGTATTTAATATTTTTGCTATCTCTGTTAGTGTCTTTTTTTGTTCAAAATACAAATCATTAATTATAATACTTTTCTTCAATTTAATTCTTCCTTTCATTTGGTTCAAAAAGTGTTTACACATTTTTTCACATAGTTTTTCTATATAGACTCATCTAGAATAGCCTATATATTGATTTTTTTATGAACATATAGTATAATTAAACGGAGTTTAATTTGGGAAAAGCTTAGTTATACTATATGTTGCATTCATGTTAGTAACTCAAAATACGAAAGGGCAGTTACTAACTACATTTGCATTATAATTTCCAAATTTCATAAAGTCAATATATATAAGAAAAAGCTATTGTAACCATTTTTTCTTATATAAATCACTTGTCGGTTACTAATATGAGAGGAGTAAAATGCAAGAATTCACTTATGTTCAGGATATTTTAGATGGTATTGGATTCGCAATAAACGAAGAAAAAAATCATGAAATAATCATAAATTATCCCCTTATTTTTAATAAGAAAAATAGGAAATATTCTCTAAGCGATGATTATCAAATTACCAGTCAACCGTTAGGAACTTTTTTGACTGATTTTATCAATGCTGATTTTGAAAAATATGATGATTTCTTTGATTTCTTTAGCAAATACTCTCTATCTATAATTAAGTGTGGTGAAATAAAGAAATTATTCAATCATTCGTTATTTGACGATGAATCTATTCAGTCTATTTTTACAGTTATTGCTTCCAAAAATAAAACTCAACTATTAAATTTGCAAGAACAAATTGATATGATACTAGATTATTGTTTAGTTCATCCAAATAAATTAGCTCAAAATTTTAAGCCTATTGAGAGAATGTATGCCTTACGTAGAATAGATGCCTCATTTACAATACTTACATCTAACAAAGCTACATTTTACTCTTTTCCAGCATTTTCCTCTAATCCTGGTAAATCTGAAGAAGAAATTTATAATTTTCTATCACAAAAGAAAAGTAAAGTAACTGAATTAAACCTTATTTTACCCAACAATTTACCAGTGCTATTATACAGATCATTAATCGCTGTATTAACTGAACAAGTTTATCTACGAATTTGTAAAAATTGTGGTAAATATTTTATATCTTCTTCTAAGTTAGCTGATTATTGTAATAATCTTGCACCTAATAGTAAAAAAACTTGCAAGCAAATAGGAAAGTTTTCTACTTTTAGAGATAATATGCAAAATGATCCAGCACTTGCACTTTATTATAAGATTTATAATAGAAAATTAGCAATGAAATTACGCTATCCAGATATAAAAAAATATAGCAGCGATTTTGATTTTTTCAAAACTATTGGAAAAGCTAAGTTGGAAAAATATAAAAAAAGAGGTATTTCTTCTGAAACTTTTATAAAATGGCTAAAAAAAAATAGTTAAAAATCAAAACTGATTTTTTAACTATTTTATAGCTCATAAATATTAGCTTTCAATAGAAGCTTAGATATTTTACTTTTCTCTTTAAAGGATATTTCCCAAACGCTTCCTGAAATTGATCTTTTTATTTTCAATTCCTTTGTAGGCTCCCCTAATAATTTATTCAATTGTTTTTGTAAGTCTACTTTATTAGTATAGACAGTTAGTTTCTCTTCACTATATAATACATTTATAGTAGTCTCTATTTCCGCTTTATTTGGTATCTTGTATATTTTTTTCACTAATTCCTCCATATTGCTTTCATCTATCTACTCTTTTGTTGCTATCATTAGTTCATTTGACTGTACTGTCATTTTTGCATCTTTATATTCATATTTTTCATCTGTTACATACACATTATAGCCTATGTTCTTTAACTTATTTTTAGCTAAACTTAAAAAATTACGTGCCTCTTCTTCTGACAATCCCTGTTTAATTCGTATTTCGTAAAAAGTAAATCGAATGAAATCTTTATCACTCTCTATCCTTTTCTCTAAATAATTATCTAAATCTTGCATTGTCATATCGTTCTCTCCTTTGTTTTAATAGTATATCTTTTAATTTAATTCACTATAGACATAGCATTCTATTGGATTACCCATATTCACACTAGAATATTTTAATTTTTTTATTTCTGCTGGTGCATCTTCCACCATTCCTTCATATACTATATTTTCATCTAAAATTACTCGAATATTTAACAATCTTGAGTCTCCAATTTGCATATATGTCCTTAGCTTCTTCTCATCACTCATTGTTTCATCAGCTCCTTTTCTTTATGGATTTTCCCTTTTTAACTCATTATTTAATATAATAACACAAAAACTATTAACTATCTACTCTTAATTATCTAAAATTTATACATTAGTCTTTTTTAATCTTTTTTATACTTCAGCAGTATTTACAAGTCATTTTCCATATTGTTTAGAATATATTAATCAATCAGCGTATTTTCGCCTATATATCTTTATAATAAGTCCCAAGGTGAAATTATGAGAAAAGTAAAAAAATATAGAAAACGTAATGGTACAAAAAAATTACGAAATCAATTACATTGTATTTTAAAGTTTGAAGATGAGTTTGCAACATTCTATTATTCTAATAAACACAAAAACAAGAACTAATATTTCCTTATGGCATAGGATATGTTCTTGTTTTTTTGTTTTATTTTTGTATGTAATATTTTACCATAGCTATTATTGTTTTAGCACTAGGTTTCTCATTTTCTCCTAATCTTAGTATTCTTCTAGTTTTTGAACGATCTGTATATTTCCACATACTATTGATTGCTGTACTTATATTAGATTTTGTAGTATGTGCATTTTCTCCTGTTCTTTGAGCTATTATCTCATAAATATTATTGAGATTGTCTTCATCTTCATTAATAGAATACATTATACAACTATCTAATAATCTTGTACCTCTTAGAGCATACGAAAATCCTAGTTTTAGTAAAATTTCTATCACTTTATTTTCTGTGTTTTTATTATAGATTTCTTCTGAAGCTTCTTCTAGTTCTCTTGAGATTTCTTCTGGAGGAGTCAGTTTAGAGAAAAATCTATTAACGCATTTGTATTTTCTGGCTAAAGCTATATATTCGGTTTCTCCCGAATATATAAAAATTCTAGTATTTAATGCTTTGTCTTCCTGTATTTCTTCTAAAATATTCAATCCATCCTTACTAGGCATTTTTAAGTCTAATAGTAAAACATCTGGGTTTAGTTCTTTTGTTTTCTTATATACATTTATTCCATCGTTTAAGATTCCGACACATCTCACGTTTGAACTATTGATGGCATTACATAGGTGTACACTTGACGTGATGTTGTCTTCTGCAATTAAGACATCCAGCATTGTGTTACCTCCTATTGAAACTCTTTAAAAACGCTTTACATAATTTTATCACTTTTTAACGCTATTGTAAACCTTTTCATTTAATTTTTTCTTCTTACTATCTTCTCTCCTCCTGGATGTGTGTAAATATCTGATGCATTTGATGAATGTCCTAATCTCTTCTTAATCATTAAATCTGAACATCCTTCCTCATACATTGTAGTTCCACAATCGTGTCTAAATATATGTGGGTTTACCTTCTCCTCATGTACTTTATTAGAATATTCAGACAACAAATTATTAATTGATGTTCTACACATAGGCTTATTTGTATTGGCTGTTTTATTACTTACAAATAGATATTTATTTATTCTTCCATCTAACAATCTCTCTCGTTCTGGTAAATAATCTATAATTGCCTCATAAATACTCTCTTCCATAGGAATATTCCTTACCTTTTTTCCTTTTCCTAGAATACGTATTAAATACATATTAAAATCAACGTCTCTTTCTAATTGTATATTTATTACTTCTGATACTCTTAATCCTGCATCATTTAAGAGTACAATTATTGCATAGTCTCTTTTACTTTTTTCACCTGCTTTAAGTCTTACTTTTTTCATTGCCTTTCTTGGTAACATATCAGCCGTAATTAGCGGTCTTTCAATTTTATAAAAATCATATTTTTTAATTACTTTAATTTGATTTTCTCTTATTCCTTTATCTATTAGAAAATTTTCATATATTGATAACGCTGCTATTTTTCTATTTATTGTTGTAAACTTTAAGTTTCGATTTTCAATTATTTCTTTTTTAAACTCTGTTATATGAGCTTTTGAAAAATCTACTATATCCTCTCCAAATTTTATATAGTGACCATTTAGTATTGAATAATTAAGTTAATTTTATAAAATAATACATAATAAAATAAAGCTGAGAAAAAATTTGCATCAAAAAAAGAAAGAGTTATCTTCAATTTTAAATAACTCTTTCTTTTTATTATACTCATTCCCTAATTAGTTGTCCATTTTCCTCATATTTAAATTCGTGTACGATTTTCCCATTTCCATCATATATATACTTTATTCTTTCTGCAGGCTCATTAAACTCTTCCAACTTTTTTTGCTTCATATAATATTTTATTCCTAAGCTAATTATTAATATAACAATTAAAATAGTTCTCTTCTTGATTTTCCCCATATAATTTTCTCTCCTAATAATCTTATTTTTGCATTATATATTGTCTAGCATTTACATCATTCATCGTCATTAAATGCTGGCAATAATTTCTTGCGAAATACTAGCATAGCAACTACAAACCCTATTATATATGGTAAACTACATTTTATAAATACTTCACTTGGGTTATTATTTTCTCTTATATACATAGTTAATGAACTATCCGTGTCTATAACTTTTGCAAATATTGTTGGATAGCCTCTTATCACCGCTGATTTTTCTTCATTTATATTCCAATTTATATTAGCAACTGCAATACTAAAGTCAGAATTTATATTACTATGAGATTTTATATATTCTTTTTCTTCTTTACCACACCAGATAGCATAGTTATAACCTAATCCTAAGTAGACTGAAAAAAAGAGTTCCCCAATCCTGACAATAGATATAGTTATTATAATTATACAAATACCTGTATAAAGAATTTTCTTAAATTTTGACATACTTTATTTTCTCCTATTATATGCTATGCTAATTATAACATAGAATTAACTTTCGTTGCAAATGCTCTCGCTACATTTTCTTTTATTTCTGGCATAGTTGCCTGTTTCTGCGTAATTATAGCCTCTACTGCACTTGCTCCTAATCCTTCAATAGTCAACAAATCCTTTGTCAAATATGCTTTTGCCCATTTATATAATTTGTCATAATTAGAATCGTTATCATTTACTTCACCTGGCATACTACCATATTGACTTCTAGAATTTACAAAACCTTCACCTCTGTTTTTAAAAGTAGTAGAATTATAATATGTACTAAATACAATGTCAATTCTATTGTTTTTCAAACTGTTATACAATAGCCACGCATCAATATCTTGTATTAGATCTGACAAACCAAATCCTAAATTTCCTGCTTCATAAGAACCGCCTCCTAATAGTTGAGTAATAATACTTTCTGAACAGCTTGGATATTTATTATTTCTAAACGCCTCTTCAAACGTTCCTGCAAACTGAATTAAATCTCCTGCCCAACCTGCTAAATCCGCTATTACTGCACTTGCGCTTCCGACACCAACTAAATTATTTAATATTGAGCTTATGGCTGCGCAAAAATGTGGTAAATCTAGTAGTTTACGATATTCATTTACATATATTGACGAATCACGTTTATCTTTTGAAATATGCTGTTTTATATAATTGATTCCATTCATTTCATACTGTAAGAGCGTAACCCACGCTTGACTGTCATATATAAGATAAGCAATATATTGCAATACTAATAAATTATTTTCCTTAATTGTCACTGTACTTCCATGATATTGTGCGGCTAAATCATAAACTTCTTTCAAAAATTCCATTGTTTCTTGATTCTTTTCTGCTAAAGTTGTTTCCTCTAAACGATATAATGGTCCAATTATACTTCTATACGTAACCTTATCTATATCTAGTTCTCCACCATAATTATATATTTCTTTAAATTGGTCATAATTCCAATTAGACGGCATTTTTTGCCCAACATTACAAGAAAATCCAGATGACATATCTGCAACAAAGCTACTTACTGCCAAGTTTGCTTCTGCCATTCTTTGACATACTAATCGTGGACCATAAATTCCTACTTCATATCTATCACCTATAGTGTTATTTATACCTATAAAGAATTTTTTTATATACTCATCAATTTGTTCTTCATATACATCCATATCTACTGCAAAATATATTACTGTTCCCTCTGGTATTTTTTTATTTATTGCTGCCTCTAAAGCTAATTGTCCAGCTCTTCTACCTTCTGAATAACTAAAATCACTAATTTGTCTAGCATTTTCTTGATATATTAAAAATACGCCTAATCCAGCATCTAATATTGTTTCTAGTTCTCCTTCTTGTAATGCTTTTGGCCTCTCTTCATTTATATAACCTGTTAAATATCTTCCTACAATATCATATCCATTATTTTTTAATAATTGTGCTCTTTCTGGGGTAATTTCAAAACAAGTATCACAAGCATTACCACTTCTTGATGTATCACCACAGCTTACTACTAGTGCTGACCATACTTGTCTTCCGCAATATCCATCTACATCTAACATCATTAATCTTTGGAATTTTTCTAACGCTGTTGTCACTCCATTTCCAAATCCTCCATCAAATCCATTTGGATCGAATCCATTTAGATATAATAAATATTGTAATATATATATTAAATTTGTTCTACTTGATCCAGGTCCTAATACTGGTAGTTCGCTTTTCGTGCCTTCTCCCCAACCACCATCTACTTCTGCTCCTATTTCATATTGTATTATTTTTATTAATGCTGTATTCATGTTTCTTTCATATAGTCCATTTGTTGGAATATATCCACCTAACACATTATTATATTTTCCATTAATCGCTTGTTGTATTTCTCTAGTAGTTGCATCTCCGCTTGAAATTAAGTAATATGCGTCACTAGTCATTAATGCTTTTACTTCTTTTGACGTTATATTACCTGTAAAATTACTTATTCCTAGTTGACTCATCATACTTGTAATTCCTTGTCTAGTAGTTTCTGCATATACATAGGCATCGTTAGAATTATTTGAAATTTCTACTCTACACATTAAGCCACAATTTATTAATACGATAATATTTTTAATTTGTTGAGTATTAGCTTCTGTATCAATTCCTAGACCATTGGAAAATATATTGTCAAATGTACTTCTCGTTCCAGTTCCAAATCCTCCATCTGCTTCAATTCCCATTTCAATTTGTAATGCTCTTACTAATCCTACCATAGTATTATAACCAGCCACTCCATCTTCTTCTAAGTGTTTCCATTCAGTATTTCCTTCATAAGTTTTATTTAGATATTTTTGTACTTCTTTGATGTCCTTCATTATTAGTTTTTCCTGTTCTGTATTCCTCATAAAATCCCTTCTTTCTATCAAATTTAAAGATATTTCTTATCTCTGTCTTAATTATAAATTGTCTTCATGTTTTTTTCACATAAAGTTGAATTTATTTGAACATTGTGGTTCTTATATTTGTAAAAATAAAAAGTGTCCTCATTTTGTGAAGAACACCTTTTATATGTTTTATTTAATTAGAATAATTTTAAAACAATCCTGAATCCAATTTTATCTGATGGCTCTCCTAGCCATGTAGTAGCAGTATAAATATTGTCATAATATCCTCCTATGCAAGAACAACCAAATTCTTTATCTTCAATCCCCTCCATTAAATTTCCTGCTAAGTCATATATATTATTAATCATATTTCGGTCAGTAGCACCTGTAGATAAAATCATATTTTTTCCTGCTTTTAGCATTTCCCTACCATATTTGTAATTTTTACCATAGTCCTCTGAATAGTACCCTGAAAAATTAAAAGTAACATTCGAATAATTACCTACTTCATGATTTTCCTTATATAAATCATATCCACTGCTATTAAGCCATTGTAATATACCTTGATATTGTTTTTTAGTCATCAGTTTACTTTCTACTTCTTGCATTTTATACATATTTTCTGCATTATTCTTTGCATTTTTATAACTTATGTAGTTCCATGGTCTTACATCCTTTTTACTGACTGGTTTTCCTTCTATGTCATTCGTTCTAGCATCAATGTCTTTTAAAACAGATTGCATTTCTATAGAAACACCCGCTTCATATCTAGAAGCATAAAAGCCACCATATTTTAGAACTTGGTTACCATCTTCATCTAAAGGGTCATTCATTCTAGTAAACCTATCGTCTTCTTTAATATACTCTGGATAGTTTAAACCATCTAAGTTAATTGGTATCCAAACAAACTGATTTCCTATTTCATCTTCTATTACTAATCCTTTATTCCAATCTTCAAGTACTCCATTTTCATTTTTATTCCACTTTGCTGTTGGTGTATCTATCATTTTAAATCCATTGGGCACAATTGGGCAATTGTATTGCGATACTACCTTAATTTCTTCTTTTTGGTTTCCATTCAATTTAATAACATATACTCCTACAATAAAAAGTATTATGAGTATAAAAACAATTACAAGATATTTTTTATTCATAGCATCCTCCATATTTTATAAACTTTTTGTAAATTATATACCTTATCACTAAATAAATCAACTTACACATTATTTTATACTTTCCACTTTATTCCACTTTTGTTGAATTTTATCTTCTTTTGTCTTATACTTTTTTACGTTGGCATTAGCCAATAGTATTTTACCAAGTTTAGTAATACTAGCTTGGTAGTTAAGTAGAGGAAATGACCTACAAACTATTAACTTTTAGGAGGTATTTCAGTATGACCAAAGCAAAGAAGGTCCTTAGTCTGATCTTAGCCCTTGTTATGTGTGTAGTTGTTTCTACTCCTGTTTATGCCCTTGAAGCTCAAGCATCTGATTTGACTCTTGAAGAAGCTGCCGACATTTTAGGGGTTGACGTTGAAGAATTAGAAGGTATGGAAATTCGGAGACTTCCTTCCTTAGGGGAGAATAAACTCTCTCGAGATGTTACTCCAATACCCTCTACTCTCGAAAAAGGTATTATCTATTATGAAGATATTACTGCACAAACTTTTACAGGAGCAATCCATAAAGCTAATGGTACAAGATTTGCATGGGGTGCAACATTGTATAAACTGAATGGGAAGCATACAATCAATTTTACTATTCAAAAGTGGTATACAGACTATAATATGTGGGTTGACTATTGTGACCTTCATAACCAAGGTGACAAATATAACAGTGGCTTTAGTGATATAAGGTATGGTCGTGAATTTTATTTTACATATTTCCTTAACAATGGTTCTGCGGCTGACAACAATAAAGTAAGAATTGTTGTTACCCTTTTATAAGAATTGATACTATAAAATCGATCATTCCCTCTACTGTATGCTTAATCAAAAAGACCAGTTCAAATTGACTGGTCTTTTTGATATTCTATTTATTATTTAATAGTTTAACACTAATTATTTTTTATAATTATCTACAATATGTTGTATAAAAACTTTGGTTGTTGGTTTCTTATCTTCTACAAATTCAAAATAACTTTTAATAATTTCACATCTTGTATTCATATACATACTATTCATTAGCTTTTCAATTGCCCATTTTATTTGTATGGGACTTTTTTTATGTATTATAGCTATCTTCTTGTAAATATCTGTTTCTAAGCCAACTTTCATGTTATTGTTTCTTATTGCTACACAAATTGTTTCTTTTAGATATTTATAGGCATCTGTATCTTTGTTGAAACTAAATGTATTTAATTCTTCTTTTACATATTTCTCTATTTTGTCCTCTTTTATCTCTTCATCAATTCTATCAATAAATTTCATAAGTTGATCTACACTATATGGTTTAGCCAACATCGCATATATGTAGTCTAAGTATTCTCTATGTCTATATAGTTTATCAATATAACTTGATATTACAATTATTTTTGTTTTAATTAAGTATTTCTTCTTTTCCGCTATCAATTTCTCCATTACTTGAAATCCATTCATTTTTGGCATCATTAAATCAAGTAATAAAATATCTGGGGGATCTTTTTCCATTATATTTAATACTTCTTCTCCATTATTAGTTATTCCAATTAATTTTACTTCTTTATTTCTTTCAATGATACTATTAAATAATTGCTTTACCGTTGCTAGTTCATCATCTGCTATTAATACAGTACACATATTCTCTATCCTTCTTTTATTATTTCATATTCCTATCTTTTGTATTATTAGAAATCTACATACGTTTTTTGTAAACCTTAATCTATATCTTTATATTATACCATATATTTCCTTTATTTTCAAGTTTTTACCAGTTTTAACATTCCTATCAAAAATCTTATTTCCACATTATTATACTTTTTACTCGTTTCTTAAAAATATAATATATAATTATCTTTTCTAGGAGGTGTTTCGTATGGGGAAAGGAATTGATGTATCTGAATTTCAAGGAAAAATTAATTGGAACAAATTGCAAAATAACAATCCTATTGATTTTTCTATATTAAAGTTAGGTAATATTTACGATAATCAACCTAATTATTTAGACAGTGAATTTGAATACAATTATAAAAATTGTATTGCCTTAAATATTCCTATTGGTGTATACATATATAACTATTGTAACAGCCTTAGTAATTTAATAACTGGCATTGATTGGATTATCCATAAACTTATAAATAAGAAGTTACAGCTTCCTGTATTTTTAGATATGGAGGACCAGTCTCTAATATGTGAAGGAAAGGAAAAACTCACCTTATTATGTTCAACCTTTTGTGATATTATAAAAGATAAGACAAATTATATTCCTGGAATTTATGCTAATCTTTATTGGCTAGATAATTATATTAATGCCAACAAGTTGAATCATTCTAAGATATGGGTTGCACAATATAATTCAACTTGTCAATACAAGGGCAAATATATGCTATGGCAATATACAAGCTCTGGTAAATTAGATGGCATTAACAGCGAAGTGGATATGAATTATTGGATTGACGGTAATATTACATCTAATAATATTATTACACAATGGCAAAATATGATGAATTTAACTTATAATTGTAACTTAGAAATAGATGGTATTTTTGGTCCTATGTGTAGAGCAAAAGCATTACAACATTATCTTGCCTATCAAAATCCGATTATTCAAAATGATCATGTCTTATTTATGCAAAAGTTATTAAATATTGCTGGCTACACTTTAGAAGAAGATTCTATGTTTGGCCCAAATTGTAAAGAAAAGACCATCGCCTTTCAAAAAGATTATTGTTTATTAGTGGACGGTTGTATCGGCTCTGAAGTTACTGAAAAATTATTAAATTTAATTGTTATTTAAAACTACTCAATACTTCTTTAATCTACTTTTACCACATTATTTATTTTATTATCTTAAAATGTATATATAAAGAAGGAAAGGTGGTGATATTATGAATATTCTACAACTTTGTATTAATAAGTCTGGTAATTATCAGACTGTCTATAGTGCTGCTGATGACACTAAAAAAATTGGTACTCTTTATCCAGACGAAGCTTTTATTGATTATGGTTCTGAAAGTGGCAACTGGCACATGGTTTACTTTAGAGATCCAAATGGTAAATTAGCATGTGGTGAAGTAAAATATGCTAATAAACTATTTACCCCATGTACTACTTATCCATATGGAACAGTCACAATCGATGGTACTAAGTATAAAACATATAAAATAAGAAGTCAAAGAAATGTTTATACCGCTAACGGTAATGGCTGGGGAGCTGTAGCCGGAAATATGTTAGTAGCTACTAACGATGCCACAACTGGTCTTAGTCATTTTGATTGGAAAGCTGTAAATTATGTTAAAAGCACTTCTGGTAAGTGGGTAAAAGTTGAGGGCGATGGATATAATTATGGTTTTGTAGACATTGGATTATCACAAGGTTCTATGCCAAGTAATATTAATTTATATGGTTCTTGGTAATTATTTAAAAGGCAATAAAAGATGAAGTGCACCCTTTTGGGTAGACACTAAATAAAAAGGAATCCTGTGAAAAGAGAAAAGCAAATGCTTTTCTCTTTTTATGTATTTCTTCTTTTTGACTTTAGTCTAGTTGT
>CATKGX010000091.1 GCA_949747775.1 uncultured Clostridia bacterium | reverse complement strand
CTGATGACGTTAAAAATTTAATTCTAAAAGGTGCAGAAAATATGGATAAGCTCTTGGTTAATGGATCTTTTGAAAGAAAAAAACAGGACTCAACTTGTAAATATTATTACAAAGGAAATAAAATGAAAATGCAAGTTCTAGAGTCTACACCAGAAATAAAGCTTTCTGCTCATATTACAAACTTAGATGAAGGAAAGCTATATTTGATTAGCGATAAATCAAAAATCGTTGTAATCAAAGGAACAAATTCTTTGTCAATAGTAGAAGAAATGCAATATGAGCTTGTACGGTCTTATTAAAGATAATGATGAGCCTAACTACACACGTAAATACAAGTATAAATATATAAAAGATGAACCTTTAGATGGAAAAGACTGTATTTTTGTAAAAGAAGAAATTTTTATTCTTGAAGATGGTAATTATATTAGTATTAATGAGTATGAGCCTGAAAAGAAACTACGTGCATTTTGGATTGAAAAATCAACTGGATTTGTATTAGGTTTTGCTCCTATAGAGCCTAACCAAACCACCGCCACTCCTGAAGTAATAGTACTAAGAAATATATCTTGGGGAAATGTTACAGATAGTGATGTTGAGGTTAATTTACCTAGCGACTATAGAATATTAAACTATTAATATAATTTCAATATAAAATACAAAAAACAGAGTATGTTCAAAATTATATTGATTATACTCTGTTTTTTAGATGTTAAAAAAAATTATACATAGAGACTTATTTCAATATCAAACAGATGCTTAGCATATCGCTCTATTGCTTCGCGATCTTCAATCCATATAGTGTCCGCTTCAATTGCAAGAAACAAAATCTCTGCTATTTGAATAGCAAGTTCATCATTTTCGTATTTTGCTTTTAATAACTGTTCATATCCATATAGATATTGAATTTCATTCATTTTTCTAGTTTTATAAAAATACTCACTGTAAGTTTGATCTGTATAGATACTAAAACTTGCTATGAAACTATAACTATACGCATACAGATTAGATGTAGCTATTGTATACTT
>CATKGX010000090.1 GCA_949747775.1 uncultured Clostridia bacterium | reverse complement strand
TGCAAATTCATTTCTATAAAATTCATTCAATACATAAAACCCAGAACTACTGAAATTATTGACTTTCTCGTTTTCAAGCTTTACTATTTTTAAAAAATACATATAGCATTTATGGAAATTGTCAAATTCCTCTACAACGAACGGTAATCCATTAGATAATTGCTTTGTAATTCTATACTTTTTCATTTTCTACCCCCATTAATTGATATAACAACTCGCGTGGCATTTCATCGATTTGAAAGTCTTTTATTTTACAGTAATCATTTTCATAATCATAATCATCAAAATCTAATGTTTTGTAATCATATATATCGGCTTTCTTTAAACCTCTTGAACTGATATACACAGTTCCTGCAGTATTTCTTACACAGTCTTTCGTTATGTACTTTGTTATATAATTGCAACACTTCAAATCAAAACGTTATAAAAAAGACTAGGAAAGCGACACAAATTCCTAGTCTTTTCTTGTTACTCTTTACCTATGTACTTTATAATCAAATAAAATTCTTTCTATTCCCTCTTGTATTTAGCTTAATATCTAATTATTTTATTATATGTATCTATTGCGTAATTATCTGTCATACCTGAAATATAATAAATAATTGCTTGGTAAAACTCTTTTTCATCTTTAATGTTTAATATTACCTTGTTTTTATAAACTTCGTGTCTTTCATTATTCCAATACATTTTTAACCAATCTTCAAATTCTTTTATTATTTCAGGATATATTCTTTTAATATGTTCTTTTTCATAAAAATATCTCTTTAAAGTATTATATATTGTATTAAGGATAAGTTCAAAATAGTCTGTACTTGGCTTTAATCTTTCATCTAAATAAATATATTTGTAATTATATTCCTTTAACTTGTTCATAAATTCAAATGCATTATCTGAAAACTTTAACCCCTCTATTTCGTTACTATTTTCGCATAAATCATATACTAAATTGTTTATTATAATAGTATTGTTTATTGCATCACTTTTATCAATATTCAGTAAATCATGCAGTTCTTTTAAATGTCCATTTAAAATTCCTAAAGTGATTGCATCTTGTATATCTCTACCTAAATATGCAATTTTATCTGCAATTTTTACAACACATCCCTCCCATGTGTATGGACTAAATTGATTTGGATATTCATATTTATATAAATCAATGTATTCTTCTCTAGGCTTTAATCCATTTTCATCTATTTCCCCACAATGTGAAATAATTCCATCCATTACACTATAAGTAAGGTTAAGATTTTGTAAATTTTGTTTATCATCTTCTAATAAGATTATTTTATCAACAATCTCCATACCATTTCGTTCATGCCAAAATGTTCTTCCAATATCTTTTTGAGATATTTTTGACAAAATTTTCTCTCCTTGATGACCAAATGGACTATGTCCAATATCATGTACCATTGCTATTGCTTTGGTTAATTCTGTGTTTAATCCCAAATAATTTGCTATTGTATCACTTATTGATTCAACTAATATTATATGTTCCATTCTGGTACAAATATGATCGTTTACAGGAGAAAAAAACACTTGAGTTTTGTGTTTCATTCTTCTAAAAGCCAAACTATGTATAATTCTTGTATAATCTCTTTCGAAATCAGAACGAATATCATTCCCTCTGAAGTATAAGTTATTTTCTCTTTTTATCATGTTATTCCATTTAATATTTTTATTGGTTGCAGCACAATTTTCTAAAATATTTTTCATATATTTCTCCTTCATTTATTTGAATACCAGATTAGAAAATACAGATTTCTATTTTCTTCATATTATCAGTATAGCACAAGTCAAAAGAATTTTCTAGTTGTTTAGGAGTATACATTTTTTATCTATACTATATAAAAAAGAAAACTTATCTATATTAGAGAAGTTTTCTAATAGTTAAAAAGCTGGGTTGATGCCTCCATAATATTGACCATAATAGTTATTCATATTATTTTGCGATGGTTGCGTATTTGATATAGTAACAAATTTGATTGAATAAATATCGGCATATACTGTTGTATTACTTTCTAACGCTCTTAATAAAATATAGCTTGCACCTACATCTTCCAGTATACCAATTCTATCAACAAGATTATTGGTTCCAATTAAAAATTCCACTCTTACTAATTTGCCTATTTGCTGCCTTAAAAATGCTGGTGTATAAATATTATTTGTTAATATCTCTGGTGAATTTGAATTTGTTATTACATGTTGTCTAGTTTCTTTTTCATTTGTATTAGAAATTTGATTTTCTTCCATTTTGTCTCCTCCTTTATTTATGTTAAGTATCTGAATACATAGAAGTTGGTCGATAAAAACAATGATTTCCAAGTCTAGTATGAAATGTGCCTGAACCATTATATGGAAATGTACTACCACATGTAGGTGTATATGGGTTTAAAAACCATAGGCACTCTCCTATCTCATTTAATCTGTTTCCAGATAATGCCCAATCTGCAATATTATAGTGAACGTCTGTAGGAACCATATTATAGATATTTTGTGGATTATATTCATTACGAATACTTTCTCTTGTACAATCAAATTGACCAGTTTGGAAAATAATATTTCGTATATTTCCCCCCTGCGAAATTCTAGCGTATTCTCCATTTGGTACATTCACTCGATTCATAATAACCGTTGCAACTGCTCCCCTGTTCTGTTAGCGACATTGTCTTCACTAGTAGTGTGCAGTTCGTTATCACATACCTGACGCAGCTGCTTCCCTGTTCTGTTAGCGACATCGAATTGATTCTTTAAATTGCTTTCTATAACAGTATTAGAAAACAATCTTTTCGTACTTTCTTCAATTTTAGTATTTAAAATATTTACTTCAACTTTATCTCCATTACCATATATATCTTTTATAAGGATTCTCAAAATATCCTTTTTCGTTTTTAGATTTAATTCATCAAAGTGATAAAGGCAATTATCAATTATATCTAAAACTAATTCGGCTCCTTTGTTCTCAGCTGCTTTTTTATTTTTAGTATTAGACTGTTCTTTACTCATTTTTTCTATTTTTTCTTTTAATTCTTGATTTTCATTCTTTATCTTTTTTAATTCATCATTTATTAAAGGCGCTACTTCGATATCCATAAATTTAAGTTTGTCTATTAAATTTTTAATTGATTCATTATTTTTATTATATTGTTTTTTTAATATCTCTATTTCATCATTTGAAACTTGACTTTCTTTTGCTATTGACATTTTCTTAAGTTCTTTATAAATATCTGCAGATGGAACAAAAATTTCTTTTAATTTTTCTACAATTAAAGTATCTGCTGCTATTCCAACTACATTCTCTCCATCACACTTTGTTCCTCTACTTCTGTCTTTTAATTCACAAGTGTAATAATATCTTCTTTTTCCATTATCACCTTTCCTATTTCCTGTTGCTTTTGGTCTCATATATGAGCCACACTTTTTGCATCTAATAAGTCCAGAAAATAATGCTTCATTTTTGCAATTGGCACGATATCGTTTTGAAGAATTTTTTTCAATAAGCTCTTGAATTTTTATGAAATCAATTCCCTTTATATAGCCAGGATGTAATCCAACAGCTATTATCCAATCTGATATTTCTCTTTGATTTTTTTCTCCATCTATTTTATTATATGAGATTAATCCATACGTTCCATCTGCAATTTCTCTCCCCTCTTCTGTAAATACATGAATTCCTTTGCTTTCAAGATACTCTTTCATATCCTGATCATAAATAGCATATACAAAGTTTGTTAAAATAGTCCTTAACCTGCTAGTAGAAAAATACACTCCTGTTCTTGAAGTGATATTATGCTTGATTAAATAAGTTTCAAGTTTTGACAAAGATTTTAATTCCAAATATTTTTCTGCTATTATTTGAATTGTTTTTCCTTCTTCTATATTCGGAATTAATTTACATGCTTTTTTCTTTTTCCTTTCCAAGGTATTATCACTATTTTGAGTATACATATCAATAAGTTCGAATCGTTCTGCATCAAAGCCAGTCGGTGTTTGACCGCCAAGCCATCTCCCTGTTTTTGCCAATTCAATCATATTATCTCTAATTCTTTCAGCGATAACTTCTCTTTCTAATTGTGCAAAAACACTTGCTATGAACATCATTGCCCTTCCCATTGGTGTTCTTGTGTCGAACTGTTCCTTAATTGAAACAAAATCTGTATGTAACTTATTTAATTCATTCATTAGATTTGAAAAGTCTGCAATATTTCTACTTATTCTATCTAATCTATAAGCAATTAAAACATCAAAACGATATTCTCTTTCTCTTTTTAGCATTTTTTGAAATTGTGGTCTATCAATAGTTCCGCCAGAAAATCCTTCATCCTCAAAAATTTCAATTTCAACTTCATATTCAGTCTCAGGATAATGTAACTTTATATATTCTAGTGCAAGTTCTATCTGATTTCCAACAGAATCTCCTTTATCAGAATACTTTGATTTTCTTGAATATATAGCTATTCGTATTTTCTTTTTCATAGTATCATTCCTCATTATTTGATAATCTCAGCTTCTATTTCAGATATTTGCTTATTAAATTTTTCATCAGCTTTATTCATATCAAATTGTTCTTTAACCGAAATTAAATTTGTATGTAATTTTCTTAACTCATCTGTTAGATTCAAAAAATCTTCCATATTTCTACCTAGTCTATCGAGTCTATACACTGCTAGAACGTTAAAACTTTGTTTTCTTTCTCTTTTTAGCATTTTTTGAAATCCTGGTCTGTCAATAGTTCTTCCTGAAAATCCTGCATCTACAAAAATTTCAATTTCAGCTTCATATTTAGTTTTCGGATAATGTACATTGATATACCTTAATATAAGATTTATTTGATTATCAATATAAGATTTTTCATTGCAAAGCTTTGCTTGTCTTGCATATATAGCTATTCGTATTTTCTTTTTCATAATATCTGCATCTCCTTTTGAGTTGTGATTTTAACTCTTGTCTTACCTTATTTCAAGCTTTTTTTAAAGTTTCTAAAATGCTTTCTCTTAGTCTTTCTTTTTCTTCGTAATTTATATCTAAATTTTCAATTACAGTTTTTATCATTAAAGCCCTTATAAAGGCTAAATTGCTTACATAGCTGTCATCTTGGGGCAAATTCAATTTAATATCCATACTAATACCTCTTCTTTAATTACTATGAAACAAGAATTTTTTTATTACTTCTTTACCATTTTATGATATTAGGAACATCTGATCCTGTTACTATATCCTTTTGCAATTTATATGATTTTAGTTTAACATTATATGTATAAATAGAAGAATTCCAATTTCTAAATGCTCTATTACTTATTACATTTCTACTGCTAGAAAGTTCTTGGGTAGCTTGTAGATGTTGTTGCTTTAAAAAAGAATCTTGCTGTCTTTCTATTTCTCTTATAATCTTCATTCTAATATTTGTGTATTCTTTTTTTCGCTTTTGAGTTGCTTCTTTCTGTTTTTGTTTTTTGCCTGCGTATCTACTATCTAATTTTATAATTTTAGAAATATATGCCCTACTAACTTTTAGACTATTTGCAATATCTATGATTTTTGCATCATTTTCATAATATAGTTTTATAATTTCTTGTTTTTTGTCCATTGTTTAATCTCTCAATTCAAGTTAAATTTCGTATCACACTTTTTTTACATGAAGAAACTAATAGAGTAAAAAGCTCTATTTAATTTCTAAATCTTATTTATTTGACTTCTTATATTTCTTCTTTCGCTCTATAAGTTCTATAATCTGTCCTGTAAAAATACCAAGCAGAAAAGAGATTACAGAAAAAATAACATACTTTAGCATTTTACTTATTCTCCTTCTTTCCTTTCATGATAATGTTTGCTAGTCTTTTGACCTCTTTATTCCCAAACTTCTCATAGAGCATTTTGATTTCTGCTTTTATTGTTTTGGGTGTGATTTCTGTACCACTATTTTGTAAAGTATAGAATGCCATTTGTGCATAAGCTGTGATAAAATCCAACTCTGCTTTAGTTGTACTTTCATTTTTCGTGTCCATATAAGATTCCTCCTTCTTTCTTTATTTATCTATTAAGAACACGAGTCTTTTTCAAAATGGGGAATTTTTCAAAAACTTTTTTAATTTTTTCTATTTTTACTTAAAATCTTAAAAATCAATAACTTTATTTCTTGTTGCAAATCCTCGTCTACCTTTCCATTTATGATAGAATTTTTATCTATTAAATTTTTATAATCATTCATTATTTTTAGTATTTCTTTATCAGATAAATTGAAATCATTAAACATTTTTTATCCCTCCATTTAATAAATTATTTACAATTGTATTTTGTGCTTTATCTCGATATTTCCTTACTGTTTTTCTATCTAAATGCATTATCGCTGCTATTTCATTCATAGATTTTTGCTTTTTATACAAATAAAAAAGCACTTCTTTTTCACGCAAAGATAGTGCTTTTACAATATTATATAAAGTTGGATTTGAAAGAGTTTTTTCAAACTCATCAGAAGACTCTACTTCTTCTTGACATTTTTGTAGAACAGTCTCTAAAACAGATACCTCCATTGTAGAAGTAATCTCCTCGATGAGTATATTTGTATTATTAATATAATTGCTATTTCTTTCAAAATATTTGTTTCTTGCTGTCATTACAATTTTTTTTAGATATAGTTTCTCCTCTTTTGACAATTCTTCTAATAAATAATTTTTTCCTTTCATTTTTATATTTCTCCAATCTTTTTAAATTGGACAATACTTAAAACTTAAAGGAAATTGTTATTTTCTGTTTATAGTTTTATTTTATTCTTACATTTACTTATCCCCCCTATGCCAATAGTCTTAAAATTATATCTTAATCAATTTCTTTTGTTTCTTATTATTTTGTCAATTGTTACATTTTCCTCTAATCTTAAGGCTATTGTCCTATATAAAAAGATAACTCCTCTTTATTTAGGCTTGTTGTAAATTGTATAGAATTGTATAGAATTGTATAAAAGTGTATTTTGTAATTTAATCTTTCTATACTCAGCACATTCATATTGATTTTTTATGTAAAGTTTGATATAATTATGGCAACAAAATGTAGGAGGATTAATTATGACCAATGTTATGATCGTTGAAGATAATGAGCGAATTTTAAATAATTATCAACGTTATTTTTCTACAAAAGATGATATTTCTTTAGTTGGTTATGCTAAAGATGGAGAAAATGCAATTAAATTATATGAAGAAAAAAAACCTAATGTCATCCTACTTGATTTAGGATTACCAAAGATTAGTGGAATTGAAGTTATAGACAAAATATCAAATCTGGAACATGATAGAAATAAAGGAAATATCATTGTGGTCTCTGGTAGTAATGAATTAAGATATAAACTACTTAATACTAAGAAAGTATATAGAGTTATCCCGAAGCCTTGCCAAATGTCCACTATTGTTAATACTATAAAGGAATATGAAAATGAATATGCAGAACAATTTCCTTCTCAAAAATTAAATGAAATTCTATTAAAACTAAATCTAAGAACTCACTCTAAAAGTTGTACATATTTAATTGAAGTTATTAAATTTTCATATGAACAACCTTATATGTTAGAAAATTTAAATAAAATATATGCAATTATTGCTAAACGTAATAATTGTTACGCAGAAACTATAAAATCGAGTCTCAGATCGTCAATTCGTATAGTAAATAAAACTACGAATTACGATTTATTGTCTTCGATTTTTTTTATTGATAAAAAAGATTACAATAAAATTTTAACGCCAAAATATTTTATTAATTGCATTATTGATTACTTAAAAACAGATGGTAACTTTTATATATAAGACAATAACTTGAGTATTATAACAAAAGTTATTTGTATAATTGCTAAAAATTTGACTATATTTACACTTATAAATAAAACCCTCGCCTACAATTCGTAGACGAGGGAAACAGTATGGACGATATTTATTGCCTAGCTATAGTACATTGGTAAGTTGTTATTTATTAGTCATAAACCCCAACATATCCAGCTACAATCATAGCCTTATCAGTGCCCGATTTTTGGATAGTCAGTCTGCAGGAGTCTCCAGAATAAATCCTATTCCCTGGAGTCTTAACAGACATAACTTTATTCGCATCGAACGTATACCTATAGAGTTCTGAATACTGCCCCAGAAGGTTTTTTACCTCAAAGATAACTGTGATTTTTCCTCCTGCTTTTCCATCTCTAGGAATTCCAGCAAAACCTAACCGGAGCTTTCCGCCCATGGATGCCGTAAATGTCTTAATAGAAGCATCAGTCAAGTTATCATTTTGGTACTCATAAATCACACCTGTGCTATATGGAGTGATTTCTTCAGCCTTTTCTGCAGCAAAAGCTACACTAGTGGTGCAAACCACCATCATCAGAGCCATTACCAGTGCAAGAACCTTCTTCATAGAATTTTGTCCTCCTTAAATTGTTTTTTTGAAGATATCCATACTGTTTTTTAGGAGACTTTGCTATTCAGCATTGTCCTTTTATGTCGGTATCTCTACCAACAGTTTTATTTTACCATTTTTTTCTATATTTGTCAACACTTTTTTTAGTTTTTTTCTTAGAGCCTCAATGGTTTGTCGGTTTATGTCGAAAAAGGTCATTTCTTGTTTTTTATAAAATACTATATATTTTTTCTACTGGTATGCATCCGAAACTTCTGCTATCCGTCGAATTCCTTCTATTATCTCCCATTACG
>CATKGX010000089.1 GCA_949747775.1 uncultured Clostridia bacterium | reverse complement strand
GTATATATTTGTTCCATATCCTGCATAACTTTTATCCTCCTTTGCATATATGACGATTGAAATTGTAATTTGTTACAACATTTTTAAAAATTTCTTATTTTTTTACTAACAATATTAAAAATAGCAGAATTTTTCTGCTACTTAATCTCAGCTACAACTTACTTACCGATTAGATTTGATATTATTTTGCTCATCATTTATTTTATTGTCAATGATACCTTTTATTGTGTTTAAATCTTCATCTGTTATCTTTGCTTGTTTATTTCCTTTTTGTATTTCTTTACAAGATTCTTTAATATAATAAACATCATTATTTAATATTATTTTGTGAGTATTTATTCCATTGCATATTTCTCCATTATATTTTGAATTTAATAATATATTTTCTATAATTCCTATATCTTTTATATCATTAACTGTAACTGTTTGTCCTTCATATTCAATTTCGATTATATCAGCTTTTGGTAATTCATATTTCATAAACCAACTACCCATTTTTATACCAATACTATTTTCATAAGGCTCATTTGGAGATACTCCAATATATCGAATTACTTTATAACCTAATCCCCAATAAGTTACTTTGCTTCCATCATTGCTAACTACCTTTATGCAATACTTTGGCTCGTGTCTTGTTGTTATTCTACTACTATCTGAGTAATTTGTAATAATCCCTACAACTATAAGTATAATTACAAATATTCCTATACTAATACCTATTTTCTTTTTCATACAATACATCTCCTCACAATAAACTTTAATCTCAACGATAAATTGGCCAATTCCTTTTTACTGTCTACAGCTGCTTGATGTTTTGGATCGCCAATCGCACAACATGCAGTATTGTTTTTACTTTTATAAATTCATATAAAACTACTATTTAGATTATAACATTGTCTTCCCTAAAAGTATATGCAATCCAAAAACAATCTCTATCATATAAAAATAAGAAGATACTAATTTCTTAATATCTTCCTTTAAATCTACATTATTGTTTTTCTTAATTCGACTTTAAACTTCGTATTTTACACTATCAATTACTTTTTTATTCCAACTTTTTTTATGGCATTTTGGACATCTCATATATCTTGTTCTGCCATTATGCATTGCAAACAAGACTTGTTTATAGCTTGGAACATATTTGTGTTTGCAATGTTTGCATTGATAATATCCTGCTTTTTGTTCAATTAAAAGGCAACTTCCTATTCCTATTATAAAAACGATAATTCCAATTATAATTGTTATTATTTTCCACATCGTATCTTCAATAGCAAATACTGATAGAAATATCATTAGCAAAAATGATGCTGTATTAATAATTCCAATTATAATTTCAATCAGTAATAGTCTTCTATCACTTTCTTCTTTTTCTTTTTGCAATTTAATGAAATTTTCTTCTGCTTTCTTATCATAATTCTCCACTTTTATCATCTCCCCACTCAATAATTCATTTACACTTATTTTAAGTTCATTACATAAATCAAGCATTATTCCTGAATCTGGCATTGATTTTCCGTTTTCCCATTTTGATACAGCTCTATCTGTAATATTTAATTTTTCTGCTAATTGCATTTGTGTCAAATTATTCTTTTTTCTACATTCAGCAATAAACTTTCCTATCTTTACTTGATTCATAATTTTACTACCTCCTTTACTCTAAGTATAAGCATTGTCTATCTAAAAGTCTACATACCATTAGTTGAGTGGGAATCTTTTTACCAACTAATGGTTGAATCATATTAATATATTAGGTTTTACAAACTCATTTTTTATTCATGTTTGTGTACTCGCTTGGAAGCGAAAAGCCAGCTCTTGTTGAACTGGTCTTTTGCTTTTCGGTTCTAAGTCTAGATACCCCTATGGCAACTTAATACCAAAAGGACCCAAACCATTTTTCCATACGATACATCCTCTCTGCTCTTCCTCTTTATCTGCAAAAAATAGAATCGTATTGACTTTGATTAAAGACGCCTCCTTAGTCCCTATACTAAGCTTAACTTCTTCCTCTGTTTGATGTAGTGTAAGTACGAAATAGGTCAGCCCGCCTGGAGATGGAGTTTTTTCTAAAATCTCCCGAATGGTTACTTCCTTTCCTCTAAAAAAATCAAAATAATTGAATTTTCTCATTTTAGTTGCCTCCTAAAGATTTATCTAAATACATTGTATCACATATTTTATGTCTAGTAACTGTAAGTTTATTCCAACAAAATAGTCTTTATTCTATTCTTCCAAAATCTCATCTTGTCTCATAAGTATAGAATCATGCTCTTAAGTTTCATTAAATCCGTTAGAGTGTACCTATTTCACTTTTACGCCAAGCAAATATAATAAATCTATTGCTTGAAATTGGTCTATTGTTGCTCCTCGTATATCTTCTATTGTAATAGCTATTTGCTCTATTTGACAATTTGATAAATCAATTCCTTTTAAGCTAGTTTTAAAAAATTGTGCCTGCGTTAAATCTGTATTTTCAAAATAAACGTTCTTCATCTTTGTCTCTTGAAAATAACAATTTCTCATTTGTACATTTTCAAATAGTACATTTTCTATCCTAACATTTGATAAATTAATGTAATTTGCATTTGTTTCAATAAATCCGATATTATACAATCTATTTTCTGAAAAATCACATCCTGATAATTTACAATTGTTAAATTCACATCTTATAAAACAACTATCTATAAAACTAGTATTTGCAAAATCACAATTTTCAAATATAACATCTTTAAATGTAAGTTTTTCTAGCTCTCCATTTTGAATTTGTATATTTCTAAATTTACAATATTCAAATTCAATATTTCTTATTTTTAACTGATTACATTCTTCATCTGCCAAACTACTATATTCTAATTTTTCAATCTCTTGTATCCCTTTTAACTTTATATCCATTAATTCTTTAAAATGTACTTTTTGCGGTTTTAATATATTCATAATTTCTCCTATAAGTTTTTTACGATAAAACTAATGCTTTTTTAGGACAAAAATTTGAACATTTACCACATTTTATACATTTTTCATAGTTAATTTTTGGTGCCTCAAAATCTTTTTGCGTTAAGGCTCCTACTGGACAAACTCCTACTGCAGGACATTTATGATTTTGTGGGCAATTTTCTATTATTATATTTAATTTACTTTCCATAGCCAATCTCCTTCTTATTATTTCATTTTTGTTTACTTTATTTTTCTAACTTCACTATCTTTGTTGCTACTTTTTTAATAAACGTTTCATCATGTTCTACAAAAATCATAGTAGGTTTATTTTTAAGTATTGCTTCTTCTATCTGCACTCTTGTTAAAATATCAATATAGTTTAGTGGCTCATCCCATATATAGATGTTAGCTTGCTCTGAAATACTTTTTGCAATTAATACTTTTTTCTTTTGTCCTTCACTCATTTGCTCTATATTCTTTTCAAATTCCACATTAGAAAATCCCATTTTTGAAAGCATTGCTTTAAATATACTCTCATCAATTTTGTTTTCACTTGCATACTTTTTTAAATTACCTACCAACTTATCTGTGCTTTGTGATACATATGAAATTTTTAAATCATTCGCCATTTTAAATACACCACTATATTGTATTTTGCTTTCTAAAATTAATTTTAGTATACTTGACTTTCCTATACCATTTTTCCCAATAATTGCAACTCTGTCTCCATTTTCTACTTCAAAAGAAATTTTATTAAATATTGCCTTATCCTTATATTTAATTTGTAAATTATTTGCTATTATCAAAGGGTTTTTCTTGGTTTCTAATGGAATCATTTTTAAACTATCATTTCTGTCAATGTTATTTAACAAATTAGACTTTTGCTCAATCGATTTCTCTATTCTTTTTTCCATTACTTTCGATTTTTTCATCATTTTGGCTGACTGGTGTCCTACATATCCTCTATCAATACTAGAGCCTGAATTGGTAGTATTATATTTTGATTTTTCTACTTTATCAGACCATCTTGCAGTATTCTTTGAAGCTATTTCAAGTCTATTAATATCTTTGATTAATTTTTCATTTTCCATCAATTCAAATTGGTCCTGTTTATCTTTATTTTCTTGCCATGAAGAAAAATTACCTTTTTGAATATCAATATTGGTATGATTAATAGAAATAATATGGTCCACCACTTGGTCTAAAAAATCTCTATCGTGAGATACTAAAATAAATCCCTTCTTTTTATTTAAATATCCTACTAAATGATTTTTTGTTTCACGATCTAAGTGATTTGTTGGTTCGTCAATAAGCAAAAAGTTATTTCCTTTTAAAAACAAACTCACTAAAAGAATTTTTATTTGCTCTCCACCACTTAATAAATCAAATTTTCTATAAAGAATTTCTGTATCTGCTTTTAATAAATTTAATTCTTTTATAACTTCCCAGTCTTCTACACTAGGTACAATTTCGTTAATAATTTCTATTGACATCTTTTCTTTATCTTTTACTTCAAAAGGAAAATAGTCTAATTCTATATTTTTTGATATAACTCCTTTATATTCATATTGCCCTAATAGTAATCTTAGAAAAGTAGTCTTACCTTTTCCATTTCTTCCAATTAAACCTAGTTTCCAATCTGTATCTATATGAAATGTTACATCTTCAAATACGTTATTTAAACTTCCCTCATATCCAAAAGTTAAATTATTTACACTTATTAAAGACATTTTTCCTCCCAATTCCTTAGTACATCTGCTTTTTATCTGTGTTTTTAAAATTTTTAAAAACTTCTAAAGCCTCTTTACTGTCTATATGATGTTTTTTTAAAATACTTTGATTTTTTCCATTAATATATTCATATATCATATCATCTCTAAAGCCAATATCATCTGCATCTTTTCTGGTATTTGCATAATATATTTCTTTAATATTTGCCCAAATAATAGCAGACAAACACATTGGACAAGGTTCAGCACTTGTATATAAAATACAGTCTGATAAATCATTTGTGTTTAATATTTTAGATGCTTGCCTTATTGCATTAATTTCAGCATGTGCTGTAGCATCATTACTTTCAATTACAGTATTGTGTGCCCTTGCTATTATCTTCCCATCCTTTACAATGGCTGCTCCAAAAGGACCACCTTTTTTATAATCATTCATACTATTTACTTTTGACTCTTCTATTGCTATCTTCATTGCCTCTTCTTCTATTTTTTCCATATATTACCTCCTGTTTTTTATCATCAACCTCTTTATTATAGCATGTTTTTCTGAAGAAGTATATCTTTTTTTTATTTGGTTATACTAATATTTGACTATAAAATTGTTAGAGCTTTTTTGCTCGAATGGAGGTATTTATGAAATTAACAATATGTGAGTTAAGTAGCTTAAATGAATTAATTACAAGTTGTGTTAACACAATCACATGTATGTCACTATTTAAAAACCAAGTTACTAATGAAGAATTAAAATCTTTATTGTGCAATCATTTTCCCATCCATGTAGAAGATTATAATCGAAAAGTAGAATTTGTAAAAAATGTAGATACTGCAACTGGAAAATTAAATGTTCCTCAAATTAATCATTCAATTTTTACTGACAACATTGAAAAATCAAAACCAGCTCAGCCAATTACGGTAAACACTAATGCAACTACTTTAACAGACAGGGAAATTGCTTTATCCTATTTTTTAACATTGAAAAGAGCTGGAAAAGAGTATGCTATCGCTTCCATGGAAGCTACTAATTTAACTTTAAGACAATTTCTAAAAGACGCTTATACAATGAGTTGTAATCATTCTTATGAAGTTTATGAGTGGCTAGCCAAAAATAATTATTATCCTATTATCCTTTCAACTGGTGAACAAACTGGTGATATTGCCAGCATCTATCAGCCAATTTCTTTATAAAATGAAACTATGTAAAATAATAAAATCACTGCCCAAACAAATTAGCAGTGATTTTATCATTTTATTTTTAATATTCTTCATTTAAAATCCTATTTAACTTTTATTTCTAATTAATAGCAAAATTAATTCCCCTTGCAACAATATCTTTCATATTTTCAATTAAATCATCAATCTCTTTTGGCGTTACAATAAAATTGTAGTCACTTGGTGTTAAAACTTCCTTAATCATTTCATATTTATCTTCCTCTTGTAGTTGATTTAAATAATCATTTGACTGTGCTTGTTCTTGTGCTTTTTGTATAAAAAGCGTTAGACTATCTGCTGCTATAGTAGCAGCATCTACAACAGTAGGTATTCCTAGTGCAATCACAGGCACTCCCAACGTATCTTTTGAAAGTTCCTTTCTAGTATTTCCCACTCCTGCACCTGGCACAATTCCTGTATCTGCTAACTGAATTGTACTGCTAATCCTTTCTATACTTCTGGATGCCAAGGCATCTATAATAATTAGTAACTGTGGCTTTATGTTTTCTACAATTCCTTTTAAAATCTCCTGCGTTTCAATTCCTGTTGTACCAAGTACTCCTGGAGACACTGCGCTTACAGGTCTTGTATTTTCATCTAACACTTCTGGCATATATTGTAACAAATGTCTTGTAATATCAATTTCATTAATTACCTTTGGCCCTAACGCATCTGGCGTAACATATAAATTTCCTAATCCTACAACTAAAATTGGTGCCATTTTGTCCACATGTTTTTCAATCAAACTCTTTAATTCCTTTGTTACTACCTCTGAAGCTTGTTGTATTTCTTCCTCACCTGCCACTTTTAATTTCTTTATATCAATTGTAATATAATTCCCAATAGGCTTACCAATAGCCTCTTCTCCTTGCTTATCTAATACTTTTACTCTTGTTGTTACAATTGTATCTCCTGTTTTTTCCTCTTCTGTTTCAATCCCACTTACCTCTTGCTCTATATTATTTGCTTTTCTATATAAGTCTCTTCTTTCTAGTGCCAAATCTGTTCTAAAATTTAATGGCTGCGCTTTAGCTTCGCTCTTACGAGCCATTCTATGTGTTTCATCACTGTACATATAAAAACTACCTCTCTTTCAAAAATAGTATTTGAAAAAAAGGTAGTTTTATACATATTCTCTTATTATTATATTTTATATTCTTTTACGAAACTACTTCTTTTTATATAGCCTTTATTTTTTCTTTGCTATCTATTTTAGCCCTTTATATACATACCAATATCCTCCTTCTCTTCCATTCGAAGGATACGCAACCTTATTCGTTGAAGTAATATCACTATATTGTGTTCCACCTTTCGACCAAGAACTATCAACATGTTTCGAAACATAAGCAGGCCCGACTCCAACAGCATACAAAAAATGGCGATCCTCCTTGTCCACTACTTGTTACCTGTATAATCCTTTTGCAATTAACCACAACGTAACGTCCAATTGGATCTGCGCTTATACTTGGTGTCCACATTTCAAAGTCGCCTGTTGTAGAGCATATTTTGTAACTAGTATAACTGCAAATAGAATAACGGTTCCACACCGTATCTGTGCCATCTTGGACAACATTATACCTCTTTGTTTCTATCGCTGACCATCTTTCCCACGCATATAACTTTGTTGTTCCTGTAGTAGTTGCTTTCGTCGTATTTCCTAATGCATCTGTTACAATTACATAACAATTTGTATTTCCTGTACTCATATCTGTTACTGTAAAACTTGCTGTCTCTTCTTCTGTATCAATTGTAGTCTGTAATGTATCATTTGCATAAAATTCATATTTTACTACTTTTGTTTCATTATCATGTGCTGTCGCATTTAGTGTAAAAGCTGTTTCTGATACTGGTATGGATGTTAGAGTTGTATTTGGTCCACTATTGTCAAAGTTAAAAATCTCACTCCTTCCTATATTGTTTTTTCCACTTTCTGTCTCCAATAATGTCCATAAATACCATTCTCCTGTTATCTCATTTTTCGTAATAGTGTCTCCATTATTGCAGCTTTCTGTAAAACTTTCTTCTGTTGGCTTTGCTGTCGTTTGTAGCCATTGATATTTTATACTTTTAATCTTTTCTATTGTTTCATCTGCTGTTACTATTACTTTATGCTCTTTTTTATACTCCTCATTTCCATTTGGACTATATTTTACATTTACTATTAATCCATTTACTTCTTTTAATTGTGTTGTTACAAGTTCTCCATATGCTTTTATCATATATTTTCCATTTTGTGTTGCTTCATAGTCTAGTCTTATTTCTTCTTTTATATTTTCATATGGATATTTTTTTATTACAAAACCTTCTTGCCATATTTCTATTTTATTAATTCCATTTGTTTCTTCTTTAGCAGTTATTGTTATTATCGCCGTTCTATTGTCCTCTGCTTTTACCACTTTCACATCCAGTTCTGGAAATACTAGTTCTTCTTCTTTTCCAATATACTTTCCTATCTTTGGTACACTTCTATCCATTTCAAATGCATAGCCTTCTACTATAGCGATATCTCCTTGAATTTTTACTTGTGGTAAACTCTTTGTTATAAATTCATCTAAAAATTCATTTTGATTATATTTTTTGTTTATTCTTTTTTCTATTTGCGCATCTCCTAGAGTTATGTCTAGCTTCTCTCTTGCTCCTGCTATCTTATATTCTTCTCCTGATTTTTGACTTCTACTTACTAGTCCTCCATCTCCTAGTATAAGGTTTATGCTAATAGTTGCTAGTATGATTAGTATAACTATTGTTACAACTAATGCAATTAGTGTAATTCCCTTATTCTTTTCTACTTCTTTCATACGTTTATTCTCCCTTTTTCTCTTGTTTTAATTCCATATTACTTTACTAAGGAATTCCTTAATAGGATAACACTAATCTTATTTCTTTGCAATACTTTATTAAGGAATTTCTTACTTTTTGTCTCTTATTAAGTTTTTCCTTAGTGGTTGTTTTGTGTGCTTTGATATAATTTTTTATATTTAAACTTAAAAAAGAGGTGGAATTATGCAATTAGCAGATGCTACAAGACAAAGAATTAACCAATTATTAAAGAAAAATAATATGAAACTTTTCGACTTATCAAAAGCTGCTGGCGTATCTCTACCCACTATTTGTGATTTTCTAAAAAATGATACCAAAAATTTAAGAATGGATACAATGTTACATATTTGTGAAGCATTTAACATCACTTTAAAAGACTTTTTTGATGACCCTCTTTTTGATGAAGTTATCTCTGAATAAATAAAAGGAATAGGAATGATGAAATTCATCATTCCTATTCCTTTTATTTTATACATTCTCTGCTAAAATTCTTGCTAACTCTACTCCAGAGCAAGATGCCATCATAAGACCTCTTGTCATTCCTCCACCATCGCCTATTGAGTATAATCCTTTAATGTTTGTCTCAAAATTATTATCTACATTTACTTTATTACTATAGAATTTAATTTCTGGTCCATATAACAAGTTATCTGGATTTGCAAAACCTTCTATTACTTTATCTAGCCCTCTTATAAACTGCAAAATATCTGTCATGGTTCTATAACCTAGTGCAAATGTGATATCTCCTGCAACAGCAGCCTTTAGTGTTGGTACAACTGAGTTTTCTTTTAGCTCATTTTCCCATGTTCTTTTTCCTCTATAAATATCTCCCAATCTTTGTACAACAATATTTCCATTTCCTAATTCATTTAAGTTTCTTGCTACATTTCTACCATATTCAATTGGTTTATTAAACGGATATATAAAATTATGTGATACTAAAATTGCTAAATTTGTATTTGTACTTTTCTTGTCTTTGTATGAATGTCCATTTACTAATGTTAAGTTATCATCATATACTTCTGTTGAAACAAATCCACTTGGGTTCTGACAAAAAGTTCTAACTTTATCTCTAAAAGGTTCTGGCCTTCCAATAAATTTTCCTTCATACATATATTTATTTACTTCGCTCATAACACTATCTGGTAGTTCATATCTTACTCCAATATCTACTGTTCCTGGCTTTGTATCAATTTTATGCTTATCGCACATCTTTGTTAACCAGTTAGCACCTTTTCTTCCTACTGCAATTACTACCTTATCTGCCCAAATTGCTTCCGCTTCTATCCCTTCATTTTCTGCTTCTTTTGCCTTCTTTATTTTAACGCCTTTTGTTTTTCCGTTCTCTACAATCAAATCATCTACAACAGTTTCAAACATTAAATGAATTTTATGGTCTTCTAGGTATTTTTCTATTCTTCCATAAATCTCATGGCTTTTTTCTGTTCCTAAGTGTCTAATTGGAATATTAATTAAATTAATTCCCTCTTTTTTAGACTTTTGATATATCTTTCCTATCTCCTCTTTATGCTTAATTCCCTCTAACCTTTCATCTGCTCCAAATTTCAAATATATCTTATCTGTATAATCAATTAGTTCTTTTGTCTTTTTAACTCCTATATATTCATGCAAATTTCCACCTACATAAATGTCATCATCTTCTGGGTTATATAAAGAAAGTTTTCCGTCTGAAAATGCACCTGCCCCTGAAAATCCACTTGTAATATTACAAAATGGTCTACATTTAATACACTTACCCGTTTGTTCAATTGGGCAAAATCTCTTTTCTACCTTTTTTCCTTCTTCTATTAGTAACACATTTTTTGCCTTTCCTAGCTGCACTAATTCATATGCTAGAAAAATTGAACTCGGTCCCATTCCTACCACAATTAAGTCATACTTTTCCATACAAATACCTCTTTTCTTTTTTATATTTAAGAACAATATTTACACAAAATTGCCTCTAAACCAATGTTTAAATCAATTAAGCCAGTTTTATAATTACTATCTAGGTCTGTTAATTCTTGCAAAATCTTTCTTAACTCTATTTCTTCAAAATATCTGGCCTGTGCTTTATATTTTGTTACCAAAAATAATTGGTTTGGTTTTAACTTCATCGCAGTTGCCAAATCTTTTCTATATTTTTCAGCCATTTTAACAATGTATAACTTTTTAAAATGGTTATATAGAGTAATTAATATCTTTTGAATTGGTTCTTTGCTATATAGTAAGTTATTTAACACTTCTAACGATTTACGAATCTCTTTTTTTCCTAAATTATCTGTTAAATCAAAAATAACACTATCTAATTGCTTAATCGACAACTTATCAATATCTTCTTTTTGAATTGTTCCGTTCAGGTCCCACATACTCAATCAGTTTTCTAATTTCATTAATTAGGTCTTGCATATTGGTTCCACAGCATTCTACAAAATATTTTGCTACATCTGCCCCTATATTTACTTTATATAAACTGCAAATTTTTCTAATATTTTCTACTATCTGTGGCAACTTCAAAGGTTCAAAATTTGTAATTTCTCCTACTGCTTCTATTGCTTTATACAAACTATTTTTTTCTACTGTTTCCTCTACGAAAATAAGAGTCACATCTTCTTCTAAAATATCTTTGTGTTCCATCATATAGTCTGCAATTTTTCCTTCTAAAGAATTAGTAGCTTCTGTCTTTTTTGATTTTCCTTTTGCTGCTTTTTTCTCTTTCTTAAACAATCCTGTATTCCTAGCAATAATTAACTTTGTAGAATATCCAAAAGCAGGAGTTTCTATATCTGAAATAATTTCAGATATATTCTCTGCATCAATTTGTATAAAGTTAATTCCTTTAACTGCTTCTCCAAATTCTTTTTTTAATTTCTTTAGTTTCGCCTCTAGTAAATACGTTTCCTCTCCATATAGTAAATATACCATTTTGCGCCTCCTTTGCCATGTTAAGGACAATCCCCTATATGCTACTTCTGTCATGTCGGGGACAGGTCGAATTTGTGCATTTATAGTTTTTGTGCAAATTTTGCTGAGTGAGCATGGCATATAGCAGCTGCCATGCTGTCTGTTGTGTCATCTAATTTTGGCAGGTTATCCACTGCTAATATTGTTTTTACCATTCTTTGTACTTGTATTTTGTCTGCTCGACCATAGCCCACTACTGCTTGTTTTATTTGAAGTGGTGTATATTCGTAAGTTGGTATCTTTTTTCTACAACCTACTACTAATATCACCCCTCTTGCTTGTGCTACATTAATGGCTGTCTTTGCATTGTTATTGAAAAATAGTTCTTCCACCGAAATAGCATCTGGTTTATATTCATCTATAATATTTTCTAAATCATTATTTAATTTTAATAACCTTAGTGGAAATGATTCTCCTGCTTTTGTTAATACTGCACCAGAAGTAATTAGTTTGAATTTATTGCCAATATAATCAATAACACTATATCCTGTAATTGCAAATCCTGGATCTATTCCTAATATTCTCATTATTTTCTCTTACCTTTACTTACATGATTATTCTAAAAATTTCTGCAATACTCCACGCTTGTGCAAATGTTCCATCTGGACGATAATTTTTACTATTTCCATCATACACCTCATGAATGTTTCCAGCTGTACTATTAGAATACATTTCTGTAATAAATGTTTTCCCTATTTCTTGCACAAATGTTTTTCTCTGTTCTTCTAATTCTTTTTTTGCTCCTTTGTTTTTTTCTCCATTAATTATATGATTCATAGCGTCATAATATGGTCCAAGTAGCCATGGCCATATAATACCCTGGTGATAGCTCATATCTCTTTTTATCATATCACCTTCATAACTTTCTCTATATCCAGGTTCCCCTTTAGCAAGTGTTCTTAAACCATATGGTGTTAATAGCTTTTTGGTCACTGTATTAAATACTTCTTTTGCTATCTGTGAACTTGGTTCAAGCACTGGATATGATAATGACAAGCTAAATATTTGATTTGGTCTTATTTTAGAATCTCCTAAAACATCATATAAACACTTTCTTCTTTTATTATAAAACTTACTTTCAAAACTTTTTTTAACTTCTTTTGCAAGTTCTGCATATTGCTTAGCTGGCGCTTTTCCTTTTGTTAATATCGTTAACTCTTCCATAATTTTTAGCGCATTATACCACATGCTATTAATTTCTACCGCTTTTCCATTACGTGGTGTAACTGCAAAATCTCCAATTTTAGCATCCATCCATGTATTTTGCGTATCTGGAGTTCCCGATGAAATTAGATAATCTGTATCCATATAAATATTATTATTGTCAACATCTATTTTTCCCATATATGCTTGTATAATTTTTTCTAATGAAGGATATACGTTTTCTTTTATCCATTCATATTCATGTGTATATGCTAAAAACTTCTTTACTTGCTCAAATAATAATAGTGATGCATCTGCACTATTGTAAAGTGGTCTATTGTCATACCCAGAATATCCATTAGGAACCAATCCATACTTTATATCTCTAATAGAAGTTAGCAATACTTCTTTTGCCACCTGAAATCTTCTTGTTTTTAGTAATAGTCCTTCAAAAGCAATTAAACTATCACGTCCCCAGTCTAAAAACCAAGGATATCCTGCTAAAATTGTATATAACGCAAAAGATGAACGGTATACAACAAAATTATCTGCTGCTGTTATAAATGTTTTTACTAAACTTACATATTCTGGATTTGTACTTTGTTTATTTTTCTCATCCAATAACCCACTATCATAAATTAATTCACTTTGTCTAACAATTTCTTTGTTTATAACATCTTTTCCATCTAGTTCTTCAATATTATTTTCCAATGAACACACAAATGTAATATATTTTTCTTCATTTGGTTCTAATGTCACTTCATATCTTCCTGGAACAACATGGTTTTCTTCTGCATTTTGCCCACGCTTTTCTTCTTCTATATAATACATTCCTCTAAACATATCGCCTTCATGCTTTATATAGTTTCCTTCAGACAAATTCATGTAAATTGGTCGTTGTGACTGATTATCTACTATCATCTTTACTTTGTTATTTGTTATTTCTTGCCTTAAATTAATATGTTCATTTTGATTTACACTATGAAAATCTCTATAATTAATAATTGGCGCTAAAGTCAATTTCGTTTGTGCATCCTGATTTTTTATATAATAGTATGCAACTACTGTATTTTTGCCATATTCCATACAAATAAATTTTTTTATCATAATATTTTCTACTTGATAAGTAAAAATTGGAATATACTCTTTTTCAAATGTTTTCATTTTCTTGTATCCATCTGAAATATAATTCTTACACATATTTGTATATAAATTGTAACTTTTTCCGTTTGTTTGTATATTTTCATCTAACTTTGATAAAATTAACATTCTACCAGCAGGGGGTACTAGTGGCGCTACAAGTAGTCCGGTGATACTTTCTAGTATTTGCACCAATAATTGTAGAACTAGCATATCCTCCTATTCCATTTGTCACAATCCACTCTCTTTTAACGCCTTCTTCTAAACTTAATTTTTCATTTTCATATCTCATTGGTATTCCTCCAGATTTACTTCTACTTCTTTTGTAACTATTTTTTAGACTTTTCTTTCATCTCTTTTTGCTTTAATTTTAGCTCTGCTTCTTGTATTGACTCTATTCTATCTTGATACTTCTTAAAGAATTTACTTTGTTGTTTTAGATTTTTCTCTCTTTTCCCTGTTTTCTTTGTTTTATTTGCTTTCTTTTCTTTTTTTATACTCTTTTTGGCATCTTTTAATTTTTCATTTAGCATCATATATTGTGTATCATTTTGCATATCTTTAAATTTTAAATCATCACATATTAATTGAATAATAGAAGCTGCAATAGCATCTGGATTATGACGTATAAATCCATCTTCAATATATGATAAATTCCTTTGCATTAAGTTAGCACCTTCTACTTTTGCTCTTGATTTATCTTGTTCTACAAGTTCAGAACCTTCCATATTATATTTTCTAATAAACTCTGGTGTAATTTCTCCTGTATCGTAAATGCAATATTCAATAACCCCTTTCCCTGCATGTTCATTAATTGCTCTAATGTGATCTGATAAAGTATAATTATCAGTTTGTCCTGGCTCAGTCATTAAATTGCTAATATATATTTTAAATGCTTTGCTTTCTTTAATTGCTTTTGATACACCCTTTACTAAAAGGTTTGGAATAATATTAGTATATAAACTTCCTGGTCCAATGATAATAGCATCCGCTTCTCTAATCGCCTCTAACACTCCAGGAGCTGGCTTGCAGTTTGATGGTGTAATATAAATTCGATTAATTCTACTTGTCTTTTCATTTACTACTTCTGGAATTTTATCTTTGCTTTCAATAACGGTTCCATCTTCTAATTCTGCACAAATTTTAATTTCTTCTAATGTTACTGGTAATACTTTTCCTGTCATATTTAAAATAGACTCTGTTTGCTTTACAGATTCTGCAAAATCCCCATATACACCTTGCATTGCAGATAAATAAACATCACCAAAAGAAAGTGATTGTAGGTTTCCCCTTGTAAATTTATAGTTTAGCAAATTTCTCATTTCTTCTTCATTTTTTGCAAGTGCTACTAAGCTATCTTTTATATCATCTAATGGTAGTGTGTTTAATATTTCTCTTGACTGTGACTTTGGTTCCCCATAATCTGATACAGTTACTAAAGCAGTAATGTTATCTGTATAATTTTTTAGTCCTTTTAATACAGAATTTAGCCCTGTTCCCCCACCAATTGCTACTACTTTTGGTCCTTGATTATAAATTTTCTTGTTAAAAATTAGTGATTTAACTTTTCCTTCTTTTTCTTTCTTTCTATTATCTGTATCTGCTACTAATAGTTCTAATGTCCTTTTTTGAATCGATACAATTCCTATAATAACACATACAAACCCAGCTACAAATATTCCTATAATTTTAGCTAAATCTACTAATTCAATTTGTTTGCTGGTCAGTACTGTGGCCATTCCATAGCAGCATAATAAAATTCCTATTAATATTAGTACCATCCATCTTTTCATTTTTGTTTTTTGATTAAACCATCTAAAAAATCCCTTCATTTTTTATCCTCTCTTTATTCTTAAAATCTTTATTAAAAATTATTCTCCTATAATTTCAACTTCTAATTCTATACTCTTTTTTGTTTTTTCATAAACAACCTCTTGTACATGTTTTACTACTCCTAAAACATCTTTTGCTGTAGCATTTCCTTTATTCACAATAAAACCTGCATGCACATTTGACACTTCTGCATCCCCTA
Organism: uncultured Clostridia bacterium; assembly: GCA_949747775.1. Classification (GTDB taxonomy): domain Bacteria; phylum Bacillota; class Clostridia; order TANB77; family CAG-508; genus CALXVA01. Next base: position 1,978 of record CATKGX010000089.1, on the reverse strand, counting down.
TATGATAGCCTTTTAGTCCACATTCATCAATTACCTTTGCTGTAATATAGTCTTTTCCTCTTTTGAATGTACTTCCTGCACTTGGCATACCTACAGGCTGTTTTTCTTTTCTGCTATATAAATATTCTTGCATTTTATTTCTTATATCATATGCGTTTCCTTTTTCTAATTGTAAGGTCGTCTCTAAAATGATGTATTTCTTATTCATAAAGATACTGTGTCTATATGAAAATTCTTGCTCCTCATTCGCTAATACGATTACTTCTGAAGCTTTTGACTTATTGCACTTTGTTCCACTACTTTTTTCTTCCTGTATTTCTTTTTCATATTGCTCTATATCAAAACACTTTGTTTCTATAATAATATCTTTCATTTCGCCACCATAAGCACCAGCATTCATTCTTACCGCTCCGCCTATCGTTCCTGGAATACCAGAAGCAAACTCAAAACCGGTTATTTCCTTTTGTAATAGCCTTTGTCCTAGCTCACCTAATTTTACACCTGCTCCTACTGTTACAACAGTTCCATCTATCATAATTTGATTAAATTCTAATTTAACTACAATTCCCCTAATCCCATTGTCTCTTACCAATATATTGCTTCCATTACCAATTACTGTTAATGGAATTTCTTCTATTTTAGAGATTTTTATAACATATTTTAGCTCTTCAATTGTATGTATTTTTACAAATATATCTGCATTCCCTCCTATTTTAAAAGAAGTATGCTTTTTCATAGGTTCATCTATATTAATTTGTTCTTGCTTAATTTCTTTCGTTAGAATATCTGCAATTTTCCTTTTGTCCAACTCCATATTCCTCCTTATATATACGCCTAATCAATACAGTATTTTCCTTATTTAATTGTATATTTCATACTGGTTAATCTTATTACATTTAGGTGTATAAGTCAATATTTTTATGTTTTTTATAAAAATTTTGCAAATGCAGTAGGCAACACATAGCCTTTGTCTAGTTCCTTCTTTGATGCCCATATAAAACTTTCATTTGCTTCTGACACAACTATTTCATAATATTTCATTTGCCATACGATATGTGTAAAAACGTGCTTTTTCTGTCCCTTTGCTATTACTTTTTCTAGTCTTATATCCCACTTCTTAAGGCATTCTCTCACATCGCCTTCTTCTACAAACTCTTCTACGTTGGGCAATTCATATAAACCTGCTAGTATTCCTTTATCTTTCCTTTTGCAAATTGCTATTTTTCCATCTATTGTATAAAGAACAAATACTGTTTTGTTTTGTATCTTACGTTTTGTGTCTTTTATTCTAACTGGAATTTCTTCTATCATATTCTTCTTGTTTGCTACGCAAAAGTCCTTAATAGGACATTTATCACATAAAGGACGTCCATTAGGAAGACATATTTTTTCTCCTATTTCCATTATCCCTTCATTAAAGTCTCCCGCTTCTTCTGGTAATATCTTTTGAACAATTTTAGTTATCTTTTTCTTTGTCTCAGGATGCAAAATATTTTCTTTACTTCCTATTATTCTTGACATCACTCTAAGTACGTTCCCATCTACTGCAGGCACCTTTTCATTATTACTAATAGACGCAATAGCACCTGCTGTATATTCACCAATTCCAGGTAACTTTATCAGTTCTTCATATTGTTTTGGAACAATTCCATTATATTCACTTACAATTATATTTGCTGCCTTTTTTAGATTTCTAGCACGTGAATAATAGCCAAGCCCTTCCCATAGTTTTAGTAACTTCTCATCATCAATTTTTGCCAAGTCATAAACAGTTGGCAATTCTTTTATAAATCTTTCATAATATTTTTTTACTGCCTCAATCCTTGTTTGTTGTAGCATTATTTCAGAAATCCAAATGTGATAGGGCTCTTTATCTTGCTTCCATAGCAAGTTCTTATCTTCCTTTTGATACCATTCTACAATTGGCTTGCTAATTTGTTTTACGTTATTTTCCATTGTTTTATTTCCTTATCTATTC
>CATKGX010000088.1 GCA_949747775.1 uncultured Clostridia bacterium | reverse complement strand
GCTTGTTGTTGAGCTGTTTTTCTGATTTCGTCTGCTGTACTTTGAGCCATAATTAATGTACTATTAAGTGTAGATTCTAGATTCTTATATTTTGCAATACTTTCTTCTAACTCTGCAATTTTAGCATCGTTTTCACTAGATTGTTTATATAATTTTTCATAGTCTAATGTTAATTCGTCTAAAAATTCATCTACTTCTTCAACACTATATCCATTCATCATTTGTTTTGCAAATTTCTTATTTTCTATATCCAATGGTGTGTACATTTTTGTTTCCTCCTAATACTGTATATGAATTCTATCTCAATAGTTTATTTTTTAGTTATTAGCATTATTTCTAATCCAAGAAACAGATAGTTTATTTTTAATTTCTTCTCTTGCCATTTCATTTGTAATATCATAATTAAATGGCGCTACTAAAAATATTGAATTAGACACTTTTTGTAAATTTCCATCCAAAGCATGAACTGCTCCGCTAACCACGTCAACAATTCTTCTTGCAATATCTTTATTAACATATTCCAAATTTACAATAATTGATTTCTTTTCTTTTAATAAAGTACAGATACTTTCTGATTGTTCAAAAGTAGTTGGTTGACAAATTACCATTTTTACTTGATTGCTTTGTGGCATATTAACAACCTTACTGTTTCTTCTTCCCCAAATTTTTCTGTCTTCATCTTCCTCTATATCCATTGTGTTTTCTACTTCTATATCATCTAATTCATCAATTTCCTCATCTGTATCTGGCTCTACTCCTAGCAAATTCCATACTTTTTCCATGATAGCTCCTGCCATTCTAATAACCTCCTATAAACTTTCTTAAGTTTGTCCTTCGTTTCACCTTTATAGTATCTACTATTTTTGTAATATTGTCAAGAGTTTTTTTACTTTATTACCATTTGTCATTAAAGTGTAACATTTTTGTAATATTGTTGTAATATTTTATGGATTTATTAATATTTCATCATACATTGAAATTGTCCCTCTTGCTTTTATTTCCTCTGATGTATATCCTAAGTTTTCTAATTCTTCACTATTATAGTCTGCTACAATTGTATATTTACCATTTGTTTTTAATTCTTTTATCCATATTTTGTCTTGATAACCTGCTCTTGTTCTAATAACATATGCGACTTTGTTTTTTCCCTTTTCTTCATATTTGATTGCTGAATTTGGTATCTTTTTACCACTATGGCTCCACCAAATAATATCAAAAGAAATTTTGCGATAACTAATTAATTCTTCTACGCATTTATCTAGTTTAAATATAATTACATAATCGCTATCATCTTGTCTATTAATATATTCTATTTCCGCTTCTACTTCATTTCCACTTGGTAGTCTTAATTCTACTTCATCTCCCACTTTTGCTTGCATCGCTTGGTTCGAATGCAATATGGTAGCAATATAGCATTCATAGTTATTAATAATTTTTCCACTTTCATCATTCGCTACTATAATTTGCCCTGTCTTCAAATCAATTTTTTCTAAAAAGTTTTTTGATATTTTTCCAAATTCCTTTGTTGTTAAAGCTTCTTCATATCCATCTACCCTGTATGAAACAACTCCACTACTAGGTGACTTTACATATTCTGCTCCTGTATTTAGGGAATTTTCATATTTCTTTCTTTCATCAATTAACTTTTTTAAATATGACCCATTTGGACTTTGCTCTCCAGCTATTTTTGCTTTTTTTGTAATATATGCATTAATATCTTTTTTATATTCTTTTATTTTCTGTAAGTCACTTTCATGGTAACATTTTTCAATCTTCTCTGCTATTTGATTGTCTAAAACTTTTGTATCGCCACTTGAAAATATATTTTTTTCTTTTTCCATTGCTTCATCTATTTTTTTATCTAGTTCTTCTATTTTTTTCATCAAGCTATCTTCGCCTTTAGAATAATAACGAAAAATATCCTCGCCTTTAGCTACTCTTTCGCCTTCTGCTTTCACTTGAGCCATACCATTTTTATAATTTTTCCCTTTTACCACAGTTTCTTCTCTAATAATGTAACCTGTAGCAATTTCTTCTTGATAAATTTTTCCTTGTTCCACTAAAAATGTATTTGTTGGATTTTTTATCAATTGTGTAACAACAGTAGCTAAGTAAATAATAACCGCTAATAAAACAATAAAAACAATACCTTTTCTATTTTTAGTTACTACTTTTTTCAATTTATTTTTTTTCTTATTCTTTCTATTTATGCTTGATTCATTTTTTTGTATTCTCTTCTCCACAATATTCCTCCACAATAATGTTAATATTGTTTTGTATATCATCTAATCCATCTATCCAAATCATGTTTTCATATCGTCTAAACCATGTTAATTGTCTTTTGGCATATCGCCTTGTTTCCATTTTTATTTTTTCTATCATTTCTTCTTTTGTTGTTATTCCATTTAAATATTCTACTACTTCTTTATAGCCTAATCCTTGCATTGCTGTTGGAAACTCTTTATACTTTGCTAAAACTTGTTTTACTTCTTCTATTAGTCCATCTTCTAGCATTATATCCACACGCTTATTAATTCGATGATATAATTTTTCTCTATCCATTTTAATTCCAAATACTAAATAATCGTACTTTGGCCCATTTTCTCTTGAAATTGCTTCTTGCTCTGTTTTCGTTTTTCCCGTTGTATGATAAATTTCTAAAATTCTGCAAATTCTTTTTTTATCATTTACGCTAATGCTTTTTACTGCTTCTGGATCAATTTCTTCTGCTTTTTCATATAATTTTTCTAGCCCTTCCTTTTCCGCAATTTCCTCTAGCATTTGTCTGTATTTTATATCTGTTTCTATTTCTGGGTAATCTATACCATAGATTAGTGAATTAACATACAACCCTGTTCCACCTACTACAATAGGCGTTTTGCCTTTTTTGATAATTTCTTCTATTGCTGCGATTGCCTCTTTCTTATATTCTGCTACATTATATCTTGTATCTGGAGAAACACAATCAATCAGGTAATGCTTAATCCCTTGCATTTCTTCACTTGTAGGTTTTGCTGTTCCAATTGTCATATCTTGATAGATTTGCATGGAATCGGCAGATACAATTTCCCCATTTAATTTTTTAGCAACTTCTATTGATAGTTTTGTTTTCCCTGATGCTGTTGGTCCACAAATAACAATTACTTTTTCTTTTTTCATATTTGTTCCCCTTGTTTACATTTCATTTATTGTATTATCTTTCATTTGATTTTCTATGCTATTATTTACATTTATTTCATTTGTTTCTTCTTTTAATGTGTCACCATCTTGATTCGTTATATCATTTTCTACTGTATTGTCTGTTATCATTGGAGCTTCTGCTTGTGTATTATTGCTATTTTCATGATTGGTATCATCTTTTTGTATTACTTCTACTCTTTTTTCATATTTTTCTTGTAGTCGTTTTTCTACTCCTTTTTGAACATCTTTAAAACATGAAAATTCTACTATTAAAATAACAAGTAATATAACACCTAACAAAATACCTCTATTTCTTAAATGAGCTCCGGTTAATGTTCCTATTTTGTATTTTCCATATGATTTTGCAAAAATTGGTAGGATTACTAGTGCATTAATTGGTACAAATAAAAAAGTAATTAAATTCTTTCCTGTTTCTGATACTTCTTTTATTGCAATTTCTTTTGTACTTAAACTATATACCACCGATGTTAGCATATACATTAAGGCAACTCCAACAGCAATAAATATCATTTTTTCTTTTTGTTCTAAATCTGATAAACAATGATATGTTAATACAATTGCTACTATATTTAAGATTAGTATAAAAAATAAAATTAAGCCCATCTATTTTCTCCTTTTTATCTTCTTGAAAATTTCTTTTCTATATCATTTTTGGTCATTTTTATTGCTGTTGGCCTTCCATGTGGACATGTAAATGGATTTGGAAGTACTAATAATTGTTTCATTAAATGCTCTACTTCTTCTTTGGTTAGTGCCATGTTTGCTTTTACTGCTGCCTTGCAGGCAATTGTTGCAATAAACTTTTCTTCAATTTCTTGCTTTGCAGTTCTTGCTACAGTATTAATTTCGTCTAATGTTTCCAAAAATAACTCTTTTGTGTCTAGTTCTAAACATATGTTAGGAACTCCTGTCAATTTAATTGTATTTTCTCCAAATTCATCTAATACAAACCCTGCTTTTCTAAATACTTCTATATTATCTTTTGCAATCTCCATATCCCTATGTGATAAATTAATAATATCTGGTAAAAGCATTAATTGTGAGTCTTTTTCTTCATCATTATAATAATTCTTTTTCACTTTTTCATACATAATTCTTTCATGTGCTGCATGTTGGTCAATAATGTATAATTCTTTATTCATTTCTATAATAATATAAGTTGCAAATGCAATTCCAATAAATGTATAACTTGGCAATTCCTCTTTTTCTGTTTTCTCAAAAATAGAAACATTTTCTACTGTTTTTAAGTCTCCTGCTTGTAGTTTATATTCTTCCTCTTCTTCCGCTAGTTTTGTTTCCTTTTTGCTCGTTCCAAAAGTTCTTGCATACATTTCATCAAAATTTTCATAATCTGCACTAACTTGTAAATTGGCTAATTGTTCCATTTTTTCATTAACTGCTTTTAAATTGACTACTTTTGGTTCTGGTTTCTTGTCGAATTCTTGAAAACTGTTTTTTTCTATCTTGTCTTCTAAGTTAAAATTACTATTTATGTTTTCTTTATTATCTATACTTTCCTTTTGTGTTTCTTCTATGTTGTTTTCTGACGTTTCTTCTGCGCTTTGATTGATTGGAACAGATACTTCTTTTTCTTCTTGCTGTATTTTGGTAAATAAGCCTTTTATTTCATTGTTATTTTCCTGTTTTGACACGTCTTGTCCCAAATCAAAACTATTAGAACCACTTACTGTACTTGGTTTATATTGCATCGTTTTTTCTTGTTCTTGATGAATCTCTATTCTTGTTCTATCTGGTACCAAGTCTCCTTTTAATAAGCTTTCCTTAACGGAATGATAAACTGCTTTAAACACCATTCCTTCATTATCAAACCTTACTTCTAATTTTGCAGGATGTACATTAACATCTACTTTTTGTGGATTCATTTCTATATTTAGAACTAAAAAGCCGTATTTCCCAATTGTAAGTAATCCTTTATACCCCTGTTCTGCGGCACTTGTTAATGTTTTATCTTTCACATATCTTTTGTTAACAAAGAATAATTGGTTACTTCTATTAGAACGTGCAATTACTGGTTTTCCAATAACACCTGTAATTTTCATATCTTCATAATTGTAATTTACTTCAATAATATTTTCGGCAATATCTTTTCCATAAATGTTATAGATAACTGTTTTCATATCTCCGTTTCCAGATGTTTGAATCACTGTTTTTCCTGAATTAATTAGTTTAATTGCTATTTCTGGATGAACAAGTGCTATTCTAGTAATAACATCTTCAATATATCCCGCTTCTGTAAAATCCTTTTTTAAGAATTTATATCTTACTGGTGTATTATAAAATAAATCTGTTACTGTCATCGTTGTTCCAAGTGGACAGCCAGCTTCTTCTCTATTTAGCATAGCTCCTCCTTGTACTTCTACTTTGCAACCAATATCACTTCCAATGGCTCTTGAAATTACTTCCATATGACTAATAGATGCAATACTTGCTAAAGCTTCGCCTCTAAAGCCCATAGAAGTCACTGTTTCTAAATCTTCTGCTTTTCTAATTTTACTTGTTGCATGCCTTTCAAAAGCCATTTCTATGTCATCTGGCATAATTCCTTTTCCATTGTCTGTAATACGAATATATGAAATTCCCCCATTTTTAATTTCTACTGATATATTGGTTGCTCCTGCATCTATTGAATTTTCAACTAATTCTTTTACAACAGATGCTGGTCTTTCTATAACTTCCCCTGCTGCAATTTGATTAATTGTTAGTTCATCTAATAATACAATGTTCCCCATGTTCTTTGTTTTCCTCCATCTATATTTCATTTGTTAATATCCTAATTCTTTCAAATTATATCATTAACAATTCTCATTTGTATAGGCTTTTGCACAAATTTTGAAGATTTTTTTCTCCCCTACTGTAACCCTTTTTCTAAATTTGAATAATATATATCATACGAAAGAGCAAAAACAAAGTTATATAGGAGGTACGTAAAAATGGGAAATTGTTGTAATAGTGAACTTCTTTGGTTCATCATCCTATTCTTATTACTATTCTGCTGTGGCGGATGTGGTAATAACAATTGTGGCTGTAACACAGGTTGCGGTTGCTAATTAACTATTGCATTTTCTTTTGGGAAGGGAGGGGAATTTTATGCCAGAGAACAGAGGTTGTGGATGTGGTTTCGGATTTGGTGACGATTGCTGCATTTGGATTATTATTATATTAATCTTATTCTGCTGTTGTGGTGGTGGCAGAGGTGGTTGCTGCTAGTCATAAAAAGCATTATAAAAAAGGTATCACTATTATGTGATACCTTTTTATTATTTTGTTTTTTTGGGTTTTGTTACATCTTTTCTTCTTTGTTTTTCTCTTCTTCCACCAGTAGCATCAATACTCACTTTTCTTCTTTCATCTTGTTTTCTTCTATCTTCAAATATGTTTCCACTTTTATCTACAATCATTTTCTCTCCTTCGCATTTTCTTTTTTTCTATTATATCACAATATTTTTATTTGTCTATATTTTTAGATTTATAGTATGCAAATCCCCCTATTGTTGCAGCAACAATCATACTTGCTAATATAATAGGAAATGCTCCAGCTTGTGGAATAACTCCTGGTGCTATTGTATTATCTTTTTCATTTGAATTATTGTCTTCGTTTTTTGTAATTACATCTAAACTATTAACTTTTTTGTCATTTAAGTAAATAGACACTTCTGATGTACTTTCAAGACTAATCTCTGGAATTACTATTTTACTTTTTCCATCAATTTCTGCTACTTCTTTTATATAAATAAACAAATTATCTGTTTCTGACATTTCTTCTATATTTTTTATTTCTTTTGTATTAATATCAATTGTAATTGTAAATATTCCATTTTCTTTTGTTACTTCTACCTTTTTCCATTCACTATCTTTTATGTCTTTTTCTCCTTGCTTATCTGATAAATAATAATAATGTGTATATGATGTTTCTTCATTTCCAATCTTTATATTAGAAATTTTTATTTTCATTTTTACATAAGCTTCATTTTCTTGATTGGTATAAAAGTATGCTTCTTTGTCTGTTACAATTGCTTTTGCTTCTGTATAATCACAAGATATAGGCTCTCTTTCTACTGGTAAATCTGGTTCATCTGGCTTTACTGCTGTTTTTTCTTTTACTTGTATCTCTTGCACGACTGTTTTCGTAATTCCTTCTTCTGTATAACGAATTGTTATCTCTGTCTTATCTTTACTTAAGTTATTTCCATCTATTATCGTATAATTTGTAATTTCTTCTTCATCACCATTATTATATCTTGCTATTACTTTCATTCCTGTTTTATCAAAATTTTCGCCTTCTTCATACTGTGTTTTGACTGGTACTTGGTTAATAAAAATACCTTCCAACACCTTTTTTTCTGGTTCTATAACAAGTTCTTTCTCTTTTACAATAATGGATTGTGTTGTTTCTTTCGTAATGCCTTCTTCTGTGTATCTTACTGTTATAGTTGTTCTATTTTTATTTAAATTATTTCCATCTATAATTGTGTAATTTGTAATTTCTATCTCTTCACCATTGCTATACCTTGCTATTACTTTCATTCCTGTTTTATCAAAATTTTGACCTTCTTCATAAGTTGTTCTAGCTGGAGCAACGCTAATCGTAATACTTTCTAGTCTCTTTTTTTCTGGTTCAACTACTACTGTTTTTTCTGTTACTGTTATTGCTTGCGTTGTTTCTTTCGTAATGCCTTCTTCTGAGTATCTTATTGTTACACTTGTTTTTCCTTTTGTTAATCCGTTTCCATCTACAATCGTATAATTGGTAATTTCCGCTTCTTCTCCATTATTGTATCTTGCCATTACCTTCATTCCTGTTTTATCAAAGTTTTGTTCTTCCTCATAAGTTGTTTTGGCCGGAACTTGACTAACAAAAATACTATCTAATACTTTTTGTGGCACAACCACTTCTTCTTTTTCTTTGACTGTTATCGCTTGTATTGTTTCTTTCGTAACACCTTTTTCTGTATATCTTATTGTTATGGTTGTTTTACCTTTTGGTAAACTACTTCCATCAACTATCGTATAATTCGTAATTTCAACTTCTTCTCCATCACTATATCTTGCTTTTACTATCATTCCTGTTTTATCAAAGTTTTCTTCTTCCTCATATTCTATTTTATTTGGTGCTTTTGTAATTATAATACTTTCTAATACTTTTTCTGGTATAATAACAAGCTCTTTTTCTTTTACTGTTATGGCTTGTGTTGTTTCTTTCGTAACACCTTCTTCTGTATATCTTACTGTTACAGTCGTTTTATCTTTTGATAAGTTATTTCCATCTACTATTGTATAATTTGTAATTTCTTTTTCTTCTCCATTACTATATCTTGCTGTTACTATCATTCCTGTTTTATCAAAATTTTCTTCTTCCTCATATGCTATCTTATTTGGTACTTTTGTAATTACAATGCTTTCTAATACTTTTGGTATATCTTGAATCGTAAATGCTTTAATACAAACATTGCCACTATACCCTGCTTCTTTTCCAGCAAAGTCATCCCAAATATTATCCTCAAAATAGCCTTCACCAGACACAAAACTTTCCCCTGGATTGATTGTTGCATTTTCCCAACCTTCTATTCCTTTATTCTCTATCGTAACAATAGAACTTTCTTGATCTGTTGTTGTCTCTACTACTATAGCAAATTGATTTCCCTTTAGTTCCACTGGTTCTGCAAATTCAATTGTCCTATATCCTGGTTTTAATTTTATACTATCTCCTGTTTTTAATTTCACTTGCTTTAAATCACTCTTTGCTTTACTACTTCCATTGGCATTAATGTAGACTTTACAATCAAATTCTTGTAATGTTACTATACTAATTCTGTCTACTGCTTCTTTAATACTTGCATCTCTTGTAAATACATTCGCAAGATACACATGACTATTTGGCGTTGCTATCGCTTTTGAAAAGCCTAATTCATCATTTTGATATATATTATAGTAATCCTTATTAGGAACTACTTTTTCCACCCCTGAAAGTCCTTGATATATGTTCTTATCCTCATATGATACATACATATATCCTTTGTCACCTAATTCTATTCTAATAACATTATTTTCTATTTTTACTTTCCCTGTTCCATAAGTATTTTCTAGTTGTGAAATAATAAAATTATCTGGTATACTGTTTGCAGAATTCCAACCATTTGCATTGCAAGCAGCTGTATTATTATCATATATTTGTTTTTTTATATCTGCTAAATAAGCTGATACCTGTGTTCCCCATGAATTTTTTATAATCCATGCTCCATTAGCTGATGGTTTATTTCCTGTTTTAAAATTATCTTTACTATAATTATCATCCCATCCAATTATTACAACTGCATGGTCTATGTCATGGCTTGTACAATATATTGCTCCTGTTTGATTATTATAGCAATCGTTTACAATTCCTGCACCATGTATGCTTGCATAAATTCCACCATAATTGCTAATATGTTGTTTCATTTTATTCATTAACTCTTGCTTCTCTGTAGCTGTTGTTGGCGCAGAAAATATTAAAGTATCTTTTAATGTTGTTACCACTTTTTTATTTTGTATTTGCGCTATGTCAATATTATCTTCATTATTGGCAAATGGTAAATCTGTTTCATTAATTGCTCCCATTCCATTACTTAAATACATTGTTGCCATAAAAAAGTTTCCACCATTTGATACAGTTCGGTTTAAGCCATATGGATTTTTTGCATTATTCAAAAATGAATTTCTTACAATTCCATATGCCATATGTCTTTCTGAAAAGTCATATGTTTTTGCTGTTTTGCTGTTTATTTTATCTTGCAAAGCTAGATTAGTTTCTAAAGCCCCTATTGTAGCAAAAGCCCAACATGAATTTGTCTCCATTTGATTTTTAATTGCTATATTTTCTGGTATAACCGTTTGTAGTGTATATTTATTCGATAGCGTATTTCTTAATAACTTTGACATTTTAAAAGTATTCGTAAGTTCTTTTAAATACTCTGTATTACTTTTACTGTTTACTACTTTATATTGATTTGGCACTAACTTTTTTTCTTTCTCTTCTTTACTTAATTGCAAGTATTGTTTATATTCTTCTGTATACTCAACGTCATTTAACACAATATTACCATTTGATTTAGCATATACTTTTCCAAATGATAATATAATTGCAAAAAGTATCATTATGCCAACAATTTTTTCCTTTGTCATGATTTTTTTCATATTATAATCCTCTTTTGATATATTTAGGTTTTTGTTACGGTTTTTCCTATAACCTTTTATTCTATAAAAATATAGTATGATATAATTTTATTGTACTGAATTAGCATAGTTTTTGCAATACTATTTTTCTTTTTGTCTAAAATGTCATATTCTTGTAATATAGTTGTAATATTAAAAGCTTCCAGAAAATCTCTGAAAGCTTTGTTTTGGTTGGGATGGCTAGATTCGAACTAGCGCATGCCAGAGTCAAAGTCTGGTGCCTTACCGCTTGGCTACATCCCAATATTTAATTTTTAAGTAGTTATGGGGTGGAAGATGGGACTCGAACCCACGGCCTCTAGTGCCACAAACTAGCGCTCTAACCAACTGAGCTACATCCACCATATACATTTTTTCAATGCATATTCTATTTTAAACCATATTCCACCCTTTTGTCAACTATTTTTTTCATTTATTTCTATTTTTGTTCTTTGGCCCATATAATTAATCTCATTTTTGAGTCATCTGTACATGTAGATAATGAAATTTCTCTTGTATCTTTATCTACTTTTCTAGTTGCATAATCAAAATCTCCTGTACCGGTTTCATACTTGTTTGTGATAACATAAGTAACTTTGTTTCCAGAAAGGTCTGTTATATAAATCTTATCACCTTTTTGCAACTTTTTATTATTTGAGAAGAACGTTCCATTTCTATAGTTATGACCTACTAAAACAGCATTATCTCCTGTTTTGTTTAACTCTCCATACAAATTGCAAATAGCAACTTTTAGTGAATCTGTGCTAACATCTTCTTGTTTAATAATTGGAGATTTTACTTTTGTTTTAGGAATTTCGATTGTTCCTATTACATCATATCCTTTATATTTTACTGGACCACTGTTTTCTCCACCTGCATTACCATTTCCACTTGGCTCTTCTGTTGTTGTATTTCCTAAAATTTCATTTAAATTAACATTTGGCTCTACACTGTTTCCAGTAACATTAGTTGGTTCTATTGTTGGTCTAATCTTATTTTCAAATTTACTTACTGCATCTGAAGTTTCTTCTTCTATTGTGTGTTTATGAAAAACATCATAAGCTAAAAAACTAAGTAACGCAATTACTGCTATAATAACAACAATTAATACTCCTGTTAAGACTTTACTATACTTATTATTCATATATTGGCCCTCCTTTGTAACTTTTATTCATCTAATATTATTATACCACATATTTTTTCGATAATCTAGACTTTTTTATTTATCCTACAATTTTTGCTCCTAATTTTCTTCCTGCAAGCATATGAAAATGAACATGCATTACTTCTTGTCCTGCATCTTTACCACAGTTTACAATTACTCTGAATCCTTCTTTTTCAATTTCTAGTTTTTTTGCTATTTTATTAATTACTTGATAAATATGTGAAATTAAATAACTGTCTTCTTCTTGCACCTCTAGTAAATTTGCAATATGCTTCTTCGGAATCACCAATATGTGAATAGGGGCTGCTGGCTGTATATCTTTAAATGCAAGGACTTCTTCATCCTCATACACTTTTTCAGAAGGTATTTCCCCTTTTATAATTTTGCAAAATACGCAATCTTCCATTTTTTCTTACCAACTTTCTTTTTATTTTCGTTTGTAAACAGATTTTATTATTCTTCTAATACTGCTTTAATACGGCGTACTCCTGCAGAACTAGATTCTTCTTTTTTAATTCTAAAATGTCCTAATTCTCCTGTATGTGTAACATGAGGACCTCCACATATTTCTTTACTAAAATCTCCAATCGTGTACACTTTTACTTTTTCACCATATTTATTTTCAAATAGTCCCATTGCTCCCGAATCTTTTGCTTCCTCTAAAGTCATCTCTTCGCATGTAACCGTTAAATCTCTTGCAATTTGTTCATTTACGATATCTTCTACTTGTTTTAATTGTTCTTTTGTCATCTTTTCCGGATGTGAAAAGTCAAATCTTAGTCTTTCTACAGTTATATTAGAACCTGATTGTTTCGCATGTTCTCCTAAAACAATTTGTAGTGCTTTATGTAAAAGGTGCGTTGCTGTATGATATGCAATTGTTTTTTCATTTTGCTCTGCTAATCCACCTTTAAATTTCTGCTCACTTCCCATTCTTGATTTTTGTTGATGTTCTTTAAATAAGTTTTCAAATTCTGACAAATCTATTTTAAATCCCTGTTCTTCTGCTAAATCTGCTGTAATTTCTGGCGGAAATCCGTATGTTTCATATAGTTTGAATATAGTTTGTCCATCGATTACATTTTTATTCTCTTGTTTTGCCTTTGCTATTTGTTTTTCAAATTCTTTTTCTCCATGTGCTAGTGTTTTCATAAATTTATCTTTTTCTTCTATAATTACTTGTTTGATTGTTTCTTTACACTCTTCTAGCTCTGGATACATTTCTTTTAATGTTTGGACATTTAATTCTATTAAATTTGAAAGCTCTGATAAATCTATTTGCAATTTATTTAAATGTCTTGCCATTCTACGAATTAACTTTCTTAGAACATAGCCTCTATCTATATTAGATGGTCTTCCCCCATCTAGTATAATCATCATACTAGCACGCATATGTTCTGCCACAATTCTTCTGCTTTCTATCCTGTCTTCTTTGGCAAGTTTTTTTAATTGTTCCATAACAGGTGCAAATAGTTCTGTATCAAAAGGAGTTTGTTTTCCTTGTAATAACATTGTCATTCTTTCTAATCCTAAACCAGTATCTACATTACGTTGTTTTAATTGGGTATATGTTCCTTCTTTTGTTTTATAATATTCCAAAAATACATTATTCCATATTTCAACATATTTACCACAGTCACATGCTGGCCCACAATTATCACTACATGCAGGCTTTCCTGTATCATAAAAGATTTCCGTATCTGTTCCACAAGGCCCTTCTTCTCCTGCTATCCACCAGTTATCATCTTTTCCATAAAAATAAATTCTTTCTTCTGGTATTCCTGCTTTTTTCCAACACTCTGCTGCTGTTGTATCTTTTGGTGCGTCTTCATCTCCTGCAAAACAAGTTACAGACAACTTTTCTACTGGAATTCCAAGTTCTTTTGTTAAAAACTCAAAGCTCATAGCAATAGACTCTTCTTTAAAATAGTCCCCTAATGACCAATTTCCTAACATTTCAAAATAGGTTAAATGTCTATTGTCTCCTACTTCGTCAATATCATTTGTACGAAGACATTTTTGATAGTCTGTTAATCTTTTCCCTTCTGGATGCTTCTCTCCTAATAAATATGGTACAAGTGGTTGCATTCCAGCTGTTGTAAACAATACTGATGGATCATTTTCCGGAATCAATCGACTGCTTGGAATTACTTTATGCCCATGATTTTTAAAAAAGTTCAAATATTTATTACGTATTTCAATTGCTTTCATTTTCATACATCTCCTCTATATTTACATTTTTGTTCGCAGTCTATTTTCTTAGTTCTGCTCCTATTTTTTTCTGTACAAAATCAATAATTTTTTCCATCGTACTATTAATTTCTTCATCTGTCAAGGTTCTATCTGCTTTTTCAAATGTTAATGCATATGTCAGACTCTTTTTATCTTCTGGAATTCCAGTACCTTTGTATAAATCATATACTTGAATTTTGGTTAATAATGAACCTCCTGCTTTTTTGATGTTCATTTCAATTTCTTTAGCTGTTACTGTTTTATCTACCACTAAGCTCAAATCTTTTTTAATACTTGGATATTTTGAAACTTCTTTATATTTCATTTTTCCCACTTTTTTATCTAGTAGTTTATCTAAGTCAATTTCCATTACATATACATTTTCTTTTAATAATTTTGGATGAACTCTACCTATCATCCCTACAATATCATTATTTACTGAAATTTGTGCTGTTTGACCTGGGTGCATATCTTCTGACATTTTTTCGCTATCCACTACAAAACTATATCTTCCTCCATAGCCTAAGTAATCCAATAGTTCTTCTGCAATTCCTTTTATTACATAAAAATCTACTTGCTTTTTATTTTCAATTCCCAAATAATATTCCCCTGTCATAAGAACAGCTATTTTAGTATGCTCTCCATATTCTTCAGCTTTTTTATAAAACGCTTTTCCTATTTCAAAAATAGAAACATCTTTTACACTTCTTGCTTTATTATATTCATAAATCTTTATCAGTGATGGCAATATGCTATGTCTTAATGTATTTCTATCTTCTGTCATAGGATCTAATAGGCTAACTAATTCTGTATCATCTTTTGTAAACATTTTAGCTTCTTTATCGTTTACTAAAATATATGATAAAGTCTCGTTTAATCCTAAGTCTATCATTTTATTTCTAATAGCTCTTGTTGTTTTGTCATAACTTCCCTCTTTTGGAGAAATCATTGGTAATCTTCCAATAATATTATCTACACCATAAATACGACCTACTTCTTCAATTAAGTCTTCTTTAATTGTAATATCTCCTCTTCTTTTAGGAACTGAAACAACAACAGTCTCTTCGCCTTTTTGAGTATAAGTGAAACCTAATCTTCTAAATACATCTAAAATATCTTTTGTTTCAATTTTCATTCCTAGAATACGGTTGATGTTCTCAAAAGTAATCTCTATCTCTTTATTGGATAAGTCTGTTGTATCGTATTTGCAAATTCCACCAGTAACTTCTCCTTGAGCATATTTTTCTAACATGTGGCAAGCTCTTTCTATTGCCATATATGTTCTATTTGGATCTAATCCTTTTTCAAATCTTGAACTTGCCTCACTTCTTAAAATTTCTTTTGATGTCATTCTAATTTTAACTGGGTCAAAAATAGCAGATTCAATAACTATATTTTTTGTATTTTCAGTAATTTCAGTATCTAATCCTCCCATAACACCTGCTAACCCAATTGCTCTTTTACCATCTGAAATCACAATATCTTCTGATTTTAGTGTTCTTTCTATTCCATCAAGAGTTGTTAATGTTTCTTTGTCATTTGCCATTCTGACTTCTAGTTTTCCTTGTAATTTGTCACTATCATAAAAATGTAATGGTTGACCTGTTTCTAGCATAACATAATTGCTAATATCTACTACATTGTTAATTGGTCTAATACCAGATGCAATTAATCTATTACGAATAAAATCTGGGCTTTCTTCTATTTTTATATTTTTTACTTTTTTTGCTAAGAAAATAGAACAATTATTAGTATTTACTTCTACTTTAAAGTTATCATTTATATCCTCGCTATTTTCTTTATGTAATAAATCTATTTCTTTTACTTTCTTATCATAAATAGCTGCAATTTCATTTGCCATTCCAAGAATACTTAATAAGTCTCCACGATTTGCTGTTAATTCAAAATCAATTACTTCATCATCCATTTTCATATATGATACTGCTTCTTCTCCAACAGGTGCATCCGCTGGTAATTCATGAATTCCTGCTCTATCTGCTTCTTCTAAAAATTTACTTTCTAGTCCAAGTTCTGCGATAGAACAAAGCATTCCATTTGACTCTTGGCCTCTTATCATGCCTTTCTTAATAACGCCCCCTGGAAGCTGTGCTCCATCTAGAGCAACAATTACTTTTAATCCTGCACGTACATTTGGCGCACCACATACAATATTTAAAATTTCATTTCCAACATCAACTGTACAGATATGTAAGTGGTCTGAATCGGGATGCATTTCACATGTTTTTACTTCACCAACCACTAATTTCGTTACATTTAAAAGCTTACCTGCTTCTTCATACTCGTTTCCTACTTTTGTCATATCTTCAGCTAACGTTTTTACATCTACATCTATATCAACATAGTCTTTTACAAAATTTGTACTTAATTTCATTTTATTTCCTCCTTCGCTCTATCTATCTGCTCTATCAAATTGATTTAAAAATCTAACATCATTTTGATATAATAAACGAATATCTGTAATTCCATATTTAAACATTGCTAATCTATCTAAACCAGTTCCAAAAGCAAAACCACTATATTTTTCTGGATCATATCCATTCATTTTTAATACATTTGGATGTACAATTCCAGAACCTAATAGTTCTATCCATCCTGTTTGTTTACATAGATTGCAGCCTTTTCCCCCGCATTTAAAGCAAGTAACATCAACCTCATATGATGGCTCTGTAAATGGGAAATAACTTGGTCTAAAACGAAGTTCTAAGTTTTCTCCTAACATTTTCTTTACAAAAACTTCTAATGTTCCTTTTAAATCTGCCAAAGATACATTTTTGTCAATTACTAGCCCCTCTACTTGAGCAAATTGATGTGAATGTGTTGCATCATCATCTCTTCTATATGTTTTTCCTGGACATATTACTCTTATTGGTCCTTTTTCCTCATTTGCCATCATTGTTCTTGCTTGCACAGCAGAAGTTTGCGTTCTTAGCAAATATTCTGAAGTAATATAAAAACTATCTTGCATATCTCTTGCTGGATGCCCTTTTGGTAAATTCAATCTTTCAAAGCAATATTCATCTGTTTCAAGTTCTGGACCTGTTACCACATCATATCCCATAGAGACAAATAAATCTTCCACTTCCTCAATTACTCTATTTAAAGGATGTTTACTTCCCCTTTTTACTTTTGTGCTTGGAAGTGTAATATCAATTGTCTCTTCTTTTAACTTTCTGTTTAGCTCTTGTTCATCGTACTCTTCTTCCTTTTGCTCAATTAATGTTTCCAATTCTTCTTTCACAACATTTACTAAGCTTCCAATGACTGGTCTTTCCTCTGGAGATAGTGCCCCCATTCCTCTTAGAACAGCTGTAAGCTCTCCTTTTTTTCCAAGATATTTTACTCTTGCGTCATCTAACTCTTTTCTGCCACTTGCCTTGCTGATTTCCTCTAAAGCAAGATTTCTAATTCGTTCAATTTGTTCTTTCATCATTTCCTCCTTTTTTGGTGTACTAGGGACAGCCCTTCAAAAGATACTTTTGGCATGTAGGGCAGGTCTTACCTAAAAATAAAGAAGCCAATTTGCCTATTGCATAGGACGATTGACTTCTTTTCGTGGTACCACCTAATTTTATTAATTTTACTGATTAACCTTATTTTAGCTATAACGGGCTTCCCGCTTTTGTCTACTCTTTTTTCAACAAAAGACCTCTAAAGTGAAATTTCAATTTAAGCTGTATGAGTAAGCTTTCAGCCACGACTTACTTCTCTTTTTTTCATACATGTTACTTAAGTTTACTTTGCTTTTTCAATGGTTTTTCTATTTTTTATCTTATATATATTATCATATGTTGTGTTTATTTTCAAGTCTAATTTTATCTTTTATGAAATAAGTAGAATAAGAATAGATGGTAAAAATAAAACAAATCTTGCACACAGCTTATGTTTCCTTCAGAATACTTCCTTGTTTTCTAAACACTTGATTTTCAAAATTTATAATGCTATAATCTTTTTATATTATTAAATTAGGAAGGGGATTTTTTATGAATGAATTAAATAATGATGAACAAAATGACGTTATTCAAAGTGATTCTAAGCATTATGCTTTAGGAACTCTGGGCGCTTTAATTGGTGCTTTTGTGGCTACAATTCCATGGATACTAATGTATGTTTATGGTAATATGATTTTATCTGCATTAGCTATTATTATTGCAATTGGAGCACTAAAAGGATATCAAATTTTTAAAGGAACCATCGATAAAAAGTTACCATTTATTATTGCTATTTTTTCACTACTAGCTGTTATCGTTGCAACTTTATTGATTATCCCAATGTTACTTATTATAAAAGATGGATATGCACCTACTATAGCAAACTTTCAACTATTATATTCATCAAATACATTTACCTCGGCAATTATTCATGACTTAATTATCTCTGTTATATTTACAATTTTAGGTATTAGTGGAGTAGTTGCAAATGTAAATAAGCAAATAAAAAGTAGCAATACACCTTTAAACGAAATAAAAATATCAAGTACATTATCTAACCCAGAGGCCAACATTAATCAAGAAGAAGTTGTACATAGTGTAAAAGATATCTTTGTAAAATACAATGCTACAAGCAAAGAAAATGCTATTGATAAAGATACTATTTTGTTAGAACTACAAGAATTAGAAAATGGAAAACAACTTTTTAATACATTAAAAACACAACAAATTATTCGAAAAACAAAGGGAAAATATTATTTTTCTGAAAAAAATGAACAAAGCGTAGGTCGTCGTTTTATAACTATCTTTGGAAAAATTATGCTTTTCATTATTCTTGTTATAGCAATCGTTGTTGTTTTAGTATTAATAGATCCTGACAATTCAACTCAAAATAACTCTGAAAATACTATTAACAACAGTAGTACTGCCAGACAAACTACTTATCCTTTAACAGATTTTAATATGGAAATTCGCGTTCCTATTAATATGGTTTTAGGATCTGATAAAGATATTGTCTATTTCTTTGGAGAAGATGCTACTGATTTTTATGAATGTGTTCTTTATAATGAAAATGAATTAATTAGTTGCTTTACCGAAGAAGGCGACAGTAAATCAGTAGATGCCTACTATACTTCTTTAAAGAAATCATTTACAGAATCAAAATATACCATTCTTTCTGATTTTAAGAAAGAAACTATTTCTGGGTTTGAATTTACAACTTTTGAAGCACAGAAAAAAGGTGAAAACAATGTTGTTTACAATGATTTTTGTTTAGGATATTTCAAAGATGGTAAATTTGTATTCTTTGAATATACTTACCCTAGCGAAAATAGTAGACCAGCAAAAGAAGTAATGGAAAATGTGATAAAGAAGAAATAATCATTAAAAGTACTTAAGGAGGGTAAATAAATTGTTTTATCTTCTCTTAAGCACTTTTTTTCATATTTATCATATATTATAAAAAATATCATACAAGGAGTGAATACTATGAAAAAATATAAATTAGCCATTGTTGGTGCTACTGGACTTGTTGGTAGAACCGTTTTAAAAGTATTAGAAGAAAGAAATCTTCCCGTTTCAGAATATGTTTTACTTGCCTCTAAAAAATCTGCTGGGAAAACAACTCATTTTATGGGCAAAGACTATGTTGTCCAAGAATTAAATGAACATTCCTTTGATGAAGGATTTGATTTTGCTATTTTTTCTGCTGGTGGAGACACTTCAAAGAAATACTCGCCAATTGCCGCCTCTAAAGGTTGCATTGTAGTTGATAATAGTAGTGCATTTAGAATGGATCCAAATGTTCCTTTGGTTGTTCCTGAGGTAAATCCTGAAGAAATCAAAAATCATCATGGAATTATTGCTAATCCTAATTGTTCTACTATTCAGGCTGTAGTAGCTTTAAAGCCATTAGACAATAAATATAAAATTAAAAGAATTGTCTATTCTACGTATCAAGCGGTATCTGGCGCTGGTAGAAATGGTGTTTTAGATTTAGAAAATGGAGCTAAAAATTATTTAGAAAATACTGATACCCCAATGCAAAAATTTCCTTATCCTATCTTTTCTAACTGTTTGCCTCATATTGATACATTTTTAGATAACGGTTATACAAAAGAAGAAGAAAAAATGATAAACGAAACTAGAAAAATACTAAAAAGACCAGAACTAAAAATTACTGCAACAACGGTTAGAGTTCCTGTATTTAATTCACATAGTGAATCTATTAATGTAGAATTTGAAAATGATTTTGATATGAAAGAATTGATAGATACTTTAAAAACTTTCCCTAATTTAATTGTTCAAGATAATACAAAAGAGCAATTATACCCACTTGCCACAAACGCTTCTGGAAAAGACGAAGTTTTTGTTGGTAGAATTAGAAGAGACGAAAGTGTTCCTTTTGGTGTTAATCTTTGGGTTGTCGCAGACAATATTAGAAAAGGCGCTGCCACAAACGCTGTACAGATTGTAGAAGAATTGTGTGATTATAAATTGTTATAATACTAATAGGGCAGACATTTGTCCTGATGAGTTGTACAATAATAGTAACATACAAAAGTAGGAGAATCCTAAATTTTTAGGTTTCTCCTACTTTTCTTTGCTATTATGAATTGATAGCTGTTAGTTCTCCCTCAATAGATTTGACTTTTACCGTTTTTACGTCAAGTGCTTCTGCAATTCTTTTTACATTTTGCCCACCTTTGCCGATCACTCTGCCCATGTCCCATTCATGAACTTTAATGGTAATAACGCTTTTGCCTTTGGCTGCCGACTTTAACAGTACGAGTCCGTCAAAGCTACGTTCAGTTCTTCCTAAATGGACTCCGACATATTTAGGATCCAATTCCTTAGCGGTAATCCAATCGATGTCTTCCTCCCACCAGCAGCAAATACCATCTTCACTTTCCCTAGCAAAATATTCTTCAAATTCTTCTCTTGATTGTGCCAGCTTCAGCAGTTCTATTTTGCTTGATATATTCCAGTAGTACTTCCATGCTGCTTTTACCATTTTGGAAGTTGGTACTTCTCCTGTGTGCTTAGCTCCACTTATATACTTTACCCTATCATCAAGCTTGGCAATGGGTGCAGTAAGCTTTGTCCATTCTTCTACTTCTGGGTCAAAAATGATGCAGTCCTCTCCAATTCTTTTAAACGAAACGTTGATGTTTTTTAATTCTTGCTCCATAAACATTGGTTCTTTAGGCATATAGTAATCTTGAGCAATTCCTACACTCAAACCTGCCAATTCTTCTTCTAGCTCATATACGCCATTTACTTCTCGCCAAAAGAGATTTTTCCGAACATTTCTGTTGTTTCGAATCATGTAAAAGCCTCCTATTAATTGTATTGAAAACTAATTCAACATAAGATATATTTTATTATAGCATACTTTACATAATCTTGCAATTTTTCCTATTTTAGGAAACCATTAATAATTTGCTGTTCTGCCTCTGATTCTGTTAAGCCTAACGTCATTAATTTTATTAATTGTTCCCCTGCAATTTTCCCAATTGCAGCTTCATGTACTAAACTTGCATCAATGTGATTTGCTGTAATTTTAGGGTCTGAAAGTACTTTTGCATGATCCATAATAATAGCATCACATTCTACATGTCCAAAGCATTTATTATTTCCATTTACATTTGAAATGAATTCTTGTACAGAATTATTTTTCGCAACTGACCTTGAAGCTACATGTACACTTGAATTTTCTCCTGCTAAATCTACGTCAAACACTGTTTTGGCTGTTTGCTTACCTGTGGTCATAATTCTTTCTGATATAACTAAAGTAGCATCTTTGGCTAAATTTGCTTTTGTTTCTCTTATGGTAGATGATACTCCTTCTATTTGTACTGTTTCCATTTCCATGTTACTACCCTCGTCTAAATTAACAATTGTTTGAGGGTTTAGGATTCTATCTCCAGTGCCTTCTCCTTCTCCATAATGTTTTTCTATATATTTTACTTTTGCACCTTTGCTTAAATGAAAACTGTGAATTCCGTCATGTTCTGCTGTTTCGCAGCTACTATTATGAATTCCACAACCTGCTACAATCACAACATCTGCATTTTCTCCAATATAGAAATCATTATATACAATATCATTTAATCCACCTTGTGTTAGAATGACTGGTATATGGATACTTTCATTTTTTGTATTTGGTTTTACTATAATATCAATTCCTGGTTTGTCCTCTTTTGTTACAATATCAATATTAGCTGTTGTATTTCTTGCAATTCCTTTTCCATCTTGCCTTATGTTATATGCTCCCATTGGTGTTTTTTCTATATCTGCTATTTTTTTTAATAGTTCTTTTTCCATTTTATCCATTTAGTTTACACCTCCTAGGTTGCAATTTGTTTCTCCTTCGTTTAACTTATGGCAAGGCTTTGCTCCCTTATTTAATAATTTAGGAAGTATTTCTTCTTTGCTTCCTATTTCTTCTATTTGCCCATTTGAAAGTAGAACAATTTCATCTGCTATATTTAAAATTCTTTCTTGATGAGAAATGATAGCAATAGAGCCTTGTATCTCTTGGTGCATTTTTTCAAATACACTAATTAAATTATTAAAACTCCACAAATCAATACCTGCTTCTGGTTCATCAAATATTGTTAGCTTTGCCTTTTTAGCAGCAAGCATGGCAATTTCTATTCTTTTTAGTTCTCCTCCAGATAACTCTGAATTTATTTCTCTGTTTAAATATTCTTGTGCACAAAGTCCTACATCTGCTAGTACATCACATGCTTCGCAGACTTTCATTTGATTTCCACTAGATATTTCTATTAAATCTTTTACAGTAAGCCCTTTAAACTTAACTGGTTGTTGAAATGCAAACCCTATTCCCTCTTTTGCTCTTTGACTGATACTAAAGTTTGTAATATCTTTGCCATCAAATAGAATTTTGCCAGAGTCTGGTGTTACAATTCCCATAATAATTTTAGCTAAAGTTGACTTTCCAGAACCATTTGGCCCTGTAATGGCAACTAGTTTTTTATCATCTATTGTTAAATTAATATTTCTTAAAATTTTCTTGTTATCTCTTGAAAATGATATATTTTGTAGTTCTAACATTGTTCCTCCTTGTAACCTTATTTTTTACTTTTCTATTGTATCACAAATGTTCTTACTTCTCAATGAGTTTCCTTATTTTAATTAAATAATTATCCCCCAGTATAACTGGGGGATAATTACTTATTAATTTATTTTTCAAATAATATCACTTTTGCTTTTTTTAGCATAGCAGTTTTAAGGTCTGACTGCTTAAACACTTGATAAACATATTGCCTAAATTCTAATGTATATGTTTCACTCATATACTTCTTCATTCTTGCAATCGCTAATTCATCTCTGGCATTAACAATCTCTTTAAATATTTGTGCCAATATCATTCCAAATTGTTCAGGTTCTTTTGCTTTGGTATCAACTCCTGCAATATATTTATATTTTTGCCTTGCTTTAGGTGTTTTAATCATTTTAGGCAATCTATAAAAATGATTACATGCTTTCATATAGCTTTCAAGAACTGGCTCTAAGCAACTCTTAGGTGCTGAATATGTTGTACAATGATATCTGTTACCAATATACTCCATTCTCTCATTTCTAATTTCAAGAGAAGGTATATTAGGTAGTGTAGCAGCTTTCGTCCCTAAAACAGGTTCATAGCTTGCTACTCCAATATCTTGGAACAATCCTTTATCTAAGTAGCAAACCAACTCATCGAACTCTTTTTCCGTTTCGCCAGGAAATCCAACAATAACTTCAGTTGAAATCATAATATCAGGTCGTAAGTCTCTAAGTTTAAGTAATCTCTCATTTGTAAAATCAAAAGACGGCCTATTCATATTGTGAAGTATTTGTTGGTTCACATGTTGAATATGCACCATAATTTCCGCAATGTTTTTATGTTTGGCAATAACTGATAAAAGTTCATCAGTCAAGCCAGCAGGATGAAACCATCCTATTACATAATTACAATTAGGATATTGTGAACAAATACTGCCTAATAAATCAGGAAACTTGTGAGTACCATACAAGTCAATTCCATAATCAGAAGTTTCTAGTCCTCCAGAAATGTAAATTGTTATCTCACTTTCATACAGACTTTCAACTTCTTTCATAACAGCTTCGATTGGCTTACTCACATAATTACCTGTAATTAAAGGATAAACACAATAAGAACATCGTTTCAAACAGCCACTAGAAATAATTACCTTGTTTTGAGGAATTAGTTTGACATTTGGTTTACATTCGCCCAAAAATTCTTTTATTTCTGATATTGTTTTTATTATAACAATCCCAGAAATAGCTTGCAGTTCATACGAATTAATCTTCACAAGACAGCCCGTAACAATAATTGTCGCATCTTGCTTGCAATTTTGCTGAATATCCGCAATAACATACATACTATATTCTTTTCCTGTGCCAAAAGCACAAGTCATAATAATAATGATGTCTGCTTCAGTATAATCAGAGGTTATTTGATACCGTGGATTATTGTAAATACAGCTTAATATCTCATTAGCTTGCTCAATGTCCATGTGCATGTCATTACACATAACTAATGATATTTTATACATTTTGTTTCTCCCATCTAATGTTTTTGCACTTCTTAATAATCCATACGTACTACTTCAACTGCCGTTTCTGGTTCAGGGAGATAAAATTCATCTGTATGAGAAACCTTTTCAATTTCACCTAAAGATTCTTCAATATTCTTGAATTTCATACATTCCTGCCCTTGGAAACCAGAAGTTTTGACCTCAGTTTTTCCTCCACGATAACAGTCAATGCGAATCTCTCCGCCAGTATCTGGATCCGTCAAAGTTAAGGTAGTTATACCTCTCTCGTTTTTTTCAGTAACTCCAAGTCCATTCTTAAAGGCTTCTATTCTTGCTTTTTCAACAGCATATTTTTGCATAAGCAAATTGCCATCTTGCCCAATATATCTTGAAACATGATTCTGAAAAAAATCTGCTTCAAGATTATAATGGTCTTCTGCTTTTTTTAATGCAACATCATATTGACCAGGAAGTTTGATTACAAATTCTTTCCGCTCTGCACCATAGTAATACCTGCACATTCCATTAGTTTGAACATGGAAGCCCATTTTTTCAGCAGCACAAGTTAATGCTTCCAAATCCTTGATTTCGGTAGTAATTTTGGTAAAATGACTCATGTTTTTCCTCCTTATGTTATTCGCACCGAATAACTCTATGCGATCTTCCCGCAGTTTCAGTAGACACTGTATTTCCATTTGCTCTTCTAATACATGCAGTTTCAGAATACTTTCTCAAAGCCTCCACCTGTTCCTTCATCATTCCTTCTGCCATAGGCTTGATGGTATTAATACTTTTGATAATATCTTCTGTATTGATTTCCCTTTTGCCATCATTCCATGCATCAAACATTGCAGATACCACACATTCTTCAATTTCTGCTCCTGTGTAGTTCTCTGTTCCTTCTGCCAAGGACTGAATTTCAAAGTTTTCAGAGTTACGCTTATATTTTTTGAGTTGAATTTCAAAAATTGCTTTTCTTTCTTCCATATCAGGTAAATCCACGAAAAAGATTTCGTCAAATCTGCCTTTTCTCAAAAATTCTGGCGGAAGCTGGGAGATGTTGTTTGCAGTAGCCATCACGAAAACAGGTGCCTTCTTTTCTTGGAGCCAAGTTAAAATTGTGCCAAACATTCTGGAAGTTACACCAGAATCTGTTTTACCACTTGCCTGTACTCCAGAAAGTCCTTTTTCGATTTCATCAATCCAAAGGATTGCAGGTGCCATCGCTTCAGCTGTTTCCAATGCTCTTCTAGTATTTGCTTCAGTATCACCTACCAAAGAGCCAAACAGTTTTCCAACATCCAACTTAAGAAGTGGTTTTTGCCACATATTGGCTAAAGCCTTTGCTGTCAAA
Organism: uncultured Clostridia bacterium; assembly: GCA_949747775.1. Lineage (GTDB taxonomy): Bacteria > Bacillota > Clostridia > TANB77 > CAG-508 > CALXVA01. The sequence goes on along the minus strand of CATKGX010000088.1, from coordinate 14,275 downwards.
CTCTTGCCACAGCCAGGAATTCCAATCAGCATTACTCCTCTAGGGTATGGAAGTCCATATTCTTGGGCTTCAATCGAATAGGCAGACAGTCTGCTCATTGCCCAAGTTGTGAAATTCTTTAATCCTCCAATACTTTCTAATGTTTCATTCGAGGATTTGAATTCCAATAGTCCACCATTGCAAATAATCTGCTCCTTTACCTGTCCAATCAATTTTGCATTAAATTTGCCTTCTTTGGCAATAGATACTGCAAATGCATTTTCTGCTTCATTAATCGTCAATCCTAGTGCAGCCTCAATTGCATTATTCTTTTCCTCCTCAGAAGAAAAGCTTACATCCTGCTGAAATGCTAGCGCTTCTGCTAGTTTCTGAATTTCCTGTCTTGTTGGCAACTGCAAAGATGAAAGAATAACCTCTCGTTCCAATTCAGGAGGAATTTCAAATTTCACACTAATGAAAACATAAGTAATCCCCATATTCTTTGCCTGCTTGAAAATGTCTTTCGCCTTTCTCCAAACATTTGGTGTTTTAATGAAAGGATGAAAATCCAATAGGCAAAAAATGCCACCTTCTTTATTATTACTTAGCTCTAGCCCTCTTTCAAGTGCTTGTACAGGGTCTGTGATTGGATTTTGACTACGATTACTGTTTCCATTGTTAAGTCTACAGAAACCTTCTGTAAGAGACCACGTTGCAAAGTCTAACTTGTTCTTGCTTGCAATTCTTCTACATTCTGCTACTGCCCGATCTTCCTCTGGTGTCATGAATACTACAGCTGGATATCCTGCTCTTACATAGTCAATTAGTTCCATGTTGTATTCTCCTTTGTAAAATTATTTGAATTTTTATTAATAAAATAGTAGCTAAATCATAAAGTAAAATTCCACTTTATGATTGCTCCTAAAATATTAATACATTTGCGGTAATATTATATCATGGTAGCCATATTATGTCAATTAAAAGTGCAACTTAACTAAAGCTGCACTTTTTTGTATCTTGATTTTCAATTAACAGGTGTATGCCGTATGTTCAGGCAATATCAACGTAGGAATTTCATCCTCTCCTACAAACTTTACATTAATGTCTGGTCCTATTTCGATTTTATATGTATCTTTAGTTTTAGTTACAGTTGCACTAATTCCATACATTTCATTCGATAATAAATCACAAATCGCTAATCGCAATTCTTCTTCCTTACAGCTATTGTTAGGTAATTCAATGTCACATATTACAAATATACTGTCAGCTCTGTAATAAATTTTTCCCTCTAAAAATGTAGAAACATATCTCAAAGAAAATATACTATATCCGTCTATATATGTTTCAATCAATTTTTTTCTATATGGCATATATAATGGTTTAAGATCTACTACTTCATATTCTTCTAACAATCCAATTCTGAACACTTCTTGCAGAGTGTATATACCTTTTATCACTTCGCACCCTCTCCTATCTCTAGGTAACTGTTATATGGACTTTCTCGATAACTATATAATTGTGTTGTAGTTTTTTTCTTTGCCTTTTTTACATAACATTCTATATTATCTCCATGCATATTGATACCAATGTTATATAAATGATATTCCTTACTTCCAGGCTCTATTCCCAGATGTTTTGCTTCAAACGTTGTAGGTGTCATGATTATTGGATTATTACTACTATTAATAATCAATACATGATTGGTAGCTGATACAATTGTGTTAATAGCTTGAAAGTAATCAATAGCCAAACTATTATCTTCGCATGAACTATATAATCCTTTAATTGTTAAGATTTCTATAGTAAATTCGTTAAATTTTTTGATTTTTCTATAGACGCTTTCTAATACATTATCAATTGCTTTAACACCATTTGCACGACCATATCTTCCCTTAAGAACTAAGCCATCTGGAGAGGTAACTTTTAATACAGCCAAAATAGCAAACTTACCATTTTCTCCTTGTACGACAACTCCTCTGTCAAGGCAACATGATATTGTTTGCTGTTTTCCCGTCATTTCCTGGCTCAAATTTATTGAGTCAGAACATACTGTATTGAAAACTACAGTCATTCCAGGTTTAAGTACTCCTTTTGAGGCTAATTCTCCAAATCTTATACAGTCTTGTTTTGGCTTTTCGTAAGTCACTTGCTCACAAACATTCTCCTCATGATTCCGACCTTCAATTCTAATTTTCCTACCTGCATAGTTAGAGTGAACTTCCACTTGCTCCATTATTGATGCCTCCTGTCTAATTTTTTTAAGCATCATAGATAGTTTCCCCGCAAAAAAACTTCTGTATGATTTTATGTCCCATATGTTCTGAATCTCCATATTCAAATTCAGCACCGATATGCTGTGCCTCCATTCGTAAGGGTGCTAAAGAATTCACAACAATGATTAAATCATCGCAAACGATTTGAGAAAGATCTTTTAGCAATCTATAATTTAGGTTGTAAATATCTGTCTCAACATTCCAAACGAACTTAACATCGTAACGTCTAAGTTGTTCTTTAATAAATCTCAAAAGCTGCTTGCATTTTTCTCCCCTATCTAGCTTTATACTTAACGCTTCTATCTTATAAAACCCTCCAAGTTCTTCCAATGTCTCATCTGGACAAATATCATTTAGATATCTAAATAACTGATTTCTTGTCCAATCGTCACCATATACTCTTTCATCGTTCAGAAAACTTCCTTGCAAGTATTTTAATATTATTCCTGCAAACGTTGCAAATACATCATCCATACTTAGATAAGATTTTTGAAGCATAATAAAATTACCACTAGACCGCATTTCCTGTAGCACTTCACTTAAGATAGTATCAGAATTCATACCAAATACTCCAATAAGATGATTACCCCCATTGGCAAGTTTGTTAACAATCATTAACCGCAACCGGTCTTTCGTTCTATCCGTTCCAACTTCAGGTAAATATGAATACCGATTCTCTTCAGATTTTTGAACTTCTTTAACTTTGGTTTCTTCTTGAAGGTTCATCTGTTTTTCCTTTTTTGCTTCTCGCTTAATGCTTTCCTGCTCTTTTTCTACAGCCCTTCTAATTCTCCGTCCAGAATAAGAAGTAGTCATATCATTTTCTTGAAAATTTTCTCTTATGTACATATTTTTCCTCCTTATAATAATTATTATTAAGAATACCAATTAAGGTTTTATTCCTTAATTATACAAACTAAATTGCACCTACATTATAGCATCGTCCATTTATTATGTCAATTGTTTCGTTAATGTATCTTTCGTGTTTATTCCCACAAAAAAAGACATGGCCTATTAGACCATGCCTTTTTGAGCTTGCTACACTTAATTGCTACTGTCTGCGTGTTGGTCACTATAATATGAACTAAATATCAGTAAAACAGTATTTTCATCCAATTCACAATTTTTAAAGATTCTGACATCAAAATCGTTGAAAAAGAAATTTGAATGATAATCTGCTATCAGATTTCCGTTCATATCCTGTACATACCCACGTGTGTTAAAACAGTTAAACTCAGCAGTTGCAATTTTGCGTCCCTCTACATTGTAGATGTCATAAGCTTGCCCAACCCATTGGAAGAGTCCTACCATCTCAACTGTCATCGCATTTTCTACATAAATAGAATGCGAATCCTGTGCAATGAAATGATAATCATCTCCCGCATAGCCTAGTTTAGCTCCATTCCAATCATACAACGTCAGTGGATCAGTTACAAATCTTAAAATGTTTCCACTTACCTTTGCAAACTGATCTCCTTCCTTGTAGATGTCTATTGTGGTCGATAACCTCAAATTCTTGACATCACACCGATAGTTCGTATAGTTTTCCGAGGTCACAGCCGTTCCTTCTTCAGAAGCAATGCCAGCTACAACCCAAATTACCACTATCAGTGCTACAACCACCAAAAGAACTTTTGTCATCCGCTTGCTCATTTTCTAATACCTCCATTGTATAGTATTACTTCTACAACTACTTACGTACTATCTATATTATACCTCATTTTACATAATTTTGCAATTTTTACTTTATCATCCTTCTTTTCTTTTAAAGTTTTATCACTTTTTCTGTTTTAACTCATAAAATATTTTATAAGTATGTTACATATATTATATGAATATTAACTACTAAAAAGGGGGTTTTTATGAAAAAACATATTGTTTTTAAAGGATGTGCTACTGCCCTTGTAACGCCTTTTACAGAAGAAAATGCTGTTGATTTTGAAGAACTACGTAAATTAATCGACTTTCAAATATTAGAAGGAGTAGACGCTTTAGTTATTTGTGGTACTACTGGAGAATCTGCTACTCTTAGCCTAGAAGAGAAAAAAGAGATACTTAAATTTGCTGTGCAGATGAATAGAAAAAGAGTTCCTATTATTGCTGGAACTGGTGGAAACAATACCAAAGATTCTATCCAGCTTTCAAAATATGCAGAAAAAATTGGTGTTGATGCACTTTTATTAGTAACTCCTTATTATAATAAAACAACACAAGCAGGTCTCATTCATCATTTTACAGCAATTGCTCAGAACACAAAATTGCCAATTATTTTGTACAATGTTCCTAGTAGAACTGGTGTTAATATAGAGCCACAAACCTACTTAGAACTTGCAAAAATAGACAATATTGTTGGTGTAAAAGAAGCAAGTGGTAATATTTCTCAAGTAGCTACAATTGCCTCTCTTTGCAAAGATAACTTGGCTATTTATTCAGGAAATGATGATCAAATCGTACCTATTTTGTCACTGGGGGGATTGGGAGTTATTTCTGTACTTTCTAATTTATACCCAAGATATGTGCATCATATGGTACTAGATTACTTAAATGGAGACTTCTCAAAAGCACTAAATGCACAACTAAGTGCTAATGAATTAAATCGTTTACTATTTTGCGAAGTAAATCCAATTCCTATCAAATATGCCATGAACTATATTGGTTTCCATTGTGGCAAACCACGACTTCCTTTAGTAGAGTTATCTGAAACATATCGAGAAAAATTAGGCAATGCTGTTCATGAATTTGGGAAGCAAATTTTTTCTGAATAATGCGTGTATTTCATATCGCTTTGGAAGTATAAATATTTGAGGGATGTTTCAATTAAGATTTTCGCTTTCTTAAATTTTTCTTAAATTATTCACTATTTTATCAAATGGTGCTATAATATAATTATATAATAAAATTAGAGGAGTTAATTTTTAATGAACCTGTTAAATCGCAAAAGAGAAATTAATTTAATAGACAATCCGTCATTTGTTTTAGATACATCAAATAGAATAAATGACAAAGTTTTATTTTTTCAAATTATTCATGATATCGCTTCTAACGAAACTGTTAAGCAAATGAAAAACTTTAGACAACATTGTGATACTTCTTGTTATGAGCATTGCTTACATGTTGCTTATTATAGTTATTGGATTGCTAAGAAATTTGGCTTAGATTATATATCTACTGCAAGAGCTGCTATGCTTCATGATTTGTTTTTATATGATTGGAGAAAACAATATAGAGATATAGAGCTTCCTGGACTTCACGCTTTTGTACATCCTAAAATTGCTTTAAGAAATGCTACAAAAATATTTGACTTAAATGCCAAAGAACAAGACATTATTGAAAAACATATGTGGCCATTAACGTTTCGTTTTCCTAAGTATAAAGAAAGTTACATAGTTACTTTTATGGATAAATATAGTGCCATTCGCGAAAGCTACTTATCTTTTAGATTTCAGTTAAATAGAAACAAATTTTACAAATATGCTTATGTTTTCTTAAGCTTAATTGTTTTTAGAATAATTTAGAATTTATTGAATATATTTTGATAGGGATATGTCATACATATCTCTATTTTTTTATTGGATGGTGAATGTTTTATGATAAATGTATTAATAAATGGTTCCTTAGGTAAAATGGGAAAAGTTTTAAAAGATTGCATTAGAAATACCCCTGACTTGTTTGTAAAATATGAAATTGATAAAAATACACCGTTATCTTTTGAAAGTTTAGCAAGTAAAAATGATAAGCCTGATGTTATCATTGACTTTTCTACTCCTAAAGCAAGTATGTGTGCCTTAGATTATGCAGTTTGCCACTTAGTTCCTATTGTAATTGCTACTACTGGTTTTTCTGATAGCGAATATTCTAAAATATCTGAGTTTTCTCAGGCAATTCCTATCTTTAAAGCATCTAATATGTCTTATACCATTCATTTACTTGGAAAAATATTAGGTGGTATCTCTCCTTTTCTTTCTAATATGGATATTGAATTGGTTGAAAAACATCATCGTTATAAAAAAGATAGTCCTAGCCGGAACTGCACTTTTCCTTGCAGACTGTATCAATTCTGCTTGCAAAAATCAATATCAATATGTTTATGATAGACATTCTATGCAAAATGCTAGAGATTGCAATCAAATCGGTTTTTCTTCTGTTCGTGGTGGAAATCTTGTAGGAGAACATTCTGTTTTATTTTTAGGAGAACATGAAACGATTGAAATAAAACATACTGCTTACTCCCGTGAAGTATATGCTGAAGGTGCCATTCGTGCAGCTCGCTTTGTTGTAGAACAGAAATGTGGTTTATATGGAATGGAGCATTTGTTGTAAGTAGATTTTCATATAATTCGTCAGAGTTTTACTCTTATAGATACATTTCGAATAATCTTGAAAAGCATCATCTTTCGTTTGACTTTTATGTTTGTGCATAGTAAGTCTTTGTATTAAGTTACACAATAATAGAGCAAAATTTTATTTTGCTCTATTATTGTGGTTTTACTTCTTATATTATAGTTCACTTCAATTGCAGGTTCTATTTTATTTCAGATTTAGTTTTGTTTTCTTGACCCCTTTATTGATTTTAGCACTAATCCCTTCTCCTCAGAGGTTCCATTGTGACTTTTGTCATTTATTTTGACCAATACATCATTTTCAAATGCTATTGCTATACGCATATTTTGACTACCGAGTATACTATCCTTAATACATCTATATCCAAACATAGAATTTGCTACCCATACCAATCCTCTACTTAATCCATAGTATTTGCTTAACTCAAATGGTATCCGTCCTGCCCAATGCAATTTATATTCAAATATATTAGCTAGCCAGTATGAATCTTCCCTAAATATTAATTCATTTGGTAATATTTCCATAATTTCCTCTGTAAAAGGAATTCCCGTTGCCTTAAGTGATTGGTTACTATAGATTTTTGCATACCTTTCAAGCAGTTCTATACCAACTTTTGCCTGATTATCTCCTGTTACTACTGTGCAATAACCACTTTTACCAGATTCCTCTTTAGGCCAAATTGTTAGCTTAAATTTTGTACTTCTTCTAGCTACCAGCTGTACATATGGTCTTGCATTTCTATAACTTAGTATTGGATGCCAACCTTCTAAGGTATACTCCGTTTCTGCTGTTTGCATCTTTCCTCCAAAATATGCACTTTCTGTGTTTGTCTCTTTTGCTGTAAAGGATACTGTTGCCTTGTCAGGCACATACGCCACATAATCTGTTTCTTTAATAACCCTTGTCATCATTGCTTCACTAAGTGGAATCCACTTTGGAGTTTCTTCAAGTTTGAAACTTTTCTTTGGAAGCTCTCTAAGCTCTTGTGCCTCTTTAGGGTATAACTTAAATCCACTTTCTTTGGTAGCACCTTTTCCCTCTTCTATTTCTACCATTGTATCAGGTGGGATAAAGACTATCGGTTGCATATAGTAGGAGTAATATATTGGACCTGCATGATACCTATGATCATGTGGACACATAGGGTCTCTTTGCCGTCTTCTTTGATATCTCATAAATCTATCTCTTCTATTATATTCTCTATACATTCCCACATCTTTTTGCCTAAATTTTTCTGGTATCAACTTATATAATTCTGGCGTTAATACCACGCTATTAGTCCGCAAATACGAATTTTCATACATTGCTGCAAATTTTTCAAGGTCATCATTCCTAATAATGCCATCTATCCCATGAATATATGCTTTTGTGGGCTCACTTGCAATAAGAAATACTGCAAAGTCTTTGTAAATAACAGGATGCCATCCGAGGTCTTTTTCCGCTCTTATCTTTTTTTGACCCATCATCATATCATGTGCATACATATATTCCTCAGCATTTGGAGTATAGTCTACAAAATCTTCTTGCTTGATATATCCCCGTTTTAGTGCTTTAAGTATTGGCATATACTTGGACATTCTAAATCCTCCTTTTCGTTTATCTTGAAATTTTTCTTGGATAAATTTTACTTCGAGCATTTGCTAGATAACGCGATTTTATCACATTTAATAAAATTTTTCAACACTTTTCTATCATACATATTGGCTATTGCCCAAATATGGAATGGAGCATTTGTTGTAAATAGATTTTCGCATACAAATCCCAAAATAGAACCTGTATGAATGAATCTTCACACAGGTTCTATTTTTATTTTTCTATTTATTTGCTAGCTGTTTCCTCTACTGGATAAACACTAACTTGTTTTTTGTCTCTTCCTAATCTTTCAAATTTAACTTTTCCAGTTACTTTTGCGTATAATGTATCATCGCTTCCGATACCTACGTTTGTTCCTGGATGGAATTTTGTTCCTCTTTGTCTTACTAGAATATTTCCAGCTGGAACAATTTGTCCGTCTGCTCTTTTAAGTCCTAAACGTTTAGACTCGCTGTCTCTACCGTTCTTAACACTACCTTGACCTTTCTTATGAGCCATTTATCTCACTCCTTTCATCATGTGAAATGTTTTTTATGATATTGTTTTATTATTCTGCTACTTTTTCTGTTTTAGCAGCTGTTTCTTTCTTTTCTGCTGGTGTTTTAATTTTTGTAATCTCTACTTTTGTGTATGGTTGTCTATGTCCTTGTGTTCTTCTGTAGTTCTTTTTCGCTTTGTATTTGTAAACAAGTATTTTTTTGTGTTTACCATGTGCTAAAACTTTTCCTTCAACCTTTACACCTTTTACATAAGGAGCTCCTACTTCTACTTTTCCCTCATTAGATACTAAAACAACATGATCAAATGCAATTTTTTTACCTTCTTCAGTTTCTAATTTTTCGAAGAATACTACATCTCCTTCTGATACTTTGTATTGTCTTCCACAGCTTTCAATAATTGCGTACATTTAAGTACACCTCCTCTTATATGTATACTCGCTAAGCATAAAATACTAGGTAGTTAGTCTAGCTAACATTTAGGTACCCGACTCAGGCGGCTTACAGAAAAATATTTTACCATAATTTTCTTTGCTTGTCAATAGCCATCTATGCAGTTATCATATACCATTATTTTAATTCTGTCACATCGTTTTCTTATCAGTAGTCTTAGCAAGTATTTTTGTTGAACATTAACATAAAGTATGATATACTATATGTATTATTTTTTGAAAGGATGATTATATGCACATTTTTCTTGTTCGGCATGGTGAATCTATTGCTAACAATGGTAGTAACTATGTAAAACGGATTCCTGACCACTTGGTAACTTTAAGTGAAGTAGGAATTCGTCAGGCACATGACGGTGGAATTTGGCTTGCTAACTATTGTAATGAGAAAGACATTTGCCTTGATAAAGCAAGAATTTGGCGCAGTCCTTATTGCAGAACTCGTCAAACCTCTGAAGAATTTAATGCTTCCCTTAATATCTCTGATATTCGGGAGGATATAACCCTGATTGAGCAACAGTTTGGTCTATTTGACTCTGTTCCAAAAAGTGAGTGGGGTAATCTTTATCCTAGAGAGTATGCAGAATATTTACGCCAGAGCCAAAACTATGGCAAATTCTATGCTCGCCTTCCTCTTGGTGAAAGTCCCTTTGATGTAGCAATTCGTATTCATCAATTTATAGGTACTATTCATCGTGATTATGAAAAACATGGTATTGATACATTGTTCATTTTCACACATGGAACTACTTTAAGGACATTTCTTCTTCGTTATTTCCACTATTCTCCTGAATGGTTTCATGAAGAGAAAAATCCAAAAAACTGTTGGATAAGAGAAATCGATCATCATAAAGATTGCGGATATATTAATCAGTAATCTTGCAAAAGGAGCTACGTTTTGTGCGCAGCTCCTTTTCTATCAATTACTCTATACTTTTTAGTGACTCTATCATATCAATTTTCCTTAGTGCAAAATAGGTTGCAATGTTTACTATCGTTCCAAAAACAAGAGTGATGATAACCCCATAAACATAACTAATGAAATTTACTCTTTTATCAAACATCATCATATCTAATTCACAGGTATTTACAATAAAGAAAGTTAAGAAATACCCTGCAAGTAGCCCAATGATAATTCCTATGATTGTAAGTAATGTGGTTTCTTTTGATACATAGTCATATACTTCCTTGTCATAAAAACCTAATACTTTAATTGTTGCAAGTTCTCTTATTCTTTCGCTAATATTGGTGTTAGATAAGTTATATAATACTACAAAAGCAAGTAAACCTGCTGATATAATTAGTATCCATACTACTAAATTCATATTGTCCATAATTTCTGAAAATACATTTTCTGTGTTTGATGTAAAAGTTACTCCTGAAATTTGTTTGTTATTTTCTAGTAGTTTGTGTCCTAGTTCTTCTTCTATTTCTTTATTTTCAATATTCGCATATATTGTGTTAGGCTTAAAATCCTCTTTATATACTGTTTGATATAACTCCTTTGTCATGTATATATAATGCATTAAATAGTTTTCTGTGATATTACTAATTTTAACTTCTGCCTCTATGTCATCACTATTTTTTATTTTTAGTGTATCTCCCACTTTTACATCTAATAGCTTTGCTAATTTTTCTGTAATAATAACTCCTTCTTGATTTAATGTATATATTTCATTTTTGTTTCCTCTTTGTTTTAATGTAATAAACTGAGACAAATTTTCCGAGTTTTCTGGAATCATCATTTGGATATTTTGTGTGTTTGATATATTGGTAATGTCTACTGCTTGTATGTTCATTACAATCTTTTCTGTTATTCCTTCTGTATGACTAATTTTGTCTATTTCTTCTTTTATCTGTTTTGTTGTTAAATTGTCTTTTAACGATATTTGCACATGATATTTAAAAATTTCTCCATATTGTGAAGGTATCATTTGGCTAATAGAATCCCTTAAACCAAACCCTGCCACAATAAGTGCAGTACATCCCATTACACCTATAATTGTCATTAAAAATCTTTTTTTGTATCTAAAAATATTTCTAGCGGTTACTTTTCTAGTAAAGCTTAAATGTGACCATATAAATGTAATTTTTTCTAAAAATACTCTTTTCCCTGGCTTTGGTGCCTTTGGCCTCATAAGTGTTGCTGGTAATTGTCGTAACGCTTTTGCACATGAATAAATAGCCGCCCCTACTGTACATATCATTGCTAATGTAACACTAATTATGGTATATTCTGTATTAAACTCTATTACACCTTCTGGCAATGTGTACATCATTCCATATAAGTTCATAACAATTTTGGGTAATACATTAAATCCAATTGCTAACCCAATTCCTGAACCGATAATTGTTGCAAGCATAGCATAAATAATGTATTTGCTAGCAATTTGCAATTTTGTATACCCTAATGCTTTTAATGTTCCTATTTGAACACGTTCTTCTTCTACCATTCTGCTCATTGAGGTTAAACTAATTAGTGCTGCAACAACAAAGAATACTACAGGAAAAACTGTTGCAATATTGGCAATTCTATCTGTATCTTGTATATAACTTGCATAACCTACATTTTGATTTCTATCTAGTATATACCACTCTGGCTTTTTAATATCTTTTAGCTTAAATTTTGCTTCTTCTAATTCTTCTTTGGCATCTGTTATTTTTTCTTCGGCTTCTTTTTTGGCCTCTTTCAAGTTTTTCTCATTTTGGCTAATTTCTTTTTCTGCATTTGTTAATTCTGCTTCTACCGAATTTAACTTTGCATAAGTATTTGATTTTTGCCTTTCTAGTTCCTTTTTCTGTTTCTCAAGTTGCTGCCTCGCTGACTTTAGTTTTGCTTCTGCCTCTTCTAGTTCTAGCTCTGCTTTCTTAATTCCTTCTGCTAAAGGCGCTGTTATACTCTCTGGCATACCTTGCTCTTGCATTATTTTTAGCTGTTCTTTATTTTCTTCTATTTGTTTTTGTGCTTCTTTTTTTGTTTTTTCGTAAGCCGTTTGCTGGCTGTTTAATGTCTTTTCCGCTTCTTTTATTTGTTTATCTGCACTTTCAAATTCACTATTTGCTTTTTGTCTATTTTGCATTAATTGCGTTTTTCCTGTCTCTACTTCTTCTTTTGCATCATCTATCTTATTTTGTGCATCGTTAATTTCTTTATTTGCCTTTTTCTCTTCTTTGTTTAATGTCTCTTGTGCCTCTTTTATTTTATCTTCTGCTTTAGTATATATTTCATTATATCTAGCTTGTTTTCTTTCTTCTGATATTTCCTCTATTTTATTTTTAACATCTTCTACTATGTTCTCATATTTTTTATCATAGCATTTTGCTTCTGACGCCCCTGCACACGAAATATATAAATTAGTATAAATTTCTTGTGTAATCGCATTTGGATGAATATACATATAGTAATTTACTTTTCCAGCGCCTAATTTACTACTACCTCTTTCTCTTGAAATATACAAAGGAGACTGGACCACTCCCACAATCTTTATTTTATTTTGTTTTAAAATATCTTTTTCATTTCCTTCATCATCTTTTACTTTTTCTGCTGTAATTTCTATTGTATCTCCTATGCTATGCCCTGTCCAAGATAAAAAGCTTTTTTCTACAACGCACTCTGTTTCATCATTTGGCAATTTGCCTTCTAGCAATTTTAGCTTATTCATATCATTTGTTATTGTTTCCATCTTTACAACAGAGTCTTCTCCTTCTGCTGACACTATTACATCTTGCGCATAACTTGATACAACGTTTTCCACACCTTCCACATTTTGTAGTGTGTTTATGTCATCTTTTGTTAATCCTAGTGTCGAAATAACCTCTATATCCATTACTTTTTGCTCATCAAAATACTGGTCTACTGTCATTTTCATATCTGGACTTGCTGCCTTTATTCCTGCAAAAAAACCTACTCCTAGTAAAACAACTAGCAGTATAGATATAAACCTTTTAAAAGTATTTTTAATTTCCTTTATTGTATCTTTTAGTAAAGCTTTTTTCAATTTTAATAAACTCCTTTTATATCAATCTATTACCACTCTATTTCTTCAATTGGTGTTGGATGCTCGTTTTTGATAATATCATAAGCTGTTCCATTTTTAAAATGAATTACTCTATCTGCCATTGGAGTTAAACTTGTATTGTGTGTAATAATAAGAACTGTCATTTTTTCCTTTCTGCAAGTGTCTTGCAATAGTTGTAAAATCTGTTTTCCTGTTTTGTAGTCTAGTGCTCCTGTTGGTTCATCACATAATAATAATTTTGGATTTTTTGCAATTGCTCTTGCAATTGCCACTCTTTGCTGTTCTCCTCCTGATAACTGAGAAGGAAAGTTATTCATTCTGTTTTCTAGTCCTACTTTTTTTAGAATTGTTTTAGGCTCTAGTGGTCTTCTACATATTTGTGTTGCAAGCTCTACATTTTCTACGGCTGTTAGGTTTTGTACTAAATTATAGAATTGAAATACAAAGCCAATATCTTCTCTACGATATTTTATTAATTCTTTTTCTTTTAATTTACTGATTTCTTTTTTATCTATTTTAACTGTTCCCGAAGTAACTGTGTCCATTCCTCCCAGTATGTTTAATGCTGTTGTTTTTCCTGCACCACTTGGTCCAACAATAACGACAAGTTCTCCTTTTTCAACTTCAAAATTGGTACTATCTAGTGCCTTTATTACAACTTCACCCATTTTATATTCTTTTACAACATCTTTAAATTCTATATATGCCATATATGCCTCCTTTTTGCATATCCACTTCGCCAGAACTCAAAATTCTCTCCTTTTTATTCCCCCGAAATTGTATTTTATTTTATATAATCTTTTCATTAATTTCAATCATATTTAATAAAATTCACATATTATTTACAATTTGTTCCATATATTTCGATTTTGCTCAAAGTTTTACGTTCTCACTAAGCATTAAAAAACGGGAGAAATCAAAATTTTGATTTTTCCCGTTTTTTTTACTTTGCAATAATTTATACTAGTTGAACCCACCCCATCGCAATTGAAAATAATAGTATCATAAAGCTAATGATAAATATAGGTGCCCATAGTCTAAATGTCGTAACTGCTATTGCTCCTCCTTCTGAGAAAGATGTGTTATAAATTAATGGTTTGTAATCCTCTAAATTAAAAATAAGG
>CATKGX010000087.1 GCA_949747775.1 uncultured Clostridia bacterium | reverse complement strand
TGACATCTTATTCTCCTTGTTTTAGAAAAGAAAAAGGAGCCCACGGTATAGAAGAACGTGGTGTTTACCGTATTCATCAATTTGAAAAACAAGAAATGATTGTTGTATGTGAACCAGAGGATAGTTGGAATTGGTATGATAAATTATGGTCATACACAGTAGACCTTTTTAGAAGTATGGATATTCCTGTTCGTACTCTTGAATGTTGTAGTGGAGATTTAGCAGACTTAAAAGCCAAAAGCTGTGATGTTGAAGCTTGGAGTCCTAGACAGCAAAAATATTTTGAAGTAGGCTCTTGTTCTAACTTAACAGATGCACAGGCAAGACGTTTGGGAATTCGTATTAAGGGCGAAAAAGGAAACTATTATGCTCACACATTAAATAATACTGTAGTTGCCCCACCTCGTATGTTAATTGCATTTTTAGAAAATAACTATAATGAAGATGGTAGTGTTAGCATTCCAGAAGTACTTCGTCCATATATGGGTGGAATAGAAAAATTATTCCCTAAAAAATAATATTGATTTATATGATACGCTTATATTATAATATTACCTATCATATAAACGTTTTTATAAGGAGTTTCAATTTTATGAATATTAAAAGTGCAGAATTTAAAATTTCAGCAGTAAGTCCAAAACAATATCCATCAGATGGACTTCCAGAAGTTGTATTAGTTGGAAAATCTAATGTTGGAAAATCTTCTTTTATTAATACAATGTTAAATAGAAAAAAACTAGCCAGAACTAGTAGTGAACCTGGAAAAACTAGACAAATTAACTTTTATGATGTTAACCATTCTTTCTACTTTGTAGACTTACCAGGTTATGGATATAGCAAAATGTCTAAAGTAGAACAAGCCAAAGTTGGAACATTTATAGAAGAATATTTATCAACTAGTAAAAATATTTCACTGATTATTTTTCTAATCGACATTCGCCATGCGCCTACCGATAATGATAAATTAATGTATCATTATGTTGTTCGTTCTGGAAAGCCTTTTATAATTATTACCAGCAAGGCAGATAAAATTGCTGTTACAAAAGTAGATGACGCTGTTTTGCAGATACAAGATGTATTAAATCCACTACATGATTTTACCTTTCTTCCTTTTTCTTCTGAAAGGAAAATTTATACAAATGTAGCTTGGGAAGAAGTTGAAAAATATATTATGTAATTTTATTGACTTATTTTGGAAATAGTATTATAATATTAATACATTTATGTAGTAGCATCAATGAAAGGAGGACATTTTATGTCCAAAATGTTCAGAAAGAATGTGCCGACTTATCGTTTCGAATTTCCGACCGAGGAAGCTGCCACCAATTTCATGAACTACGCATGTAGCCTTTCTACTAGCGCGATTATTTACCACCCTAATAATTCGGATGGCAAATGTCTTTCCAAACAAGTTTCAATTTCCGGAAATAATTTCATTATTATGAACCTAACTTTCCGCTCTTGTTTGGTTGAGAAAGCCAAAGAACTAGAGGGAATTGAGTTGTAAGAATGCTAAAAAACAAGAGATTGTCTTAGACTTAAGACAATCTCTTGTTTTTATTCTTCTATCTTTTTGGTAATCATTTTTAATGCTTTTTGTCTATCTAGCATAATAACATGTCCACAACCAGTACATTTTAATTTAAAATCTACTCCAACACGTGTAATCTCCCATATTTTGCTTCCACAAGGATGTACTTTCTTAGTTTGAACTTTATCTCCTATCTGATACTCCATTTTTATTTCACCTATCTTTATTTACCCTCATTTTGTATTGCTTTTTCTAGTCTTGCAATTACACTATCTTTTCCTAAAACTTGCATAATTTCATACATATCTGGCGTGTTTTGTCTTCCTGTTAATGCTACTCTTAGTACTGTACTAATATCTCCAACATGTCCTGGCCATTTTTCTGGTTCTTTTTTGTATTCTTTTACTTCTCTTGCAAATCCAACTTCTTCTGCTAAATCTTTTATTTTATCAAACCAAGTTTGTTTGTCATCTGCTATATGAAAATATTTTTCTTTATATAAATTTAATATTTTAACAATTTCTTCTTTTCTAGATACTTTAGCATAATCATATTGTATTTCTCTATTTAAAAATTCATTATCATACATGTATATAATTGCATTTTTTAAATCGTGCCACTTGCTAATATCTTTTCTTGGTTTTGCATTTCCTCTTTCAATTCCTAAGATTTTTAATGAATATTCTTTATTATTTTCAAATAATGTAGCTAACTCTTCATCGTATTCTTTTGCCCATTCTAAGGATTTTGCATATACTTGTTCTGCTGTCATTTTTGATATTACTGTTTTTCCTATATCTAATAGTTTTACCATATCAAATAGTGCTCCACTGACACTCATTTTATTTAATTGAAAATCAAATTCTTCTATGTTTTTATCTGGATTTGCTCTTCTCCAATTTTCAAATGTAGAATTTGCAATGTTTAAAAGATATTCTTTTACTGCATCTGTTGGGATTCCCTCTTCTTTGTAGTATGATACAGCAGCTTCTGGGTCTTTTCTTTTACTTAATTTACGCTTGTTTCCATTGTCATTTTTCATAATTGGCGAAATGTGTGCATATTTTGGCACTTTAAATCCTAGTTCTTGGAATAATTGTAAATGTAGTGGTACTGAAGATAACCATTCATCACTTCTAATAATATGTGTTGTTCTCATTAGATGGTCATCTACTGCATGTGCAAAGTGATATGTTGGAAGACCATCTGCTTTAATAATAACGATATCTTGATCATTTTCTGGAAAGTCTACATTTCCTTTTATGACATCTTTATGTTTTATTTTTCTGTCTTCTCTTCCTGGTGATCTAAATCGAATAATATAGTCTTCTCCATTTTTTATTTTTTCTATGGCTTCATCTACTGGCAAGTTTCTATATTTTGCCCATACTCCATAATATCCTGGTCTAATTTTAGCTGCTTCTTGTTTTGCACGCATTTCTTCTAATTCTTCGCTACTAGCAAAACATGGATATGCCTTTCCTTGCTCAATTAAATATTTTGCATATGCTTCATAGATTTCTTTTCTACTACTTTGTTTATATGGTCCATAGTTTCCTATTTCGTCTATCTCTGTAACCATACCTTCGTCTGGTGCCATATCAAAATCTTTTAAAGAATTCACAATTCCTGTAACGCCATTTTCTACTTCTCTTTTTTGGTCTGTATCTTCTACCCTTAAAAAGAATACTCCTTCTGTTTTCTTAGCAACTGTTCTTGCAACTAAGGCTTGGTATAACCCTCCTACATGTACAAATCCTGTTGGACTTGGTGCAAATCTTGTAACAACTGCTCCTTCTGGTAAATTTCTTTCTGGGTATTTTTCTTCATAATATGCTATTTCCTTTGCATTTGGAAATATTAAATCTGCTAAATCTTTGTAATTCATACAATTCATTCCCTTCATCAGTTTTTACTTTTCTATGGTATTATACCAAAAATTATATCATCTTACAATATTTTTTAATTATTCTTTTATGTAAATTTTATGAGATGTTACATTTTCTAGAGTGTGCTTGTCTATATTAATCTTTTTATTCGAATAGGTTTGTTCTATATATTGTTTTTCTTTTACTCCTTTTCTATATATTCTCACTACTCTAAATTGTTCGTTGGTAATTTTTCTAATGTCCTCTTTTAAAATTGTATTAGGAATCTCATAATTCTTGTTTTTTTATAAATCCCATACAATAATTAATATTCCCTACTAGTATATTTGTCCTTAAATACGGTCTCTGATTATTATATTGTCCTATTATTTTAGCATTTTTATATATTTGAAATACTTGGATTAAAGATTGTAATTTTAAGATAGAAGTTCCATCTTTTTTGAAAGAAAAATCATTGATACTAATTCGTTTCTTTAAACATAAATTGTAAAATTCAACACTTGAATGTATTTTTTTATTTATTATCTCAATTCCAGTTAAATGTAAGAAATTACGGGGATAAAAATTTGTTTCGATAAAATCAACTACATCATCTTTTTCATAGATAATTAGTAAGTTTTTGTTTTCTAAATTTTTATGATATTCTTCTGCACCTTTTATAATAATGCTTAATGCTTCTTTTTTGTTCAATCTATAAATTTCCCTCCTGAAATATAAAAGTAGCGTATAAATATTGTATCAATATTTATACGCCCCCGTTATACTGATTTTTACGTTGTCCGCCAACAATGAACACATTCGTCTCATAAGCATTTCGGATTTTTACGTTGTCCGCCAACAATGAGCACATTCGTCTCATAAGCATTTCGGATTTTTAGTGTCAGCACACCTAAGATAGCTTATCTATCTTATTCTTAGTATATTCATTATACTATTTTTTATTTATATCGTCAATATAAATTTACATCTTTTTACATTTATATTACAAGATATTGGTTTCATATTACACTTCCATTATAATCGGCAATATCATTGGGTTACGTTTTGTTTTTTGGAAAATGTAATCTCTTAGGTTGTCTTTTAATGTAGATTTAATTGTGCTCCAGTCACGAATTCCCTCTTCTTCAAAGTTTCTTACTTCTTCTCTAATAACTCTTTTAACATCTTCCATTAAATTTTCAGATTCTCTTACATATACAAACCCTCTTGATACTACATCTGGTCCAGATATGATTTCTCCAGAGCCTCTATCCATTGTCATAACAATTACAATTAGTCCATCTTGTGATAAATGTTGTCTGTCACGAAGTACAATATTTCCTACATCTCCTACGCCTAATCCATCTACTAATATTTTGCCTGATGGAACTGATGTTGTAAGTTTTGCTTCTTTTTTGTTTACTTCTAATACCCTACCATTGTTTAATAAGAATATATTTTCTGGTGGTATTCCCATCTTTTTAGCAGTTTCAGCATGTGCTCTTAATTGTCTATATTCACCATGCACTGGAATAAAGAATTTTGGTTTTGCTAAAGCTAATATTAGCTTTTGTTCTTCTTGGCAAGCATGTCCTGACACATGTATATCTTCTAAAGCACTATAAATTACTTCTGCTCCTATTTGCATTAAATCATTAATAACATTTGAAACTAATTTTTCATTTCCTGGAATAGGTGTTGCAGAAATAATAACCATATCATTTGGTGTAATAGACACCTTTTTGTGCTCTCCTGCTGCCATTCTTGTTAATGCTGACATGGTTTCTCCTTGGCTTCCTGTTGTAATAATGACTAACTGATCATCTGTATAGTTTTTAATCATATCAATGTCAATAAATAAGTTCTCTGGTGCTTCAATATATCCTAAACTTCTTGCTGTTTCTATCATATTTATCATGCTTCTTCCACAAACAGCTATCTTTCTTCCATATTTTACAGCACTATTTACAATTTGTTGCACTCTGTGTACATTTGACGCAAAAGTTGCTACCACAATTCTTTTTGTATTATGCAAGAATAATTTGTCAAATACTTCTCCTACTGAACTTTCAGACATCGTAAATCCTTTTCTTTCTGCATTAGTGCTATCTGAAAGAAGTGCTACAATTCCTTTATTTCCAAGTTCTGCAATCCTTCCTAAATCCATGATGCCACCATCAATTGGAGTATAGTCAATTTTAAAATCTCCTGTATGAAGAACAATTCCAGCTGGTGTATGAATAGCAAGCATAACTGAATCTGGTATACTATGGCTACTTCTAATAAATTCTACTCTTATATTTCCAAAATGCACTGTTTGCCCTTGTTCTACTGTTACCAACTTTGTACTAGCAAGTAGTTTATGTTCTTCTAACTTGTTTCTAATTAAACCAATTGTTAGTTTTGTTGCATAAATTGGAATATTAATTTGTTTTAATAAATATGGTATTGAACCAATATGGTCTTCATGTCCATGAGTAATAACTAATCCCTTTATTTTATCTTTATTTTTCTCTAAATACGTAATATCTGGAATAACTAAGTCTACTCCTAGCATATCATCTTCTGGAAATTCTAATCCACAGTCTACTAAAACAATTTCATTTCCATATTCAAAAACAGTAATGTTTTTTCCTATTTCATCTAATCCTCCTAATGGTATAATTTTTAGATTATCCCTTTTATATTCAAATTTTGGAGTATTGGCTGGTCTTCTTGGTAATTTTCTTCTTTCTTCCATGCCAACTGATTTTTGTGTCTTTTTAGTTGTATCCTTTTTTTCATTTTTTTGTACTTTCTTTTTATTTTCTCCATTTTCTTTTGTTGTTGTTTTTCTACTCGTATTTGTTCTTGGTTTACGAGGTTTTCTTTCTGTTTTCTCTTTCATTATATTTTCTTCTTCGCTCATTTTTTCTTCCTTTCTTTTAGTTCTCATTTATATATGTGTGTCTAACATTGCAAATGCAAAATTAAAAAAAGTAGTTTGATACTATAAACTACTTAAAAAGGATTTAAAATTTCTTTTTTTCACGCACAAAATACCACTATGAATAAATATGCCTCTTTTTCCGCCCTATCTTTTCATATTTATTCATAATTTATAATAAAAAATAATTTTATAACCCGTTTCTATTTTGTTTACAATATTGTTTTCCTATTTCTTATCTCATTTTATCAATATCATATATAAATCTCTTCTTTACCTAGTTTGGTAACAACTGCCTATTATTATACTATTTTTTATTCATTTTGTCAACTTAGTTGTTAATATCATGCCTAATCGCAGGTGTATCAGTTGTAATTGTTTCAAAACGATATCCATTTTTTTTGCCATATTCTATAATTTTTTCTAATGCATTTATCGTTTTTTTGTTTCCTGCAAAATCGTGCATCAATACCACATTTCTTCCTTTTTTATATAATCCTCTCGTTACATTGTTATAAACCTCTTTTGCATTCTTGGCGCCTACTGCATCATCCGAGTCAACATTCCAGTCAAAATAAGTATACCCCTCCTTTTGTATCTTTTTGCTAAGTTTTGTCATAATTCCTGGGTTAAAATCACTAATTGTATTAGAACTTCCACCAGGAAACCTTGTAATAGTACTCTTTATTCCAGTAGACTGATATATTTTATTTTGCAATTTATTTAAATTCTCCATATATGCTTTTTCTGACTTGTATATCTTTTTATAATCATGTGAATATCCATGGATTCCTACGGTATGCCCTTCTGCTACTTCTCTTTTTACAAGATTTTCTGTAGCTTGGTCCGAATAGTTTAAAATAAAGAAAGTGGCTTTTATATTATGTTTCTTTAAAATATCTAGTATCTTAGGTGTTGAACTTTCAGATGGTCCATCATCAAAAGTCAAATAAATAGTTCCTTCTTTTTCTAAATGAATAATTCTTTCGGCTGTTGCCATATTTCCAGACTTATCTTTCACCGAATAAATAATTTTATATTCTTTCTCACTAACAATTTGTTTTGTCCTACAAACTCTATCAACAATACTTCCTTCTACATTATCTATTGCTGAATATCCATCTTCTTTGTATTCCTCACTGCCTTTTAAAATTATCTCTTTTTTTCCTTTTAAGGTTATTACTGGTGGTATTACATCTTCTGTTTTTTCTGCAAATACTTCTTTTGTCTTTGTCCTGTTTGTTACCATTATCACTATTATCCCAGTAATAACAAACGCAGCTATCATACTACTAATTATTATTATCTTTTTTCTACTTTTCATTCCACTCCTCAAAAACTCTTTTTTTCATATTTCTATTCTACCACAAATCTTTCCAAAATGCCCTACTTTTTCCCAATTTTTTCATTTCCTATTCCACAAGCTATTGATAACACTTTTTAAATTCACCTCTTCCAAACCATTATCTTCTAATCTGCCTATAGAGTAGAGGAAAGCCGAGAAGGGTACTGTTTGTACTACACTTCTCGGCCTTATTAAAATAAACTACTTAAAGCAAACTATATTAAAGTTGCTCCTATTATTCCTGCATCATTCCCCAACTTAGCAAGCTCTATTTTAGGAAGTTCCTGTTTATTAAATACATATCTTCTATTTCTCATTTCTACCATTAAAGCCTTATATAAAATATCCTCAAAATAGACAAAGCTTCCTCCTAAACATATTGTCTCTGGCTCAAATATATCAATTACATTTGATAACCCAATTACCAAATTATCAATATACGTTTCTACTATTTGACTAATTTCTGCACTATGTATGTACTTTTCCAAAATACATTTTAACTGTGCACCATTTTCTATATGCTCCTCTGGTGCAATTTGCTCTAAGGCTCTGCTTATATTTTCTTTAAATCGTTTCATCGAACAATATGTTTCAAAGCACCCTCGTTTTCCACATTTGCACTCTATTCCTTCTTTCTCAATTACCATATGCCCTAATTCAAATCCAGGATTTCTACTTGCCATTAATAATTGATTGCTTAAAAATACTGCACCACCAATTCCTGTTCCCAAACATAAAAACACACAATCATTACTTTTCCTTAGAGCTCCATATGTTTTTTCTGCTATAGCAGCTGCCTTTGCATCATTTATACTTTTTATTCTTACTTGATATTTCTTCTCAAGTTCTTTAAAATCAATTTCTGGTATGGATAAATTTACCAAATTTTGTATTTTACTTCCTTCTGCGTTTCCAGGACATGCAATTCCAATCCCATCTATATTTACAGTTTTACTTAATTTTTCTATCGCCTTATCCACATAATTTAATATATATTGTGTATTTCTTTGGTTTTCTAACAAATCTTGCTCTATCTTTTTTACAATTTTACCTTCATTATTTACAGTTGCAATTGCTATATGGCTTCCTCCCAT
Organism: uncultured Clostridia bacterium; assembly: GCA_949747775.1. GTDB lineage: Bacteria > Bacillota > Clostridia > TANB77 > CAG-508 > CALXVA01. Next base: position 20,558 of record CATKGX010000087.1, on the reverse strand, counting down.
ATCAATTCCAATTTTCATATTATTCTATTCCTTCCATATGTCATCTTTATTTAAATTGGCAGGTACAACCATTGTTTGTACCTGCCAATTTCTTTTTATAAACATTTTATTCCATCTTTTGGTTTTAGAAACCTTCTGGTAAATCAACTGAATCAAAGATCCAATCACCCATATATAATTGTACACAAGGTACGATGATAACAATTACTAAGAAGATTAGGGCTGCACCAACAATTGAGTATACAATTTGTGGTAACACGCTCATTACCTTTCTCATTAAATTTTCGATATCTATTTCCATATATTCAACTAATTTTCCCATCATCTCTACAAGGTCTGTTTGCATACCTATTTTTAACATTTCTGTTTGCATTGTAGATGATAGACCTGAATTTTCAAAAGGTTCTATCCAAGATCCACCTATTAATAGGTTATTAATTGAAGTCTCAATAATGGATAGCATAACATAGTTTTTCACAACTGACTTACTAACTTCTAATGCCTCTTGAATTCTCATTCCATTTTCTAAGTTTAACAGCATTGCTCTCATTAATCTTGAGAAATCCATTGCATAAATTAACTTTCCAAATACAGGCATTTTGTATTTAAAGTAGTGGAAATTATACTTTCCTTTTGGCGTATTAATATATGTGATAATAATTGCTACAATTCCACCAAAAATAACAGTTGGAATATACCAATTGGCTGCTATTTGATTACAAAAATCTACAAACCATAGTGTAATACCTGGAAGCTGTGCACTAGATCCTGCATCTGCAAATGATTTTTGAATTAATGGAATAATGTAAGCAACACCAAATACTAGTAATCCTACTAGCAAAATTAGTTGTGCTGCATTTGGTATAATAATGCTTCTTAACCTTGAACTTGTATCTGAAGAGTTTTCTAAATATTTAACTGCTTGTTCTAATGATTTTGTAAGAGAACCTGATAATTCTCCAACCCTAATCATGTTGGTATAAATATATGGGAATATATTTGAATAATATTCCATTGTTGTATACATATATTCACCAGCTTCAACACCTGCTAAAATATCTTGCAAAACCCCCCTTAGTGATAAGTTTTCGGTACTATCTATAATAGTGCTTAATGCATGTATATTATTGAAGTTTGCCTTTTTTAGTAAATAGAAATTTTGAGTAAATATAATAATATCTCTTGATGTAATTTTTTCATCTCTAGATAACGCTAAATTAACTCTTTCTTTTATACTAGGTTTATAAGCAGCTCTACCTTGTAAGACATTTGCTGAATTAGCTTGTTTCATAATATCATCAATATCCATCATATTTCTTTTATTTACTTTTGTTTTCTTACTTTTATATCCTACTTGTGTAATACTAATTGGGATATAGTCATTACTTTTTAGCCTTTTTATTAAAGAGTTTTTGTTAACATCTTCTACTTTGTTTTTGATGATTTGCCCTTTTGATGTTACTGCTCTATAAACATATTCTGGCATCTTCTCCTCCTTCTTCTATTATACTATACACATAATAGATTTATTGATTGATTTTATTTTCTCTTTCTTTTTTTATTCTTAATTGCATGATAGTTCTGTTTAATGTTTCAATATTTTTCTCTTCTATTTGTGCTTTTGCTTGATCTAATGTAATAACATCATCTACAAATAGCTCTGCAATAGAATTAATTAATCCAATACTTCCTTTTTCGCTATTACTCTGAATTGCATCTTCTATTTCTGAAACACTAATCTTTTCTTTTCTTATTATACCCGAAATTATATTATCTACAACCATAACTTCAGGAACTAATGCCAATTTTCCATTTTTAGCTGGTAATAGTCTTTGTGCAATTACTAATTTTAATAATGATGAAATTAAATATTTTACAGTTTGTTGGTCTCTTATGTCATAGAAATTTACCATTCTGTCGATTGTTTCTGCACATGATTTTGTATGAAGTGTTCCTATTACTAAGTGACCTGCTTCTGCTGTTTCAATGGCTGCTTCCATTGTTTCTCTATCTCTAATCTCTCCAATTACTAAAATATCACAGTCTTCTCTTAAAGAGTTCTTTACACCAGAGCTAAATGTTAAACAATCTCTTCCTAAACCAATTTCTTTTTGAACAATAATTGATTTTTTAGATATATGTTTGTATTCTACTGGGTTTTCTAGTGTTAATATTTTCTTGTTTTGTGCTTCATTAATTTCATTGATTAAAGCATTTAAAGTTGTTGTTTTTCCCGAGTTTGTTTTTCCTGTTACCAAAATCAGCCCTTGTGGTTGATATGTCATTCTTCTAACAATGTCTGGTACACCTAATTCTTCATATTTTGGTAATTTGTTTTTAATTAATCTTAGTGTAAAAATTGGTACTTCATCTGCTTGTGATATATTTACCCTTAAACGAATATCTTCAAACTCATAAGAGCAATCTAGTTTTTTGGTTGTTTTAAAAACTTCATCTTTATCTAAATTCCCTCTTACAAAATAGTCATATGCTTCATTCATATCTTCTACTGTAAGTTCTTCTGATCCTTCACACTCTATTAATTCTCTTCTAATTCTTAGCATAGGCTTTAGTCCACATATCAAATGGATATCTGATGCATCTTTTACTTTTGCCGTACTTAATATTTTATCAATGTCTATCATTTGTTTTCCTCCTTATTTGGCTTTAATATAATGCTAGTTTATTATTAAGCTCTTGTAAGTTTGTTACACCATCTAGTATTTTATAGATGCCATCAATAACTAATGGTACATAACCAGACTTGGTTGCTTCATTTTTAATTTCTAAAGCAGAAGCATCGTTGGCAATTAATGCTCTAATTTCATCATTTAAAATTAGGACTTCAAATGCTGCAATTCTTCCATAATATCCTGTGTTATTACATTTTTTACATCCCATTGCTTCATATGTTTTCTTGCCTTCTAAATCAAATTCTACACCGTGTTTTTTTCCTATTGATTTAATAATATCTTTTTCTTCTTTTGTAAATTCTCTTTCTCTTGCACAATGTGGGCATAGTTTTCTTACTAACCTCTGTGATACAGTTGTTGCAAGTGTACTTGATATATCATAATTTGAAATTCCCATTTTTCTTAATCTTGTAATAACTTCAACGCTGTCAATGGTATGTATTGTTGATAATACGTAGTGACCTGTTTGTCCTGCTTGCATTGCTATTTCTGCTGTTTCTGTATCTCTAATTTCTCCTACAAGAATGATGTCTGGATCTTGTCTTAATACTGTTCTTAAAGCTCCTGCAAAGGTGCTTTTACTTTTTTCATCTATTTCTATTTGATTTAAACCATTAATACGAATTTCTACTGGGTCTTCTATTGTTGTAATATTAATTTCTGGTTTATTTAAGTAATCTATAATACTATATAGAGTCGTCGTTTTTCCTTCACCTGTTGGTGCTGCAATAACTGTAACACTATTCTTTTTATTAAAAGCATTTTTTACTAATTGTTGGTCTTTTGGAAATCCCAAATCAAATATTTGCTTTACATCAGCATTTTTCTTTAATAATCTTAAAACAAATTTTTCTCCATAAATATTTGGTTGTGATGATACACGAATATTGTATTCAGGATACATAATAATTCTACCATCTTGTGATTCTTGTTTTTCTTGGTGCATATTTGAAATAGCTTTTAGTCTTCCTATAATTTGTGGTAATCTTTCGGTATCTACAGTCGCAGCCGTAATTAATTGACCATCAATTCTATATCTAATTCTTAATGCATCTTGCATTGGTTCAATATGAACGTCACTTGCTCTTTTATCCATGGCTGATTTAATAACACTATCTAGAAAACCAGAAACATCTGCATTTAATTCTATATTTTCTCCATTGCCTTCTAATGAGTTCAAAATTGCATCCACGTTTGTTTCAAATGTGATATATTTTTCCATTACTAAGCCTTTGTTTAATAATAGTAACCTTACTGTATCTACAGAACGTTTATTAGAGGTGTCTGCAAAGCATACTTTAATTTTTCCCCCTTCTTCTGCAAATGGAATTGCTTTATTCCTTTTTACAATATCTAAAGATATATAATCTGGTATATTTAATAAAACATCTGACTCTTTCAAGTAAATTGCCTTTTCGTTTAGTATATCTCCTACAGCATCAATTAATATATAAGGGTCACATACTCCTAATATATTTAAAATATCTCCTATTTTTTTCTTTGGCTCTGCCTTTTGGTAATCTAAAGCTCTACTAATATCAGATTCTGTTACAATTCCTCTTTTTACTAGTTCAATCCCTAGTGGCTGTTTCTTATTTCCTTCCATAAGGTACTCCTTTCTTTTGTTTATCTCACTTAATATTATACTATATTTTATTCCTTAGTAATAGTTAAATCTTCTAATTACATTTATTTACCAGTATTTTAAAACAAAATCTATGTTTCTTGTCATATTTTCATTTTTATTTCCTAGAGTTGTATTAACATTTACTATATTTTTTATTGTACTATTTACTTTGTAACTATCTTGTGTAAATTTAAATGATTTTACATATCTTGCAATTTTTTTATCATTTCGATAAATACTTCCATTTTCATAACGGTATGAAGTTCCATCTGCAAATTCAAGTGTTGTATCTGTTATCGTATTAATTTCGTTATTTTTTTTAACATCTGCTACAAAAAACATACTAAATTTATTAAACTCTGCTATATACTGTGGTGAATTTTTTATACCTGCTATATTCTTATAAAAATGCGCTGAAATAGTAGACATGATACTTAACACAATCATAAATACAATCATATAGACTACTAAAGCGGTTAATGTAACACCTTTTTCTGATTTCATCATTCATTATTTCCTTTCTATTCTTCTTTAATCTTCATTCTTTCTATTACAATGTCCTGCGTATTTTTAGCAAGTTCATAAGATACTGTTACCTTCACTTTTTTAATAATATCTTCTTCTTTATAATTAGATACTTGAATAGATAATCTAAATCCTGATGGAATCGCGTATTTTTGAATATACTTGCTTTCCATTCCATTTGTTACTTCTTCATATGCAATTTTATCAATATCTTCTAATATCTCCATTGCATAATTAACTGCTGAGCCAGACATTTTTGTCTGCAAATTCATTTTATATGATGCATACATAAAAGAGCCAATTGTTCCTGTAAAAATTGTAAAAATGATAAGTGCAATAACAACATCTGTCATTGTAAATCCTTTGTTTGATGCTATATTTAATTGAATTCTTTTTTGCTTTTTTTTCATTTTATCACCTATCTAAAAATAATGAAATTTGTTGTTATTAGTAATAATAAATTAATGCTACACATATAGAAACCAATCGGTACTTTTGTTCCTATTTGTTTTTCTGTTTTTATAAATTTACTTTTGTCTATTACCATTTTCTCCAATAGCATATGCAAGCCAATTGTCATTAAAGTAATCGAAACTGTGTAAATGCACACAACTTCATATGTATACATTAACATTAGTAATAATACAAGTACTACATCAATTGCATAACTATTCTTTGCTTTTTTTCTTAAGTAAATCGTATTAATCACTGTTAAAGTGCATATTAGCGCTAAATATATGACATATCTATATATATTAGGGTCGTGTTCTACTATCCATAGATACATTATATATATTGTAACGCAAACAAAGCCAAATAATATAACTGGCTTTTCAATTTTTATATTTTCTTTGTCAATTCCTGCTATAATAAATAAAGTAGCAATATACAATAATCCCATTATAAAATAGGCAATTTGTCCCATATTTCCATTTAAAATAGAAAGCATATTCAATTTAATAGATATTGTAAATAATACAAATACAACTCCTGATAGCACTTCTAAAAGTAAATATCTTATTCTAATTTCTTTTTTACAGTATCTACACTTTCCACCTAAAAAAATATAACTAAATATTGGAATCATATCCCAAAAAGATAGTTTATGATTGCAATTTGGACAATATGAACGAGTATGTGTTATATCTTGTCTTAATGGAATTCTATATACAGCTAAAGTAAAAAAACTGCCAAATACTGTACCCATACAAAAAATTAGTAGATATAATATATAGTCCATATTTTCCTCCTTTATATAAATAGAGGTTACCTAAATACAATTATCATCAAATGATATTATAGATAACCTCATATTTAAGTTTAAATCAATTTTAAACCGTTTAAAACTGCTTATTGGGTTTTATTCCCCTGGTTGTGTTGGTACTTGTAAGTCTTTCATTATTTGATCAATGTAATTAACTGCATTAGATTCAACTTCATTGAATTTGTTTTGTTCATTTTCATATAAGTCTTTTCCTTTTGTAGCTTTGTCTACAAGACCACCATTCAATACTATTGAAATACTGATTGTAGCTAATATAATTAAGATAACGATTGTTACAACTAAAGCTACAAGTGTGATACCATGTTGATTTCTTAACATAAAAAATTCCTCCTTAAAAAATATTTTTGTATATATCTATATAATATAAATATAACCATTATTAATTATTTGATACCTTCATCATTGAAAAAAGTACCTGTTGAATTTTTATCTTTGGTAGGTGTTTCATTCTTTGGTTCGTTATTTTGTGTATTGTTATCATTTGTGTTTGTATTTCCAGTACTATTACCACCATTGTTTCCAACATTTTCACTTTTTTCTTCTGGCGATGAAAATGGATCTTTCTTTCCTGGTTTATAACTTGATGTTTGTTTATAAATATTTAAATCTGCATCTGTTATTTCATAGGAAATTTCTGTTTTTTCTATTTCTGTTATTTGTTCTTCTATTTCTGTTTTTACATTATTTGGAGTAGAATACGCTTCTTTTGTTGGTATAACTCTATTTGTAGGAATATAGTCATAAAATAGTATTCCTAATAATAATACTATTGCTATACACAATAATAACATAATAAAAGTTTCCTTTATAATTGACTTAATCATTTTCTCCTCCATTCTTATGGTTGCTCATCTTGCCCACCAACATCACTTGCTCCTTGTGTGGTTGTATCTTCTTCTGTTCTAGTTATTGGATTTGTTGCACCAGCTTCTGATTTTATTCTAACATTTCTAACATTGAATGTTGCTGTCAAGTTTGAACCACCTTTTGTCATTTTGAAGTTTTCTATTTTGAAATTCAATTTGTCATCATTTTCTAATGCTGATATAAATTGAATAATTCCAACATATTGTCCATCTACTGTGAAGCTTAAGTTCTTTAATGTTTCTTCTCCCATATCTCCACTAAGTACGTCCATTTTAATGTTAACACCTTTTGATGTAGCATGTCTACCAACTCTTGTCCATAAATATTCTCTTAAATAAGTTTCTTCTGTATTGGCTTTTGTTATTTCTCCTTCTGTACTTACTTTTGCTAAATCAAAATATTCTGCTTTACTACTCCCTAGTTCTTTTATTGATTCTAATAATTTATCTTGTTCTGCTGGATAATCATTTTTTAATAATGCATTTGCTTGCTCTATACTAGATGTTAATGTGTCATTGGCTTCTTTTATTTCTATTACGCTTAGTATGGATAATTCTCCAAATGATAGTCCTTCAAATATAGCGAAATATGCCAAAATAACTAGTAATGCAATCAAAATTGAAATTAGTAATTTTTTCATGGCAATTCCCCCTCTATTGACACTTTAATGTAGTCTCCATCTTTTTCTGCTTCTGAAGATATCACTGTATTTTTAGTTAGCACATTATCTTCTTTTATTTTTGCTTTAAAGTATCCTAATTGTTCATACTTTCTTGCTTGTGCTTTTATTACCACATGTGTTCCACTTGTATTTTCTACTTCTGTTATTTGTACATCTTCTGGTATAACAGATTGAATTTGTATTAATAAATTTGGAATTACATCTTTTGATTTTGTATTTTCCTCTATTTGAGTATTGATTTGTCTTAAGTTATCTGCCAATTCTTTATATCGATTTGTTTTTTGTTTTACAGCTGTGTCATCTGCTGCCACCAAACTAATTTGCTCTCTTGTATATCTGTCTACTTCTTGTACCTCAGCTATTTTGCTTGATATCTGCTGATTTAAATAAACTGAAAAACCTGAATATATTAATGTTAATATTAGTATTCCACCAGCAGTTCTTAATAGCCATCTTTCAGTTGCATCTAATCTTGTTTTTAAATCACTTAAGCTTAATTTAAACTGAAAATTCGATGTTTTAGATGTTCCTTTTTTATTTTTAGAACCACCTACTTCTATTTTCATTAAATCTTTTAGTTTATTTCCTATGCCTGCACTTCCAAAGTTCATATTTTGAATTCCATAGCCTAGTCCTTGTAAAGCAAGTGCAATTGCTGAATTCACTTCAATATAGTCTTTCATGTTAATTTTTACATTGTCTGTTACAAAGTAAGGTTTTAATATTTCACACTTTTCTGTACCAAAGAATTCTTGAAAGTATAAATCAACATTATTAACAGCTGACATTGTTCCTGTTATATAAATTTTATCAAATTTTATAGTTGTACTAGCTGTATATTCTCTTACTTGTTCTACAATTTTATATAATGTTGGCATAATGTCATCAAGATATTCATTTTCTTCATCTTGTAACTCTTTACCTTCCATTGTATAAATTGTTGAATTTTTACATATTTCATATGCTTTTGAAAAAGAATTTTCTTTTATATTAATTTTTTCTAATATTTGCCCTGCGCCTTCTTCTAACTTGTTAACTTCATATACTTTTTGATTTACAATTGTTGTAATGGTTGTTTTTTCTTCCATATTAACAATTAAAATATTTTCTTTTGGCTTAATAGAAACTATATTTGCAATGCTAGTCCCTATTGGTGTTATATTAGAAGCTTTTGTATCATCTGTTAGTTGCTCTGCTTTTGCAATTACTGCTTTATTCGCTGATACATATATTACTTTTATTTTATCTTTATCATCAATTGTATTGCATAATGCATATCTTCCCAAAAATGCATTTTTATTTACATTTTTGTCATAACAATATGATTCAAACTCTGTTTCAATTGCCTTTTTTAAATCATTTTTATTAAGCATGCTAAACATATAAAAATAGTTATACATGTCTTCTGATAAATTAACAGTAATTGGAACTTTATAACTAAAGGTTTCTGAAATAATTTGCTTTATTGCATCCCCTAATTTTTCATAAAATTTCATTCCGAAAGATTCTATTTTTAAAGCTTCACGCTCTTTGGTTACTTTTGCATATTTAATTACATTACTTTCAATATATAATCCTAAACAGCTCGCCATTTTATTCTCCTTCGTTTTTTCTATCATTAATACTCTTATATTTTACCAAATGCAATAAATCATACTTGAATGTTTTTCCTTTTTCATCAAAATTCTACAATTAACATATCTAAACCGCATTTTCAGTCTTAATTTTATCGTTTTTTTATAAAAAGTCAATATCCTATTTATATATTTAATATAATTGTAATATTTTTGTAACATAATTGTAACATTTATTTTTGTATAAAAAATGACATATTTATCATATGTCATTTTTCGTTTTTTATGAATTATCTCATAAAAGCAATTATCATAATCACAATTCCGAATATTACTCTATAAATTGCAAAAAGTTTAAAGCTACCTTTTTTTAAGTATTCCATCAAAAATTTAATAACAATAACTCCTACTATAAAGCTTGCTAATATTCCAACTAATAAACTTAAATCAAAAGTAAACTTTGGCAAATCAAATATCACTGCTGCAAAAGTAATTGGCATTGCTAGTAAAAAAGAAAATTTTGCAGCACTTTCTCTATCTATCTTCAAAGCTCTTGCTACTGTCATTGTAATTCCAGACCTAGAAACTCCTGGAAATGCAGCTGCAATTGCTTGTGATATTCCTACAAGTACAGATTGCTTTAATGTAATATGTTTATAGTCCACTGTATTTTTTGACTTCTTATCTACTATATATAGAATTATTCCCATAATAATTAGTGCAAATGAAATAATTTTCATTTGAAAATTAATGTTATCTCCTACAATTCCATCTGATATCTTATCTAATATTAAGCTTAATATTCCAGCAGGTATTGTTGCTGCCACTAAATACCAAAATATTCTTCCTTCTTGCGAATCTTCTTTTTTTATTGCTTTTTGATATCCTGCTTTTATTAATCCTACCCAATCCTTAAAAAAGAATAGAATTAATGCTAGTAATGTTCCTATATGTAATGCCACATCCATTCCATCTGATAACATTTCCCAATTAAATAACCATGGAAAAACATTTAAATGACCTGAACTAGAAATTGGCAAAAACTCCGTTAACCCCTGTACAATTCCTAAAATAGCTGATTGAAATATCGTCATATTTCTTCCTCCTTTTTATTTTATTCTTTTGTCAATCATTGTTTTTATGTATTTAGCAGCTGTTTTGGGAGCAACTTTTCCAGGAAGCCCCAAAGCTGTTATCACTTTTATTTTATACTCCTTAGCCGCTTCTTTGTCAACCCCTCCTGGACTAGATGCAACATCTATAATAACACTATCTTGCTTTACTTTTTTGATTTGTTCCTTTTCTATTACCCTACTTGGCACTGTGTTAATAATAATATCCATATTTTCTATTTTGCTTTGTACCTGCTCATATGTTACTGGTTCATATCTTTTTTCTTTTATCCATGCAAAGTCAGATTCCCTTCGTGAAACGCAATACACATTTGCTCCAAGTCCCTGGAACTTTTCACATAGTATTTTTCCAATTCTGCCAAATCCGTAAATTAAAACATTGCTTTCGTGAATTGTCTTTTCGCTTTCTTCTATTGCAATTTTAATAGTACCTTCTACTGTAGGAATTGCATTTAATATTGTTAATTCTTCTAATTGTAATACATCCATATTTTCTATTTTTCTATTTTCATAAAACCATGTAGGAATTCCTCCTGCAATAAACACTTTTTGCTCAAGGTTATGATATAACGTATCCAATCTTATCATTTTTCTACTATATGGACTGTTAATCGTTATTCCATCTTTCGATAAGGGAACTGCACCAACAATTGTATCTGAATTTCTAATACATTCTTCTATATCATTGCATATATGAAATTTCGTGTTTTCTTTTTCGAAGTACTTTTCTTGTCCATAAAGAAATACGGTGTCACCATCTTCATAAAAAAGTTCTGCTAACCTTATGATTCTTAGGTCTCCACCGTATTATTCCTATCTTATTTTTCATAAAAACCTCCATTTTAATGTTTTTTACATTATATGTTGATTTTTATAATATATATCTTAAGTTTATTCATTTCCTCTTTGTTTTTCTTCTATCTCTTTTTCTTTTTTCTTCACATTTACCATCATTTTAATATCATCATTATTTAGACTACTTACTAAACTACAAGTTTTTGATAAATGTCTGGTAATTCTTCTTTGTTTTAAGGTTAATCTACCTTCTTTTTCAGATTCTATTTCTTGTCTTGTTGGTATATTTATCTTTTTCATAATTGGCATAAAAACAGTTTCTTTCTGTATTTTTTGATACAGTTTCGGCTCTAATTGAATTGCAACATTCATGTAATTAATTGCCTTGTCTTTGTCACCTTTTAATAATGCTACTAGTGCCAAATAGTAATATGACCCTGACTCTACTTCTTCGCCCTTTGCACTTTCATTAAAATACTTTTCTGCTTCTTCTAGCTCTCCATAAATCATTGCAATCTGTCCAAGACTAAGTTTTGCATGATATAATAAACTATTAATTTCTGCTGCTTTATCATAGAATTCCTTTGCTCTTTGAAAATCATTTATCATTGTACAACTCATACCCAAATTGTAATACAAATCATAATTTCCAGGATGATATTTTAATGCTCCCATATAAACCAAAATAGCTTCCTTGTATCTTTCTTGTGAAAATAGTATCTCTCCTAATAAAGCTGTTCCTTCATATAGTTCTGGTTTTTGTTTCAAAATATCTTGTAACAAATTAACCGCTTCTTCATTTTTTCCTTCTTTATTTAATAAATTTGCAATTTTATAGTTCATATGAATATCTTTGTTATTAATTTCTGTTACCCTAATATATTCATCAATCGCAATTTCATTTTTGCCTTCTTTTTCATATAGCTCTGCTAACATTTTATGTCCTAAGTAGCTTTTAGGATATTTATTAATTAGACCAAATAAATATTCTTTTGCTTCTTCTGTTTTTCCTAAATGCATATACCATTTTGCAACAGCTAATCGAAATATTTGTGGAAAGTCAATCTTTTTGTTGTATTCTACTATTAAAATAATAATTGGCATTAGCACTGAAAATAAATATAGTATCACCTTTAAAAATAGATTTAATTTTATATTAAAAAACAATTCTATAAAATTAATTGTTAACCCTAAAAATTGTAATCCTAATATATATACATATGAAGTATCATTTTTTCGAATCATTTTCATAAATATTATTGTAAATAATGCAAAGGCTAACAAATTAAATATAATTTTTTCTAATATCATCCTCTCACCGCCATTTGTATATTAGTTTTGTTCAAATTTTTCTTTGTATGCTTTCATACATTTTTCTATGATTGTTTCTGCCCCTTGTCTTCCTATCATTCTATCTACTGTTGTTGTTTTTCCCTCTAATTGCTTATATACCTCAAAGAAATGTTTTATTTCGTCTGATATGTGTCTTGGTAATTCAGTAATATCTTTATATTCATTTAAATATGGATCTTGTTTACAAATTGCTATAATTTTTTCATCTTCTTCTCCACCATCATTCATAATTAATACCCCAATTGGATAACAATCTACTAATGTTAGTGGTGCTATATTTTCTTCACACAAAATTAAAACATCTAAAGGGTCATTATCTTCTGCATAAGTTCTTGGAATAAAACCATAGTTAGTTGGATAATGTGTTGCTGTATATAAAACTCTATCTAATTTTAGCATTCCAGTTTGTTTGTCTAATTCATATTTGTTTTTTCCACCTTTGGTAATTTCTACTACTCCTATAAAATTATCTTTTTGAATTCTATTTTCTGGTATATCATGCCATATATTCATAACTTACCTCTTCCTTTCTATTTTGCAGTATTTTCTAGCTCTTGTTCGGCCTCTTTTACTGCTTTTCTTTCGTCCCAAGGATATCTTACTCCTCTAATTTCTTGATAATTTTCATGTCCTTTTCCAATTAAAAGAATCATATCTCCTTTTTCTGCATTTTGCATTGCATATTTAATTGCTTCTTTTCTGTTATTAACTATAATGTACTTGCCTTGACTTCTACGAATCCCTTCAATGATATCTTGATTTATTGAATCTAATTCTTCCCATCTTGGATTATCTTCTGTTAAAATAATCAAGTCTGCCCATTTACCAGCTACTTCTCCCATGTCATATCTTCTTGCTTTTGCACGGTTTCCGCCTCCGCCAAAAATACATACTAATCTTTCTGGCTGATACTCTGAAATAGTATCCATTAAGTTATTCATTTCGTCCTCATTATGCGCATAATCTATAATCAATTTGTAATTTTCATTGGAACTTGCAAGTTCCATTCTTCCAGTTACTTTAACATTTTCCAACGCTTCTTTCATATGCTCTAGGCTAACGCCTAATTCATTTGCAATTGTCATCGCACACAAACTATTATATACAGAAAATCTACCAGGAATAGATACTTTTACATTTCCTTCTAGTTTTCCAGACACTGTAAATCCCATTCCCAAAAAATCATTTTCCATTATAAATTCTATATTAGAAGCTTTTATATCCGTTTTTTGCTCGCTTGCACCATATGTTATTATTTCACAGGTATGATTTTTAACAACATCTTGCCAGCGATTACTGTCTGTATTAATAATTCCTATCCTACACTTTTGAAATAGCAAACTTTTGCAATATAAATATTCTTCAAAACTTTCATGCTCATTTGGGCCAATATGCTCTGGTGAAATATTGGTAAACACACCATAGTCAAATGTAAATCCATCTACTCGGTGCATTTTTAGTCCTTGCGAAGAAACCTCCATAAGTGCATACTGACATCCTGCATCTATCATCTGTCTAAACATCTTTTGTACATCATAACTTTCTGGTGTTGTGTTGTGCAATTCTATCTTTTTATCACCAATTAAAGCACAAATCGTTCCTATTAATCCTACTTTTTTTCCTTGTCTTTCCAACATCGCCTTTAGCATATAACTTGTCGAAGTTTTTCCTGCTGTTCCTGTAATTCCAATCGTTGTTAGCTCTTTCGCAGGATAATCAAAATATGCTGCTGACATATAAGCTAATGCTTTTCTAGAAGATGCTACTTTTATTACTGTAATATTTTCTGTTATCTCTACCTCTTTTTCTATTACTACTACTGTTGCTCCATTTTGAATCGCATCTGGTATAAATGTATGTGAATCTGCTGTTGTTCCCACAATTGCAATAAATAAATCATCTGGTTCTACGCTTCTAGAGTTATTTTTAATGTCTTTAATTTCAATATCTAAACTTCCCTTTACAAGTTCATACTCTACATTCTCTAGTATCTTCCTTAAGTTTTTCATTGTTTCCCCCTTTTCATGTTTCTATTTTATCACATTAGAAACATCAATTTCTGATTCAAACACAGTATGTGATGGTCCTTTCATAAATACAGTATTCGTTTGCTCATCCCAATTCACTTCTAAATTCCCACCAATTTGCTCTACGGTTACTTGTCTATCACTTCTTCCTGTTAAGGCTGCAAATACTGCTGCTGTACAGCATCCAGTTCCACACCCAATTGTTTCTCCAGTTCCTCTTTCCCATTCTCTCATTTTTATATAACTTCGGTTTACCACTTGTGCAAAAGTAACGTTTGTTTTATTTGGGAATAAATCTGTATGGTATTCTATTGCTTTTCCGTATTTTTCCACTTCCAAATTTGCAACATCATCTACAAATATAACACAATGTGGATTTCCCCATGATAGTGCTGATATTTTAAATGTTCTGTCTAATATTTCTACTGGTTGTTCTACAAATTCTTTCACATTTGTGTTTACTGGAATTACAGTTGTATCTAATCTTGGTTCACCAATATTAGCTTCAATATTAACTACTTGTCCATTTTCTATAAATAATCTTACTTTTTGCATTCCTCCTAATGTTTCAATAATTAAATCCGTTTTATCTGTCAAATTATGTTCATATACATATTTGCTCATACTTCTTAGAGCATTTCCACACATTTCTCCCTCTGTTCCATCTGGGTTAAACATACGCATTTTAAAATCTCCTCTATCAGATGGACAAATTAGTACCATTCCATCAGAGCCTACACCAAAGTGCCTATTGCTAACGAACTTAGCAAGCTCACTTAAATTAGACAATTTTTGATGAATGGCATCTATATATACATAATCATTACCATATGCTTGCATTTTTGTAAATTTTATCTTCATATTTTCCCTCTATTTATATGTCTACTTTTTATTCTACTTAATAGACATATTCTTTCTATTTTTCATTTACTCTTTCATGACATAAGAGTCAGCAGCCCAAAATCTTTTGGCAGATTTTTTTACTACTGACTCTAACTTGCCTGTTATTTTTAAGCTTGCCTACAAGATTAATTTTATTGTAATGCTTGCTCTAAATCTGCAATGATGTCATCTGCATCTTCAATTCCTACAGATAATCTTAAAAATCTCTCATTAATTCCTAGTTTTTCTCTTACTTCTACTGGTACTTCATGGTGTGTTACAATCATTGGATATGTGATTAAACTCTCTACTCCTCCTAGGCTTCCTGCAAATATAATCATATCCACTTTGTCAATTACCTTTTTAGCGGTTTCTTCACTGTCTACTTCAAATGAAAGCATTCCTCCAAAGCCAGTTGTTTGTTTTTTTGTCACTTCATAATTTGGATGATCTTCAAATCCAACATAATATACTTTTTTTACTTTTGGATGTGCACGTAGCCAGTTGGCTACTTTCCTTGTGTTTTCATTATGTCTTTGCATTCTTATTTCTAATGTTTTAATTCCTCTTAAAGTAAGCCATGCATTTAATGGTGCCAAGCATGCTCCTTGATATTTTAAAAAGTTTCTCATTGCTTGTCCCATTTCTTTATCTTTTACAACTACCATTCCAGCTATTGTATCATTATGTCCTTCTAAATATTTTGTTCCACTATGTACAACAATATCGGCACCTAATGTTAAAGGTTTTTGATAATATGGTGTAAGAAGTGTATTATCTACTGCCACTACAATATCTTTTTCTTTTGCTATTTTACAAATTTCAGCTATATCTGCTACTTTCATCATAGGATTTGTTGGTGTTTCAATAAATATCATTTTTGTATTTGATTTTATGTTTTCCTTTAATTCTTCTAAGTCACTTAAATCTACAAAAGTTGTTTCTATTTTGTTTTCAGCAAGTGTTGTCAGTGCAATCTCATATGTTCCACCGTAAATGTCATCTGACAATATTAAATGGTCTCCTGGTTTTAAAATAGATAAAGCACACATAACAGCTGCCATACCACTAGATAAAGCAAACCCTTCTGTTCCTTCTTCTAAAATAGCCATTGTTCTTTCCAGTTCTTCTATTGTTGGGTTTTGACATCTTGTATAGTCATACCCTAAAGAATCTTCTAATCCTCTAAATCTAAAAGTTGCTGTTTGGAAAATAGGAAAACTAACAGAACCTGTTAATGGTTCAGTTCCTAATGCTCCATGGACCAACTTTGAGCCCATTTTCAAATTTTCTTTTTTGTCGTAATCTACATAGTTTGTAAAATTTTTCATGTTTATCGCCTCAGTTTAATATTCATTTAATATCAGTATACTCTTAATTAAGTAGTATAAGCCTGAATGGTTTTAAAACATTTCGCTATCATTATATATCAATATAAAAAAATAGGCAAGCCTTTTTGTGTAGATCACATACCTTTACTATTGTAAAGCTATTTAGCATAATTCTTCCTTTTTACACTATTATTTTAACGCAAAAATGAAAGTAGACTTTGTATCTACTTTCATTTTATCACTTCACTTATTATTGTTAGTTTCAGTTTTTTTATGATATTTCTTAGAACACTATATTTAATCTTCAATTATAATTCAATCGGTTTGTAGTTTGCTACTATAACTATATTTCCATCTTCGTCAGGTTCTCCTATAGTCCATCCTGTAAACTCGTGCCCATCCCATGTTGGGTCACTTGGTTTCAATGACTCAATTAAGTTATCAGACATTTCTTCACAAATTACCGTTTTTATTGGTGTATCAGTTCTCCCATCTAACCAGCTTATTGAAAACGGTTTCTTTTTATAAATTACTCTTATTGTATGATCATTTGTCACGTCTGAAAATGTATAACTATCATTTATCAGCGATACTGTTGTTCCATCTACCGATGCTGTATCTAAAGTATAGCCTGGGTTTGCTGTAAAATGAAGCGTACAACTGCCATTATATGGAACATCTTTCTCTGTTATATTATCTGTAACTGTGCCATTTACAACTTCGACTAATATTTTACACTTTTTTTGCGTTGATTCTTCATTATTTTCTATTTCATTCTTCTCTTTATTATATTCTGTCATTAGCTCATTTAACGCTTTTTCTTCTTCTTGTCTTCCTTTTTCATGTACCTCTTTTGCTTCCTTTGCTTGTTTAATAATTCCCTTTTCTCCCGATAATGCGCCTATACTAATGGTCGCTAATATAATCAAAACAACAATCGTTACAACTAATGCTACTAATGTAATTCCTTTTATTTTTTCGTACTTTTTTAATTTTTCTTTATCTTCCATTATCATCCTCTTTTTATATTTTTAATTTAGCCATAGCTCTTTAAAATAAAGTGCTATGGCTTTTGTTTAACTCGCGCTCGCTATCTAGGTAAAATGAAAACGCCCTATTAGCAATTTTATTTTATCCAATTGGTATTTGTTTGTCAATATTTTTTTTGCTTTTTATCGCATTTTATTTGTGTATCAAAGACTTTGCTCCTTCTTCTTAAGTTCAAAGCTTTTTAATGTTTTATCTACAATACATATAACAGTATACAAAAGAATTGCAAAATACTACCTAATAGTATACACAAATGAAATACAGAATGCATATATTTGTGTTTTCTTCCTACTCCATATAAAATGGCTCCTATTGTGTAAGCGATCCCTCCTGCAACTAGTAAAATGGTTCCATTCATACCAAGTAAAGTTGGAAATAGGTTTGCTTTTATAATAATGGCCCATCCCATTGCAATATAGCATATCATTGAAAATACTTTATACTTTTTTAAGTCAATTGCATTTAATACAATTCCAAGAATTGTCATAATCCATATCACACCAAATATGAGCCAACCTGTTATCTCATCATATTGTCTAAAAGTACAAAGGGCAAATGGTGTATAAGAACCTGCTATTAGTAAGAATATGGTGCAATGGTCTATTACTTGAAATACTTTTTTCCCTTTGCATTTTGGGCTTAGGCCATGGTAAATGCTAGATGCTGTGTATAATACAATCATAGTTGTTCCATAGATTGCTCCACTTACTACACCATATACATTATGATGTAGTGCTGCTATTACAATGCATAGTACTGTTACCGCAATTCCAAACACACCACCTACAATATGGGATGTCATATTGAATATCTCTTCACCTTTTGTATAAGTAGGAAGTATCCTATCTGCTAATTTTGTTCTTCTCATATCTCTCCTCTTGTTTCTATTTTATCCACTTTATATAAAATTATTCCTTCTTTTATATGGTTCTGTCCATTGCTTTTTTTCCACCAAATATGCATGGTGCAGTGCATTTCCATCCAGGAAATGTGCAACGTGCCCCTTTTGAATATGGTTTTAAGTATTCATATAATTCTTTATCATCTTTTACAGCTTCTATATATTTTTTTAATATTTCATCTGTTTGTTCCATAATTTCTAATTGTGCTGCCCCGCATAAACGTTCCATACACTTTAATACAAAGTTTTCAATGGTTCCTCTTTCATTTACTTGCACTAGCATTCCTTGTGGATAAAACTCTTCTAATGAACTAATATCCTTTATCCACTCTTCTTCTAATTCCGTTCCTTTAATAATTGGTGGCACATAATATTTGGGCTTTTCTAGTAATGTCATTTCATAAGCAAGTGTCCTATGTCTTTGTGCTTGCGCTAGCTGTGCAAAGCTTGCTAAATAGTTCACACAATAGTTTTCTCCAAACTCTTCTTTTCTGTTATCTCTTTGTGCAAAAAGTGCAAAAGTTCTGTTTTTTACTCTTGAATCTAGTCCTTCTATTTCTACATCTGGCATAGCCTTTAAAAACTCTTGTAATACTTTTTTTAACTTGATAGAAAATGAATTATCTTCCACATTTGCTATATAATCTTTTGCCCAATTTATCACATAGTTTAGTTGTCCAAAATTAACTGTATATTCCATAATTGTTGCTGGTGTAAAAACACTAATTAAATATCTTGCATTCTCTTGCGCTAATTTTTTGACTCTTTTTTCATCAAATTCTGGATATTTTTTTGCTATTTCTTGCTCAAAAATTTTAATCCATTTTTCATATAACACCGTTTCTTCACGAGAAGTTTGCATAACTGTGTATCTTGCAGATTTTTCAGATGTATTATATATTTTTTCATTATTTAAAATCATTGCTAATATCTTTGGTATCCCTTCAAAGCATAAATTATATGTTGGATGCCCAAATACACTGTGGTGTCCTGATTTAATATTTCCCTTTGCCCTTCTTGCTGTTTTTTCTGCTGGTTCTGAGAATAATGTTTCTATTGTATCTGGTAAATAACATATTCCTGCTGATTTTCCTGAAAAATCTACCGCCTCTTCTTTTGGTAGCTTATATCCTACTTTTGTTGATGCAATTACTTCTATTTTCATTTTATACATGCCTCCTTATTTTATTTCCTTTCTGATATAGTTTACTACATTATACCTCTTTAAGCAAGTAAATTTATTTCATATAGCATAATTCTGCCCTTTGCTTGATTTATGTAAATTATTATGATATACTATACTCATATAGAAAATTCTTATTTTGAAAGGAGTTTTACAATGGCTGGTAAATGCAAAGAGTTCTACGAAAGTCTGTTGATTAAAACGATTTTGGATGAAAACAATGCTCAAAATAAGGTTGACAGGATTATTCAAAGAACACCTGTCGCTCCTGAGCCCGCCAAAAAAGAAGCTCCACCGGCTAAAGATTAATGAAATCATTGCCAAACTCGCATAAATTTCAATAGCCAAGAAAAAAGGACCTTGCAGTAGTTTGTTTGCTGTATGGTCCTTTTTTCTTGTTCTTTCTCAAATTATAATATCTCTACTGCATTACTTTTATTTCACATTTAGTGTTTCGCGCAAATGAGCATTTTGATTGTCTCGCAAGCACTTGTGCTATAAGTATCTAGGATATTATCTATATTTTTTAATGGAGTAAACCAAAGTATTCTATGATAATTTATGATATTTTAAGATAAGCAAAAAAATAAATACTACCTTTGAAAGATAATATTTGCAATACTTTGAAATAAATTAAGATATTGTATGAT
>CATKGX010000086.1 GCA_949747775.1 uncultured Clostridia bacterium | reverse complement strand
TTTAACGGTTGGATTTCTTTGTAGTCTTGCTATTGTTACTAAGTTCGAATAAAATACTGTAAGTTCTGCTACTTCTGGTATCATTGACTGAATATAGATTGTTGTTTTTTCTGGATCTATTCCTACTGATAAGTAGTCTAGCATAACTTCTCTTACATTTTTTCTTACTTTATCTGGATTATTAAAATTGTCTGTTAAAGCTTGCACGTCTGCAATTAGTATATATGGATCATATTCTCCACTTTCTTGCATCTCAACTCTTGTTTTTAATGAGCCAAAATAATGTCCGACATGTAGCCTTCCTGTTGGCCTATCTCCTGTTAAAATTCTCTTCTTTTCCATATCTCCTCCTGGTTTGTTAGTTTTACTTCTTCTTTCCTAGCAATGTTACAAAATATATTGCTCCTGATATTAGTACAATAATTGGTCCTATTCCCATGTTAAAATAGTATGATATAATTAAGCCTGCTATTCCTGAAAATAGTGAGATAAGTACTGCAAATAGATGGTATTGTCTCATATTTTTCGCTATGTTTCTGCTTGAGGCTGCTGGTAAAATTAGTAGTGAGTTAATTAGCAATATTCCAATCCATCTAATTGAAATCATTACCATTACTGCAATTAGCACTACAAATATATTATCTATTTTTTTCACATTAATTCCTTTGCTTTTGGCTAAGGTCGTGTTAATGCTAATGACATTTAATTTGTTAAATGTCAAATACCAAAATGTATATACAAAAATTGCAGCTAAAAATACATATAATATTTCTGTAGGGCTGATGCTGATGATATCTCCCACTAAATAGCTTGAATATGTATTAAATTTTCCATTTTGTGAAAGCATAGCTAAGCCCAATGCAATGGCAATTGATGAAAATACGCTAATAATGGTATCTGCTCCATATGTTGTTTTGTTTTTGACATAGTTTAATGCAAGGGCGAAAACAACAGCAAATAAAATCATACCAACATTGATATTGGTAATTCCAAGTATCATTCCTATGGCAATTCCTGTTAAGGCAGAATGTCCTAAGGCATCTGAGAAAAATGCCATTTTATTATTTACTATCATGGTACCTAATATAGCAAATACTGGTGTAATTAAAATAATGGCTACTAGTGCATTTGCCATAAATGGATATTTTATAAATTCAAACGGTATTACTGCTTCTAATATATTATATATTACTTCCATTTACAATTCTCCAAATCTATTTTTAAATTCTAAACTACTAAATACTGTTTCTGGCGTTCCTTCTTTTATGACTTCTTTGTCTAATAAAATAACTTTATCGGCATATCGTTTTGCTAGTTCTAAGTCATGAGATACTAGTATAATTGACATATCATATTCTGCTTTTAGTTTATTAATAATTTCATAAAAATCCTTAATCCCATTTTTATCAATTCCAGACACTGGTTCATCTAATATTAATAAATTAGGATTACCCTTTGTTGCAATACTAATCAGTACTCTTTGTAGTTCTCCTCCTGATAAATCTCCTATGCTTTTATCTATTAAAGTTTCTGCTCCATATGTTTTTAAATGTTCTTTTATTTCTTCATATATTTTTTTATCTTTCTTTAAAAATACTGGAACATGTGAGATGCAAGAAGCAAATAAGTCATATACTGTTGTTGGCATGTGTTTTTCTATATTAATGTGTTGTGGCACATAGCCTATTTTGATTCTTTTGGCTAAATTGTCTTTTTTATCTACAAAAGTAATATCTCCTGTGTGTGGAATTTCTCCTAAAATTGCTTTTAGAAGTGTGCTTTTTCCTGCACCGTTTCTTCCAATAATAACTGTTAATTCCCCACAATGCACATGAATACTAACATCTTTTAATATGATATCTTTTCCAAATGTAACACCAATATTACTAATTTTCGTACAATGTAAGCCACAAATTTTCTCCATATTTGCTTTTCCCCTTCTTCATTTATTCTGCTCTTTTTAATACTTCCATGTTTTCTTTTATACTACTTACATACGCGTCTTTACTACTACTTCCTGTTAAGGCAGAATCTAGTTTATATATTTTTGCCCCTGTTTGCTCTGCAAGTGTTTGTGCATTTTTTAAATCATCATTTCTATCAACAATAATCATTGTAGCTTTGTTTTCTTTCATCCAATCTATTACATCTTTTAATTCTTTCGCAGATAACGCACTTTCTTCATGTGAAGTATGTATTGACTTTAAGTTTAGTTCTAGTTCTTTTCCTAAATATTCAAATGATTCATTTAAGCATACTGCTGCCTTTCCTTTTAGATAGTTTAGTTCTACTTCATATATTTTTCTTAAGTTTGTTAATGTTTCTATATAATTTTCCGTATTTCTTTGATATATTTCTGCATTTTCTTGATTCTTTTCCATTAACCCTTTTGAAATATTTCCTACTTGTTTTATATAGTTTGTGATACTTGTCCAAATATGTGGATTAATGCCACTTTCTTCTTGAATGAAATCACTTATATTTTCACTTGCATCTATGATTGCTAGGTCTTTTTGATTATTTAATATCTTACTGATAAAGTTTTCTAATCCTAGTCCATTTTGAATTAATACGTCTGCTTTTTCTATTTTTTTCATGTCTGATGCAAGTAATGTATAGTCATGAATACATCCTGTATTCATATCTGCCATATTCGTTAATTCTATATTATTTGCTCCATCTGTAATGTTTAATGCTATCACATACATTGGATAAAATGATGTTACTATTTTAAATTTTCCATTATCTTGTTCGGTAGTGGTTTTGTTTCTATTCGTTAATGTTACTACAAACACTATGATAATTGCTAAAGCTATCAAGATAGCGTATTTTATATATTTTTTCACAAATAATTCCTCCTATTTTCTCATATACTATGATACCATTTTTTACCTTATTTTTCAAGTTATTTCAAAATTTGTTTTATTTCGTCTAAATTCTTAATTACTGCTTCATATCCATAGTCAAAACACTTATCTAACTTAGCTGTATCTAGTAGTCCAACTTTGTCTGTACAAACATTTAATATATAGTCACTTTGTTCTAGATTTTCTTCTGCGATTTTGCTTCCCATAATGTCAATTGTTTTCATTACAATATCCATAATATTGCTGTTTTGGTCTATGGGGTCGCTGTCGAATTTTACTGCTAATACCTTATCTGCTCCTTGTTTTCTTACTTCATTAACTGGCACGTTGTCTAATGTTCCGCCATCCATAAAAGCATGTGATTTTATATGACAAGGATTAAATACTGCTGGAAAGCTACTACTTGCTCTAACCGCCTTGCCTATTGTAATATCGGTAATATATTGTGATTCATCTTCTGGTTTTTCTGGAATATAGTTTGTAAAAACATATTCTTTTGATTCCATAATATCAACTGATGGTATCACTAGAGGCATTTTTATTTGGTCAATTGTTTCAATTCCTTTTTGTTTTGCCATCACATTGTATATTTCTTCAATTCCTTTTCCATTATGAAATCCGCCCATTGTTTTATCTTTTCGACCTAAAAACGACTGTATTCCCGATATAATTGGCA
Source organism: uncultured Clostridia bacterium (assembly GCA_949747775.1). Lineage (GTDB taxonomy): Bacteria > Bacillota > Clostridia > TANB77 > CAG-508 > CALXVA01. The sequence continues at coordinate 11,782 of CATKGX010000086.1, read as the reverse complement.
AAGTATTGGCTCCTATAATTTTCCTAGCATTTTTTCGAAATAGTGTATAAATTTCTTCTGGTGAATATCCCATTGCATATAGACTTGCTATCATGCTACCTGCACTTGTTCCACCAATAATATCAACTTGTATTCCATTTTTTTCTAATGCATGTAATACCCCTGCATGTGCTATGCCACGAATTCCTCCACCTGATAAAGCAATTCCAATTTTCATCTTTACCACTCCTTACAATAATATATGAATATTATTCGCATTTTCGTGTTTCTTTAATCAGGCACATTTAAGTTTTATGGCAAAAAAATATACCCTATTGCTAGGATATATTTTTTATTTTACTATTCAGCTGTATATGGAAGTATTGCAATTTGTCTTGCTCTTTTTACTGCTAATGTAATATCTCTTTGATGTTTTGCACAAGCTCCTGTTGCTCTTCTTGGAAGTATTTTTCCTTTATCATTAACAAACTTCTTTAATTGATCAGCATTTTTATAATCTAAAACTAAGTTCTTGTCTGCACATAATGGGCATACTTTTTTTCTCATTTTTCTGAACTTTGGATTGTAATTGTCATCTTGATTATTTCCTCTGTTATTTCTTTTATTTTTCTTGTTGTCTGCCATTTTCTTTCCCCCCTATCCTATTGTTTTATTTCTCATATTCAGGACATATCCTGTTTATTTTTATTTTTAGAATGGTAAATCATCACCAGAAGATATTTCAAAGTCTGAAGCTGCACTGTTACCAGCTGTTGGCATTGCACCAAATGTAGCATCAAAGTTTCCACTTGAATCTCCATCTCTTCTTCCTTCTGCAAAATATGCTTCTTCTGCAACCACTTCTGTTACATAATGTTTTTGACCTTGTTCGTCATCCCATGTTCTTGTTTGAATTCTTCCTGTGATAGCTACTTGTTGTCCTTTTTTGTAGTATTTGCTACAAAATTCACCTAATTTTCCCCAAGCTACAATATTAATAAAATCGGCTTGTCTTTCTTCACCTTGTCTTACAAATCTTCTATTAACTGCTAAACTAAATGAAGCTACTAATGTATTACTTGTTTGTGTGTATCTTACTTCTGGGTCTCTTGTTAGTCTACCCATTAGAATTACTTTGTTCATATTTTACACCTTTCCTTTCTATTTTATAAAAAGGCCCCCGAATTATTTCTTAATTACGATAAATTTGATAACTTCGTCTGTAATTCTGTAATTTCTTTCTAATTCTGCAATTAAACTTGGGTTTGCTTCAAAGTCGATTACTGCATAGTATCCTTCTTTATTTTTAGCAACTTCATATGCTAGTTTCTTTTTACCAAGTTCGTCTACTTTTTCTACTTTACCATCAGTATTAATCAATGCTACGAATCTTTCAATTAGAGCTTTTGTCTCTTCTTCACTAACATTTGGATTAATAATGATTACACTTTCGTATTTGTTCATTATCTTTCACCTCCTTATGGCTATATAACCCGCAAACCTTTTGCGAGTAAGGTTATGTAAAATCGCTTTTACTAAAAAATAATAGTAACGCTATTTTCCAACGTTACTATTTTACCACGTTTTTCCTTTATATGCAAGCCTTTTTGCAACATTTCCTACTCCTTATATATTTTTTGCAATAATGCTTCTTCTAAGGTTTTCGAAAAATTTATTGTATAAAATATTTTATCTTAGGAATAATATTCTTTTGCATACAATATGTTGTATAACGTATACAAATAATAGTTCAAGGAAGTGATTGATATGTCAACTGTAAGAATTAATGATAAAATAAAAAAAGATGTTACACCTATTTTAGAAGATTTAGGACTATCTTTAAGTGAAGCCATTAATTTGTTTTTACATCAAGTGAAATTAAAAAATGGTATTCCTTTTGCTTTAAAAAGAACTAATGTGATAGAATTAAATGACACACATGGTTCATATATTTGTGAATATGGTCATGTACATGACTATAGCAAAATAAACTTTGAAGAATTAGAAAAAGAAGCTAAAAAGAACAAGTCATATAATGATGTTGAAGAATTTATAAAAGACTTAGAACAGGAGTAAATATGTATAAAATTGAAGTTACCAACAAATTTAAACAAAGTCTAAAAAAATTACAAAAGAGTCGGATTTGATTTGACTCTTTTAAATAATGTAATCAATCGAAAAGGAAAATTTAGTTCTAATTTTATTTGATATTGCATCTCATTCAAATTTGTTTAGATAATTATTTATTATCTTTTCTTAAAATAATGCTGATTCGTTTATTCTTTCCGCTAATATTCTGTGAATACTTCTCCTTGTATAATATCTTTTTCTTTCTACTAGCACTATTCCTAGCAAATACGCCAAAATAATAATAATTGATATGTTTTGCAAATATAAAATTGCAATACTTGCTATGATAGTAAGTAAGATAAGAGTAAATTTTGATATTTTGTATGTATATGTTTCTGCCTTTTTTAAGCCTACTGTAATATGTAATATTTCTCTTACTAGTCTTCCTCCATCTAATGGATAAATTGGAATTAAATTAAATATGCCTATTAAAAAATTAGAATAGATAATCGTTGCCACATTCATTGTATTGTTCCAGGCTAGCCATTGCGGATTTACGTGTTGTATTACTAATGTTATTGCAATGATAATAAAGTTTGTTATTGGACCTGCTAGTGCAACAATCGCTCTTTTGATTGCTAGTGTATTTGCCTTTTTTACCTTTTGATTGTATTCTTCGCATTTTGGCTTAAATTCTATTTTCATTCCTACAGGTGTTATGGCTATTTCTTGTGGTTTAAACCCTAAAAAAATTCCACTACATAAGTGTCCTAATTCATGGATAAATGCAAATAGCATTAATAGTACATATAATTCTATTTGAGATGTAAGAGAAAATAATAGTAAGAACAATAAAATTTTCAAATCAATTTTAACACTCATTTTTTCTTTGCCCCTTTTATTTCAATTTTAGACATCTGTTATCTTTCTTCATTTCTAGAATTTTAAAACATATTCTGGATTGACTGTTCTTTTTTCTCTCCAAATTTCAAAATGTAGATGTGGTCCTGTTGCACGTCCGCGTTTCTCCTACTTCTGCTATCTTTTGACCTTGCTTTATTTTCGCTCCTTGTTTTACTGTAATCTTGCTGCAATGCGCATATCTTGTCATAATTTTCCCGTTTGTAATTTCAATATGTTTTCCATAATCACCTTCTGAAGACACTAAAGTTACTGTTCCCTCCATTGCAGCGTAGATGGCTGTTCCAATTTCTCCTCCTATGTCTATTCCATAATGGTTCGCAGATACAATTTCCGTTTCTTCCCTCGCACCATATCGTGAGGTAACCGTTCCTTTTAGTGGAACTTTTAAACTGCAATTTTTCTTAATATATTCTGCATCAATTTCCATTTGTGTCTTTTTCTTAACTTCGTTTGTCTCTTGAACTTCATTAGTTTCTGCTCCGCCAATTCCTCCACTACTTACTTTATTTTGTGTTTTGTCTTCTTTTGTTTTATTTTCTACTGCATTGTTTTCTAGTACTTTATTCTCTTCTACTATGTTATTTTCTTGTATACTATTTTCTTCTGTTTCATTATTTTCTGTAATTCCTAACATTTTAAACTTGTCTTTATTTTCTTCTATAAATTTAGTCACTTGTGTATATACATTTCCAAAATTGATATCATATGACAGTAGTTCTTTTGTTTTACTAATAACATCTTCTGAAAATATATAATTGGTATTTTTAATCAAGTAAAAGATAATATAAATCACACTACAAATTGCTAATTGTAATCCCATTTTCTTTAATAAAGATACTTTTGTTTTGCTATTATTCACACTGCTACTAGAAACTCTTACCCCGCTTCCACTTGCCATCCTTCTTCTATTATAAATTTCTTCTGCTCTTCTTATTCTTTCTTCACTACTAATTGTTTTTTCCAAAATAAATACACCTCTTCCTTCGTTTTTTAATGTATATGTTTAGAAGAAGTGTTTTATGACTTTATTTTAAATTAAGCTAATCCAAAGACTAATGATGGTTGCAAATCCTAGTAAAAAATTTAGTTTGACTGACATTTTATATTTTGCTTCTAACTTTTTCATGTTATTCTTCCATTTTGGCGATCTTGTTTCTAATTTTTTAATATAGTTATCAATTAGCAGTTCTGCTTCTTTTACAATATATTGTTCTTCATTTTTTTCCACATTTTTATCTGTAGTTTTGCTTATATTTTTCGCCTTTTGATTCACAGTTTCATCAACATATTGATACTTTTTTACCTTTTTATTTTCTTTTAGTACTACAATTGCTTCGTCTACTAAGTTAGATGGCAAATTCCTTAAAACAACAATATTTTTCATACTACTTATATTCATCTGATACCTCCAAAAACCTATATTTATATAGATTTTTGCCATCTTTACCAAATTTATACACTTTTTAAACTGTTTCTAATATTTGGCATACCCCTTCTACAATATCATTTGAAATTTTATAAATATTCTTGTTTTTTATCTGTTCTAAAACTTTTATATTCTTTTGCCATGATTTTGTATCTGTGCCTACTACTGCTTTAATATGAATATGTGTAGGATATCCTAACTTTTTTCCAAGCGCACTGCCTATTTGAAGTTTTCCTTTTCCTACAATAATTTTGCCTACCATTTCTTGTTTTCCCAGTGCACTATCTATTCCAATAATAAATGGGGTTTTTCCAATTGTTACTACTTGTTCTAATACTTGTTTTGCATTTTTAAAGTTTAAAGTCTCTTCCATATTCCCATAAACAGCAATCTTCTCCTTTTGAGCCAATCTGTTTTTTAACTTTTCACCTACAATTGGTCCTAAAGAATCTCCCACTAATTTATTGGTACCAATACATAAAATAGCAATTTCAGAAAAGTTTTGTTTTACTTTAAAATGATACACTTGTTTTTGTAACTCTTGTACAAATTTTGTATTCTCCACTTTTTCACCTCTGCTTGCTATTTTATTCCTTTCTGCTTGCAATTATGATATTGATATTTTTGTCATGATTATATTTTGTTATAATGTCTTCTGAAAAGCCTGCTATCTCATTAGATACTACTACCATTTTATAGTCTTGCTTAATTAATTCTTTTATTTTTGTATCTGTTTCTTCTGGGTCTTTTAATTTAAAAACATCAAAGCCTAATGTTTCTGGTATTCTAAAACTATCTTTATCTTTTTCATATTTTATCCAAGATACTTTCATTTCCTTTATCACCTTCTTACTTGATATTTTCTGTGATTTTCTCATTTTTATGCAAGCAAAAAAAGATTTTCTTGTTTTAGAAAATCTTTTTATTTCTTTTTATTCGTTTCTATCCTAAAATTTCTTTTATTTGCTCGTCTTCTAGTAAGTTTTTATCTGCAATATATTCTTTTGCACGCTTGTCACTTTTTAGAGCCGCTAGTACAATTTCTTTATTTTTTCGTAATCTTTTGCTTGCATACTTTAAAATAAGTCCCTTATTTGCTACCGCTTCATATACTGTATCATAGTCATCTCTTAAGCTTTCTGAGGCAAAATATAATTCTTGCCCATCTATTTTTACCCCTGCCATAACTACTTCTTTATCATTTTTTAGCCTGTCACTTGCATAACAAACTGTCCACCCTACTTTTCTAATAGATTCTAGCACAATTTCTTTATCATCTTTTAATCTGTCACTTGCAAATTCTAAACTATTTCCGTCTTGTATTACTGCTGCTATAACAACTTCTCTATCATCTTTTAGTCTATCTGATGCAAAATCTAATAAACTTCCCTTTTGTTTTACTTGTTCTAGTATATATTCTTTATCATCATTTCTTGTTTCGTCCAATTCCATAGCTTTCGTTTCTCCTTCTCATTTTATTTAATATTTTGCTTGAAACCCAGTTAGATACTATAAAGTTAAATACTGCAATGATTATTAATATAATGGTAAGTTCAATATATTCTGGTGGTAATACAATTGTAAATAGGTCTTTTAGGATAAAACAGCATGCCAAAAATAAAAGTGCTAATGCTGGTACTAAAATACTTCTTAATACATTAAACGGCCTTGCTATTTTTATTAATAACATAAATCCTGTTAATACTGTTAAAATAACACATATTGTTGCATATATATCTACTGGTAAATGATATATTTTGTACATTCCTAATGTAATCATAATATTTAAAATTACGGTTAGTCCAGTTGGAATAGATTTACTAATCACGTTTCCAATAAATTTTCCTTTTACACGTTCTTTATTTGGCTCTAATGCTAATATAAATGAAGGAATTCCAATACATACTAATCCTATTAAGCTTAATTGAATTGGCATAAATGGATATGGCGCAGATGTTATAATAAATAGAATGGCTAAAAAGGTTGAGTAAATTGTTTTTGATAAAAACAAGCTTGCTGAACGCTCTAAGTTATTAATGGTTCTTCTTCCTTCTGCTACAATTTTTGGCATAGATGCAAAATTAGAATCTAATAGTACCAATTGTGATACATTTCTTGCTGCATCACTTCCTTCTGCCATAGCAATACTACAATCCGCTTCTTTTAATGCAATAATATCGTTTACCCCATCTCCTGTCATTGCAACACTATTTCCTAATTCTTTTAAGGATACTACAATTTGCTTTTTTTGTATTGGTGTTACTCTTCCAAATACTTTATATTTTTTTACTGCTTCTTTTATTTCTTCATATGTTTTTAATGTGCTACAGTCTATGAAGTTCTCCGCTTCTTGAACACCAGCTCTTTTGGCTATTTTTGATACCGTAATAGGGTTATCACCTGAAATAATACGAATATCAACTCCTTGTTCTTTAAAATAAGTTAATGTTTTTATCGCATTTTCTCTTATTTTATCATTAATCAATATTAATCCTAATGCCTGTACATTACTTGGTAATTCTTGTTTTTCTATCTCTTTATCTGTTTTAGCAAGTAGTAGCACTCTATAGTCTTGTGTATATTTTTCTATTATGTTTCGTAATTCTTCTGATTGCTCTTTTAAAACAAATTCAGGTGCTCCTATTATATATGTACCTCTTTGTGTAAATTCAATTCCTGACCACTTTTTATCTGAAGAAAAAGGAATCTTTCTTTCTATCTTCCATTTTTCTTTTGACTGTGTAAATTTTTCTTTGATGGCAGTAATCGTTGAATTATTGTCTTCTGATGCCTTAGCCATCTGTGCTAAAATTTCTTGCATGTTCTCTTTTTCTATGTTAATTGAAATAATATTACTTACTTCCATTTTTCCTTCTGTAATCGTTCCTGTTTTATCTAAACATAGCACGTTTACCCTTGCTAGTGTTTCAATACAAAATAACTCTTGTACTAGTACATTACTTTTCGACAGACGAATAACACTTACTGCTAATACTGTACTCGTTAGTAGTACAAGTCCTTCTGGTATCATTCCAATGATTGCAGCCACTGTATGAACAACAGCATCTTTTACCATTGCTCCTTCTATATTTAGTTGTCCTATAAATAGTAATATTCCTATTGGAATAATCACAACAGATACTGTTTTAATAATCTTATTTAAAGATGTCATAATTTCTGACTTTATCTTTTTAATATATCTAGTTTCTTTTGAAATCTTTGAGGTAAAATTGTCTTCTCCAATATGTTCTACTTTTACTAGTCCCTTACCACTTACCACAAAGCTTCCTGATAAAATCATATCTCCTACTTTTTTTATAACAGGGTCTGCCTCGCCAGTAACAAATGACTCATTTACTTCTATTTCTCCTTCTAATAAAATGCTATCAGTTGCAATTTGATTTCCTGCTTCAAATAAAAGAATATCATCTAATACAATTTCATTCGTTTGTATGATTTCTTCTTTTCCATTTCTTTGGCATTTTACTTTGTTGCTAGAAATTAGCGATAATTTGTCAATTACCCTTTTGGAGTGTATTTCTTGGATGGTACTAATAGCAGTGTTTATCATAACCAAACCAATAAATAGCATATTTCTATATTCATGTACTAAAAATACTGCAATTGCTAATACTAAGTTAATTAAATTAAATATTGTAAAGAAATTACTACAAATAATAGATTTGATACTTTTTGTTGGTACAGTCGTATCAAAATTAACTAAATGATTTGTTTTTCTTTCTTCTATTTGCTCCGTATTTAATCCTTCATTTATCTTCGGACTATATCTTTTTATTTCTTTTTCCATTTTAATCACCAACGAAAAGCATTATATCACTATCGTTTCGCATTATCAATAAAGATTTTATTAAGATTCGGGATTTATCTTTCTTGCACGAATTAACATAATATGGTATACTATTATTATATAGGACTTTGTTCCTAAATACTTATGCCTTTTAAGGAGGAAATGTCAAATGACTAAAAAGCAGGCTTGGATGTCCTTACTAGAGGTTGGTTGTGCTATACTTGCAGTAGTTATTTTGGCTTCGATTAGTTCATACTTCATTCGACAGTCCATTGAACGGGAATTTGACGAAATAGACAAAAATTTTGCTATTGCTGAGCTGTATGAATTGCGCGGAAGAGTTAAAGAAATACAATATCTTAACTACTCCTCTGCTGCACACGCCTCTGAAATGGAAGAGAAACTTTTTGAACATCTACGAGATATTTCACAATTTGATAGCAAAAATCCGTATCTGGAAGACTTTTCAATTACTATTTCAACCTCTTACATGGGCGATATTTGCGAAGAAATTACCTCGCAAATAGATAAACGACTTGATACAATTAAGTATGGAAAAGGGGATGCGTAAGCATCCCTTTCTTATTTTTTATATCATTTTATTGCTTTACACTACCTTTTCATTTTTCTTATTGCATCTTTTACCTCTTTTGATACTCTATTAGATTCTATTATTTTTTGTAGTGCTTTGTTATATGTAAAATCGTCTAAGTTATTCTTTTGCAATAATTTTCTTGCCTTTTCTTCATATTTTACAAAAATGACTGAAACTATCCAAGCAACTCCCATTTTTACGTAATAGCCTTCATGATGAGTATGATTTAATATTTCTAATACTGGTTCTATGTATTCATCTGTTAAGTAGTAATCCATTAGCATAATCACACTAAATCTTACTTCAAATTCTTTTTCAGAATGAAGATATTTTTGAATATACTCCCACATTTGCTCTTTGTTTTGATTGGTAAATTTGTAGGTAGATGTACAGCAATCACATACCGCCCAATTATCTATTTGTGGTACAAATATGTCTAAATATTTTTGCCTTTCTTCTATTGTTAATTTTGCATATCCAATTACCATTCCATATAGCATAATGGTTTCATAATAAGTCGTATCTATGGTTTGTAAAAATTCTTTTGCGTTTTGCTTTGCAATTTCTTTTGCTATCTCACGTAGCTTGGGAATTCTAACTCCTATTATGTTGTCTGTATTTGGACACAAACCACTATGAAATTCCTTGTATTTTTTATCTGCCAATTCAAATAATTTTTTATTTAATTCTTCCATCTATTTCCTCTTTTTCTATTTCACTTTTACCTATTTTATATTGCATTTAATATGATTTGTAATACCACTAATAGTCCTGCTCCTGGTAAGCCTAGTAATCCTACAAAGATTGAAGTAAATATATTAATTCCTATATGGAAATTAAAGTTTGCTCCAATAGCGTTAATTATAAAGATACATACTCCACCTAAAATAGAATTTAAAATTAACTTAAGCATACTTTTTAGTGGTAATATAAATATTTTACCAAAAATAAATAAAAAAACAATACAGCAACCAAAAGTTATTAAACTATTAGAGTCCAAAATAAATCACTTCCTTTTTTACTAGTGTATGATTTATTTTGGACAAATATTACTGTGCTTTATTGTTTCTTAAATACATTTCATTAATCATATCTAATGCAATTCCTTTTTTTCTTGCTTTTTTCATTAGATAATCTAATTTGGTTTGATTTGCTTTAATTTGATACGAAAAATAATCAATAAGTCCTTCTTCTGCAAATTCAAAATTTTTATGGGCTAAATCTAAATCTTGCTTAGTTTTTAAAACACTTACAATGAGCTCTAAATCTTTCTCGTCATTACTTTTGTCCACGACTTTTTCTTCTCTTATATATTCTTCTGACATCATTTCTCTCCTATATTATCTTTTTACTATTATATGCTAATTTTGTAAAAATATTCATATTTTGAAAAACTTGTACTATTTTTTAATGAAACACTTGATAAATTATAATTCCAATTGATTGAATCACAAATAAATTCATCATATTAGAAGTTAGCAAATTGCTTGTTGCCTCTACAACGCCTTCTTTACCATCTTCGTGATGTTTTTGTGATTCTATAAAAGTGATTAGTTCTGGTAGGCTTGTAATAAACCCTAGTAGAATTCCTATAATCATTTCTGGCACCTGAAATTCATAACATAAGTTTTCAAGTACTTCACTTAGAAAGTTTCCTATTACATATAAAGCAATTCCTACTAGAATTAGTAGCAAAATTTGTACGATAACTTGTACAATAATATGTGTTCTATTTTTTTCTACTGTAACTTTACTTTTCTCTGGTTTATTCTGCCTTTCTTCTGGCTTCATATACACATGATGTGCGTTATTGCTTATTTTATAAAAAGCAAAGAATAATAAAGCAAATGCAGGAACAAAAGCAATACTATTTTCTATATGAAATGCAATCATTGCAATTGGTATCATTATTGTAATTCCCACTAACCACAAGTCTATTTTGATTGCCTGATTTCTTAATGTCTTTTGGTTTTTGTTTAAAATAACAGAACTCCCATATTGTATAAAATTAATCATATTAGAACTAATAATATTATAAGTACTTGTTGCCATAAGTCCTGTCCATGCCGAAAAAGAAACTGTTAAAAGTTCTGGAATGGAAGTTGCAATCCCTGCAATATTTCCAATTACTTTTGGCTTTAAATTTAATAGTTTACCGATTGTTCTTAAAATTTTTACTAAAATATATTTTGATATTAATACAATTAATATCGAATATAGTAAGAACTTTACACATTCTATTAATAAATTCATCTTCTTATCCTTTCTTTGGTAGTTTTTAGTCCAACCGTTTTCTTATTATATTTAAGTTAACTTAGTAAATGATTGTATCATAATATTTGGCTTTATGTATTGATTTTTTCCAAAAAAATGTTAAAATATACTAGAATAATAGTAATTTATTGTTTAGATAGTGGAGGTTATTTATGATAGACATTAAATTTTTAAGAGAAAATCCAGAAATTATAAAAGAAAATATAAAAAAGAAATTTCAAGAACATAAGCTTCATTTAGTAGATGAGATTATTGAATTAGACCAGAAAAATAGAGCTGTTAAATTAAATGGTGATGAGCTTCGTATGAAAAGAAACTCGTTTAGTCAAGAAATTGGTAATTTAATGAAAAATGGGCAAAAAGCTGAAGCAGAAAATATCAAAAAACAAGTACAAGAAATTAATCATGAGCTTTCTGAAAATGAAATATTAGAACAGCAATATGCAAGTGAAATAAAAGAAAGAATGATGAAAATTCCTAATATCATTCATTCTTCTGTTCCAATTGGGGAAGATGATAGTAAAAATGTAGAAATTCAAAAATATGGAGAGCCAGTCGTTCCTAGTTATGATATTCCTTATCATGCTGATATCATGGAAACACTAAGTGGTTTAGATTTAGATGCTGCTCGTAGAGTTGCTGGAAATGGTTTTTACTATTTAATGGGTGATGTAGCAAGACTTCATTCAGCTATTTTATCATATGC
>CATKGX010000085.1 GCA_949747775.1 uncultured Clostridia bacterium | reverse complement strand
CGAATCGTCTTCTAGTGCTTGCGCCGTAGTTGCAGAATATCCTGCAGAACTACTGCTATTTACTGCTCCACTAAAGAAATTCGCTCCTAGCGGTTGATTTCTTTGAGACTGTTCCTTAAAAGAATGGGAAAGCTCAACCCCTAAAAAATGAGTTAAAGCTTCTCTATCTCTAACATCAATTGTAGACATAAATCCAAGCTTCTCTCCGAATTTGGAAGACATTGATTCTCCAAAAGCAATAAAAACTGTTGTAATTCCAGCATAATTTAGCACTTCAATTGCTTCTTTGGCATCTCTTACCGTTCCCGAATCATGACATGACTCTCCATCAGAAAGCACAATAAATGTGCCTATTGGCTCAATTTTATTTTGCTCCATGACTTCTTTCATGTAAGTTCTAAGATGTTTGGCTCCGTTCTCAATTGCATAATACAGCGGCGTTCCACCATATGCTGAATAGCTTGTGTCAAACTCACTAAGTCGTTTAAACTCCCCTAGTCTAACTCGTTCATTTCCAAATAAACTTTTAGAAATTGCTATTGAGTTAGCCTCAGGAAAATTGTCAAAACTTTTTTTAAATGCTCTTAATCCTTCTTTCATTCTTGTCTCATCATGGTCCATAGATCCAGAATCGTCAATCAGCAGTAAGAATGCGTTAGGTTTGTCTGAAGAAAAGTTTAGGAAATTTGCCATAATGTTTGCCTCCTTAAGCAATATATTTAGATTTGTTTTCTAAACTTTTAGTTACATGGTCAAGTCCTTTGAAATAGAAAGAATTGATAAAAACAGTATCTTTTAAAAGTTTAAAGTCAATATTCAAATCTTCTAAGATATCTTTAATATCTTTTGCATGCTCATCTAAACAAAATATTGCAACATACTCTTTACTTGCCATTTCTTTCACTTTTTGCTTTTTTTGTCTAATCTTTTCTATCCCATAAGGATATTTCGATTGATACTTCTTAAGGATATCGCTTAGTGAATTTTGGCTACTTTCAATAATTGGTAGTGCCTCTAAAAGCAACACTAAAAAGTAAATTTCTTTATAGGTTACCTCTTTTGACATTTCCTTTAATATTTTAAGTAGCACCAAAATGCGCATATCATGTGTTGTCGCAAAAAGGCTAGTTAACGCCAAATAGCTATTTGCCATAGGAGAAGCTAAAACTTCATCTTCTTCTACTCGAATGTCCATTCTGGCAATTAGTTTTACCTTTGCTTCCTCTTTGTCTACTCCGCTTGCTTTTAGCATTTCAACCATGCTATTTTCAAACTCTAAAAATTTATTCCAGAAGCCCTCACTAGAAATCAGTTCTTTTAAACTTTCTGCATAAGTCAAATCCACAATAATTTTTCCTGCTTTTTCTTTCAAAATTCTGCGACATTCTTCATCTCCAATCAAATGTAGCATTTCTGATAAATCGTAGACTTCATCTTTTATGAAATTTTTAATTTGCTCCATATAATGGGCTTCTTCCATTTGCATTTCGGCCATCTTCCCCCAAATTATAGGGGCTGACCAGAAGTCTTGCACACGTATTTTTAGCTTCATAATTAAATAATTTGTATAAGATAGCAAATTAAATAGTCTTTCGCTAAGCTTCCTTTCTTCTAAAATACCACTATTTTGCAAAAATTCTTCTCGCAATTTTTCTTCGTTTCCCAGTACACGTTCTAGCTGAGAAATTACTTTTTGTTTTTCACTACTTTTTGTGTGAAAAATGGAAACATTATATAAAATATTCAATTTTACTATTAATCGTTGAAATTTGTTGGAAAGATACACAAATCTTACTTGTGTTTCAATAAATCTTTTTACATCTTTTTCTAGTTGCACTACTTCTCCTATCTTTCCCCAGTCTATATCAGGGTCAATTGAAAAAGTAAGCTGATTTTTCATTTCCTGTAAGCTTGTTTCATACTGCTTTTCCAATGTTTCTATCCTACTTAAAAAAGTAGCATAATCATTGGGAAAAGTGGTTTCAAATACCATAATTTCTTGTCTTAAAACATATAGCCGTTCTCTTAAAGAACGCTTTACTTTTCGGTATTGCCTTGTATGCATTTGCTCTTCAAGCTCTTCTAGCGTGCATTCTTGCAACTTTTCTTCTTCACTGTCTGTCTCATTTTGTCCTTGTTTACTAAATCTCATGAAAATCCCTTTCAGAAAATTTATAATTGTCTGAATAACTCGCATATTTTGTTCCTCCTGTTCAGCTTTGATAGTTTCTAGTAATATAACCAATTGAATGAAAGCCTACTTCTGCTGCATGAACCACATTTTCATCTGTCAGACAAAAATACTTTGTAACCACATTGGGCTTTACTAGTACTTTGCTAAAACAGCCTGTTCCAATGTCTTTTGCAACATTAGAGCCATCATTCTTACAAGTCCCAATACCTATTACTTCAATTTGGTTAATACAGATTTTTTCCTTTTCATTTTCTTGCACACTCATAAATTTTTGGCTAACTACTTGTTCTAATTCAAGTAATGCATCATATAAGCATGCTTTTTCTCCCATGTCATCTGCATGCAAAAGTTCCATCGTTTTTATTTTTGAAGCTCCTACTAGTTCACTTTTCCGTACAAAGCTTCCATAGTGAATCATACATACAAGTCCTGTGGTTACAATTCCATTAACAATTTTAGCAAGATTCGCACTTTGTGCCTGCACCTGCAGCGTATTTTCTATTAGCAAAATCGTTAATTTTTCATATTTAGTGGGCTTATATGGTTTTGTTCCAAATTCTTTTCCAGTTCCCCAAAATGAATCGTTCTTTTTCACCTCTCCAAAAAGTGGCGGTGGAACTACTTCTTCCTTAGAAGATGCCTTTACTTCACCTTCTTTTATGACTTGTGTTTTAGTTACTTTTGCAAACTTGCCACTACTTACACCTTTGACTGTTTCGGGATGTACTTCTTTTTTTGGTTCTGGCTTAGAAGTGTTTTCCTTTGGCTTCAAAGCTTTTTCTTCCTGGTCTGTTTTTTTGTTTTCCTTTCCAAAATTAAAGAACTTCATTATCCTTCACCTCCAAAACTTGCTATTGTGACATCGTCTGAAAAAGATTGCCTTTTATCTCGAATTGCCATCTGAATACAGGCTTTTTTGCCACTTACAATATCTCTGTCTGCCATTTTATTTCCTTCTTTGACAATTGGCATAACTCCATCAGTAGCAATAGCTACATTTTGAAAAACGCTTCTGTCAAAATAGAATGTCTTAAATTTATAACTCGTAAAGTCCAATCCTTGCAGCTTACAATATTTGTAGGCAAAATACGGTGGACATTTGCCATATGAAAATTTAATATAGCTTATATTGTTCCGACTATTTTGTGTAATCACATAGCCATCTCCGAATAATTTTACAATATATTGTGATTCTGTTTTAAAACAGGCAATTATTGTAAAAAGTAAGTTTTCCATAATGAATTCTTCTTCGAGTTCTTTACGTACAGGATAATATCTTTCCATCATTGCAACAATTTCATCAAAAACGCTTTTAACGTTATCCTCAAATTTTTCTACGCTATCCCATTCCTCCTTCCTTGAGAAAAGCTGAGCAAACAATCTTGTTCCTATCTCTGAATATTTTGCTCCGCTGCAACCGTCTAAAACAAGTAGCATCCGTGGGCTCTCCAGGGCGAAATCTTGATTGTTTAGTCCTTGGGTAAAATGACCAAATCCTTGAGAACTTATAATCATAGATTCTCTTTCTCCTCTCAATATTATTTTTTTGTAAAATAACGGTCTTATTATACCATAACTTTACATAATTTTCAAGGGATTCGTGTGTTTTTGGTTACATAAATTATTGCATGAAATATATAAGCATTTTGTAATGCTTTGGAAGAATTTGGGTAGGATAAGTCCTACGCCGTTTTATATTATTATTTTCTCATTTTACTATTTTCTTACATCTAAAAAAACAGAAAGGGCGAATTAGGTTAAAATTCGCTCTTTCTGCTTTTTATTCTATATTAGAACGTCAAAGTACCTGATGTACTTGGTGTAGTGGGTGCAACTCCAGTTGGAGTATTACCACCTCCTAATTTTAATGTTTCTACTTCGTTAATACATGGCTCCAGCTCTTTCAAAAGCTGGTCAATCTCTGCCATTTCACCCTTCATTTTGGGAAGCATTTCACTTGCTGTCCTTTGAATTTCTTGACAACTGTTAATAACAGTTGTTACAGCTTCTTTAGCAGCTTCTACATTGTAGAAACCTGCATAAATAATTCTTTCTGTTTCTTCTGCTGTTGTACCAATTTTCCTAGAAACGTCCTTGATAAGCTCATCGTTTAGCCTTGTAATGGCCTTTTGTCCCTCAAGAACTTCCCTTGTTTTTGCATTCAATACAGCGTTCCTAAGTTGCTGTCCTATCAGAGCCATACTATTATCCATTTGCGTATGAATCGAAATTTGAACATTCGTATTGCTCTTCTTAATCAAAGCTAGCTGCCCAATGCTAAGGTGATACATTACTCGTGATTTTTCAAGGTTTGCCATGGTAATCTGGAATATTTTGTACCCTTCGTTTAGTGCGTTATAATCCTGAGAGTACTGCTGAAGCCCAGTTTCCTGATATTTCTCCTGAACTTGTGCCAGTTCACCTTCCACACGGCTTTCTGCCATTTTTCCTGCAATGATGTATTTCTCAAGCAGTCTCAAAGTTCCAGCATCATTTATAGCAGAACATTCAATTTCTCCATAAGCATTTTTTAGCATATCCAACCATGAATCGCAAGAAGACTGCAATTCAGATAACAGTTTATAACTTGTTATCGCACTATTCTGAATTTTCTGAGTCCGTGGATTTTTTTTCGCCGTAGTAAGCTTAAGTAGTATTCTCTGGAAAAATCCTGGTTCTTGCAAAACTAAATTGAAATCATCGTAGCTTTCAGAAGCCTGTTTCGAAAGTTCAATTACCTCCGCTATAACCGCTTGGTCTGCACTAGACCCCTTTTCACTTTTCAAGAACTCTCCACAACTGTCAAAGGTCTTCTTCAGCACAGAATTACCATAGTTCATCACATTTCCAATCTTCCTTACATCAATAGCATCAGAAAGGGCTATAATCTCTGCCCGTTCCGCATCAGTATAACAGCTAAGAGCAGCCTCATGGTTAAGAGGTGGCACATTTACTGCTGTGTTATCTACTGCTGCTACCTCCGCAAGGGCACTTCCTACCTGCTGTGTTATCTGCTCTGACATAAAGTTTACCTCCATAAAACATTAAATTTTGAATATATAATTTGAACTTACAATAGTATATCTTATTTTTGTAGTTATGTCAACTTTTTTCAGAACTAAATCTCATCTCCTTCTGTCCCTATAATAGAAAAAATGTCATATTAGGGACTTCCCTAACATGACACATTTTCTATTATTCACTTATATTTTTTACTAATTCATAAGGATGCTCCTCTGACCCATCTCCATTTTTCACACTAAGCTCTGGCTTTAAGTCAAGTACCACAAAAACCGACTTCGTGGCATTAGCACCAGCATAATAATCTGTTTCATTTGAATAAACAGCTGGTGTATACCTATAAACAAGAACATTCGCTACATTACATCCCTCAGGTTGTGAAACCCAAAGAAGGTAATAATCTCTACCTGTAGCAGCACCATCGTGAACTTTTCTAGTATTTGAAGTTTTTAAAGGACACCATGTTCCTTCTGATCCCAAAATTCCGATTTAATTTCAACGCTATTAATCTATCCCAGTCGAATTTTATATAATTTCTAGCATTCGTTTGCCATCCTGAATAAGCAACTGATTTAATAGATTTATTATATTGTCCAAAAAGAGTTCTAGCCTCATTACTTAAAGAATTATTTACGATATTATCTGCCACGTTTCCTAATATATCTTGTAATTCCAAAAAATGTTTACTACCTATACTTGCTCCAGCTTTATCACTTGTTGGTGCTCCTAATGTTAATGTTTCTACTGGTTCTACCGTCACAAGTTCTATTTTGTCCCCTTCATCTATACCATTTAAAACAGCACATTTCCTTTTTACTCCATTTGCATCTTCATACCATACATATGTGCCTCCGCTTTAATTTACTTGCAACTAATGGCTCTGAAACTATTTCAATTGCTGAACCATTTTCATTACTTACCTCTACTTTTACTGTGTATACTTCATCTGGTAATATCCCTTCAATTGTATAACTTGCATTTGGTCCACTATATACTGCTTCTCCGTAATCACCTGTTGTCGTTTTATAATAATATTTATAAACTGCCCCTTCAGTTCGTACTGCCTCAACTTTAATTACTAATTTTGTTTCTTCTTCTCTTGTTAGTTCTACATGTTTTATTCGTGGTGGTAGTTCCCCTACTTTTCCTTCTATTGTTATTTTTACATCATTTTCTCCAACTGGCTCTATTAGCACACTATATCCTGTATCTGTTATAACTGTCTTACTTCCGTCTTCATTATTGGTTACTTCGCTTTCGTCTGTTATTCCTTGATTAATTAACTCTTCTACATAAGTATCAACTGTTACCTTTCCTACATGATTTATATTACTTACTACATCACCTTTTACGATCTCTAATCTTTCCTTTTCTCTTTCTAACTCATGCATCTGTTTTCCACTAGATGTTTTATTAATTAACCCACCATTCATTATAACATTCACACTTATTGTAGCCAAGATAATCAATATTACTATTGTTACCACAAGTGCTATTAATGTTATTCCTGACTGTTGCTTAAATCTAAGTTTTTCTTTCGTTTGCTCCATATTTTCTCTCCTTTTCCTTTTTATTATATTCTTCTTACCTACCTAT
>CATKGX010000084.1 GCA_949747775.1 uncultured Clostridia bacterium | reverse complement strand
GGGGATTATGATATAATTGCCTATCAAGTAGGCAATCTGTCAACAGAGACTATTAAAAAACAATATTTGCAGTTCATGTACCGAGAATTTGATGAAGAATACAAAAAAGCCTACATGATAGAAGCTGCTAAAATTTTGGATGAATAAGTAATTGCTAGAACGAAATAAGAGTATCGTATTTGATACTCTTATTTTATATGTGTTCGTATTTTAAGGCGATATACTTCATTGTTAAGAGAAAAAAATTAACATATGATACAAAATAAAAAGGGAGTTACAAAAGATGGAACAATTAAGAAAGTCAGTAGAAGAATTAGAAATACAAATAAAAGAAAACGAAGAAATTACGAGTAGTCAATGGAATCAGTATGCGCAAGAAAATGGATACTATAGTTCTATTACCATGCAAACGCATATAAACGTAAATAATTGGGAAGAGCTAAAAGAAAAAATTTGTCCAACTGGTCGAGAAAAAAATGTTAACAGAGAAATAGAGAAACTAAGAAAACAGCTACATAAAGCTATACAAACAGTAGGATTAAATTCAAATGAAACAATAGAAATATCAAGAAAGATAAATGCTTTAGCGAATAAGTATTATAAAAATAATCGAAACCGAAAGAAAGGTAAGTATTACCAAAAAGAAAGCTTAATAGATGGAATGTATAATAAATCATATGAACATTTAAAATATATAACTAGTTTAGAAGAATTTCCCTCTATTGATGAATGGAATAGATATGCTAAAGAAAATAATTGTCTTAATAGTCAAAGTATGCAATATATTAGTCGGTATGAATTGGCATAAACTAAGGGATAAAATAAAAGGAAATAGTATGTTTCAAAAATATCAAACAATAGAAACATAGTATTTGCAAATGATGCAGATATTTTTTGTCGAAAACGGGTGTTGCAATAGACTTTGAAGTATCAGTATAATACAAAAAATAGTAGGAAGGAGTTATAGATATGCAAGAAATAAGAAAGCACATAACACAATATGAAGAAGTACATCAGGTAAGAAGTAAAGAAACGATTAAACAAATAAAAGTAAGCAAAAAGGAAGAAAAAATTATAAAAAAATAGGAGTATCATGTTTGATACTTCTATTTTAAGGTTATGCAAATTAAAAATACTTGCTTGTGAGTCATGTGAATAATATATATCTAAAAAAGCTCTTTTACATTTTTCATAAATATAATATTTTCTATTAAATCAATGATAGAAGAAATTGTCATAATAATACCAATTGTTACAACAACAGCTCCTGAATTCATGATAACATATAGCCCACAAATTAGCATGATAATAGATAATACTAAACCTGAAATCCATACGCTTGATTGAATCTTTTTAAGTTCTAAAGATAAATTCAATCTAACAAAAGAGCTGTAAGTAATCCAGATACCAATTATAATTCTAAAAATAGAACCAATGGTATTGCTACAAACAATTGTAACAATACCAATTACAATTGCCATAAGACCATATACTAAATCATAGTTATAAAAATTGTATTTTTCCTTTGCTGTTAGATAATGAACTACTTTAAAAATACCAATAACAATAAAAATCATTCCTAATAAATAGGAAATTGTTTTTACAGTTCCTTCAGGTTTCCAAATTAAAATAATACCAAGGATTGCGAAAATAATTGATTCTACAATTGAAATCCAGCCAGATTTTTTAAATAATTTCTCCAAATAATTCATTACTTTATCCTCCTAATTCTCTTTATTTTTGTTTATTGTATCATTTAAAATAACTTCTTGTCTAGCATCTATTTCTTTTTTAATACTGTCCATTCGCATAATAAATTTAACATCTCCATTATTTTCCCCATTTGACATGATAAAATGTTGATAATTGTTTCATAATTCTTACAATTTGTGGATTCCTACATTTTCAATTTGCTTTACTTTTTCTTCTAATTGTAAAATATCCTTTGTTTCCATATCTTCCTAAATAACAACTGACTGTTGGTCAAAAAGAACATTATACCACCATAATGACTAATGGCAACACGTATACTAGGATTTTGTAAAATATTAAGAATTAATAAAAATAAGTAAAACAAAACGAACGATACAGGGCAAAGATAATTTTGTTCGAAGATTGACCAATCGTATAGAAATGTGCAATAATGAAAAGAAGAGGAAGAAAGTGAAAAAAACGAAGAAAATGTATATCAACTATTTCTAAAGGGAATAAAAGAAAATTACCTAACATTAAAAAATCCAGAAGTAACATTATATATGATTATCGAACTTGTTAGCTCAACTTGTTTTAATGCTATCTTAGAAAAACAACCACTTCCTATAGAAGAATTTAAACCATACTTATATGAAACGATTAGAAGAATGATAGAGGAGAGATAGAAATGAAGAAGGTAATATTAAAAACATTAATATACGTTTTTATATTAATAGGAATCTACTTACTAGTAATTAGTTTTGCTGTTTATCCATGTATCACAAAAGGAATGTCAATGTATCCAACTATTGGACCGAATGAAATTATCTTAACCAATAGGTGGAAGGCGATTATCAATAAGGAAAGTATCAAACGAGGAGATATAGTAATAATAGAGGAACCAAGCTTATTTTACATTTCAAGTGAGGAATATGACGAAAACAATGTAGTAGCACATTATAGTAATAAAATAAACTTAAACCCATTCAGAACAAGATGGCTAAAAAGAGTTATCGGTATAGCTGGAGACCATATACAAATAACCGAAGACGAAGAACTATACATTAATGGAATAAAACAAGATGAGGGCTATGTTGATGGAAACTATACAAACATAACAGAATATGGAATGGAGTATATGTACATAGACTTAATAGTCCCAGAAAACACAGTCTATGTAATGGGAGACAACAGAACAGAATCAGCAGACAGTAGGAGCTTTGGCTGCGTTCCACTAAATAAAGTATATAGTGTGTTATTTTAAAAGGAGTAGTTATGAAGAAAGATAAAAAGATACAAATGGTCATTAATATAGTGACAGTAATTAACATTATCGTTATTATAATATTAGGATACCATTTAATAGTAAAAAGCAAATATAATGTAAGATACATAGAATCAATTGCAAAGAAAAGTATGAAATATTATAACTATATGATAGAAATAGAAAAAGAAGATATGCTAACAAAAGAAGTGGAACGTCAAAAAGTTTTTCAAAGAGAAAATGAACGAAGGGAAGAATTAATCAGTCAAAACATAACAAATTGGTATGCTAATGAACTTCGTCTACACGAAGATAGAAATAACCATATTAAAACTTATTCATTTTATGGAATGTGTCAAGACATCTTATATAATGATGTCGACTGGTGGAAATATATAAATAATGAGAACTTTAAATATATAGGAAGTGAGAACTACAATCATTCAAATTGTATAATACTATATTATGAAGATGCAAATACCGAATATCATTCAGGCGAAAATATAAGGGTGAGTTATAAAATTTGGGTAGATGAAGAAACAGGAAGTGTTTTAAAGGAAGAGCAGTATAGTGAAGGAAAACTTATTGAAGTAACTAAATATAATATTCAGTTCAATTGTGTAACAGATAAGGAAATAGATTTACCGAATATAGAAGGTTTTAAAGAAATAAAACAAAATTAATAAATAGAAAGAGTCATCAGTAATAAATCAGAGAGAGGGAGGCGGAATAGATGAAAGATAAGAAACTACAAATGATTATCAACATGGTGGTCGTTATTAATATTATATTGATTCTTGCATTAGGGTATTATTTAATGTTAAAAAGCAAATATACTGTAAAATATATTAAAAAGCTCTCAGAGAAAAGTATGCAATGTTACAATTATATCATTGAAATACAAAGTGAAGATATACAAACAAAAGAAAAATATCACATAAAAATATTTCAAAAAGAAAAATCGCGTAGAGAAGATATCATTAGTGAAAACATAACACGTTGGGAGGTAAATGATGTCCAGATATTTGAAGACAGAACAGAGAACGAGAGAGTTTATTCAGAATGGAAAACAGAACAAAAAATTCTATATGGAGATAATAATTGGTGGAGATATGTTAACAATGAAAAATTTAAATATATAGGAAAAGAAAAGTACAATAATATAAAATGTGTAGTACTATATTATGAAGATGCGGAAATGCAGGGAACTGCAGGAGTATGGACTAGACTTAGTTATAAAATATGGATAGATGAAGAAAGAGGACATATTTTAAAACAAGAAACTTACAAAGATGGAGAACTTTCTGAAATAACGACGTATACAATTCAGACGAACTGCGTTACAGACAAAGAAATAGCTTTACCAGATTTAAAAGACTTTACGAAGATAAAAGGAAATAATTAAAACAAAACAGAGTGACCAATAATAGTCAAAATTGGTCACTCTGTTTTATTTTAATTATTCTATTCCAACAGTATCTAAGAAATCAACTATTTTCTTTTTCAGAATTGAATTCTCTGTCTTAAATGTTTCAAAAAAATTGGCAGCCTCTGATATAGGAGCTATAAAGACTTCATTTTCGGAAAGCTGGAAAACAAAAATTGGCTCAGAATTTTTAGAGAAATCTGTTTGCTGGAACATATTCGTTTTTAAATTGCTTAAATAAACAATTCTACTAATACAAGAGCTTTTTACAGGTTCAAATCTCCCTATTTTTTTAGCATTTTCATCATATACTAAAAAATAGTATTGGCTGTCCTTTTCAAATACTGGGTATACGAAATTAGGGACAACTCCAAATAAATCTAAAATTCCAACTAATTTGTAAGTCTCTTGCATATAGATCCTCCTTTGATATTAATTATAATATTTAGGAACTATATATGAACTCCTTAAGGAGATAATAAAATATATACGATTATATCAAATATATTTAATTGAAACATAAATCTTTTCTATGTTATAATAATAAACATAAATCAAAGAAGACAATAGATAATGTTATAGATTTCTTAAATGAGACATAAATTTAAAATGCAAGAATTCACCTATAAAATTAATTTTATCTTTATCATATCTCCTATAAATTAAAAAGATAATCATAAATAACTTGAAAGGAAAAGGTTCAATGGACTTTTTAGATATGAATTTTAATGAGCTTTTTATGAAAAAGCATGGAAAAAAAGTATTTAATCAAATAAAAAATCAAATCATACAAGAATGTTTTAAACAAGTAAGTAACGAATACATAGAAACGATTTTTAAAATAGCTTACTTAAACTTTTGGGGTCTTTCTAATAGTATAATAAAGCAAATCATAAAAGATGTTTTGCCAAATCAACAAATTAATGTTCAAGAAATTCAAAACATCCATAAAAAATCAATTTATTATATACAAAAGTACTTACAATTATCTATTCTTTAGTATTCTTACTTACATAGCTTTTTATTGTACAAATACATTTATAATACATTTTCAATTCGTCTTTATCACTAATATCAATAATATTATGCAAATTCTCAATAATATTAAGTTTTTTATTCTCGCCCTTACCATACAAAATATAATTAATATCGATTCCAGTTGAAGAAACAATTTGATTTAATGATTTTAGACTAGGTAAAAATTCTCCTCTTTCTACTTGTCCAATATATCGTTCATTTAAATCACATCTTTGTGCAAAGATTTTTCTAGTTTCTCCAAAAATCACTTCTCTAATTTCTCGTATTCTAGCCCCAATTATAATTTTATCTAATGCCATACCTTCCCCCATAGTCAGTACTTCTTTCTATGGATATATTTTATATGCTTTTAAAAAAACATAACATACCTTAATAAGTTAAAATTTCATCACTTGTTAAAGTAGATAGATATTAAAAAATGCTTTATACTGTAGTAATAAACGAGTTTATGATTTTTCTATTATAAAAGGAAAGATGAAAATAAAATAGACAATAAAAAAGAATAATAGTATAATTTAACCAATGAATCAATATTAATCAAAACAAATAATACATTTTATCAATAGGCAACAAGAATTGTATTATAAAAAAGAACATATTAGGGGGATACACTATGAACCAAAAAGAAGCTATTAGTTATGCACAAATTACATTAGAAAAAATGCTAAGTGCAAGCTTTAAACAAGAATTAAATTTACAAAATTTTGAGATAAAAATGAAAGAAGCATTTAAAATATATCCAAGGAACATGGTTTTACAAATTGCAGAAGCAAAAGTATATGCAGAAAAAGAGTTACAACTTTTAAGAGAGCAAGGAAGAAATATCAAAGATTAAGTCGGGAAATACAAAAGAAATGAAACTATTTCTATTTCATATAAAATTGCCCTTTTTAGTATATACACTAAAAAGGGCAATTTGGTCAGTATTTAATAATTTACTTCCTGAACAAGGCAGTCAAATACATCCCAATATATACCATGCCAAAAGTTAAAATCACATTCATTGTATGTTCTTACAGCATACTTGTTGTCAACACAAGGCAAACGAATTCCATCATGTGGTTTGCCAGAATCCATTAAATGTATCTTCCCACACACTTTACATCTAAAAAGATAACCAGCATATGTCCGACTCATAGAAAATGCCTCCTTAAAATAATTATTTTTGTTGGATTGAATTAGTATACTGACCATTACTAATTCTAGACAGTCATATCTAAATTATTTTACCACAATTTTATGTAAAGTACAAGGCTTTTCAAAAGATCTGTTTCGTTCGCTTGTATTTTAACGAATTGTATTATATAGTTGCAATCTAACTTTCTATAGTATTTACAAGAATTGAATTTATTCCGTTATTCCTTAAAATATCAATAACATCTTGCCTATCGTCTATAAATAATATTTCTTCTAATTTACAATCATTAAGTTTTTGAATTATTTTTACACCATCAACCTTTAATTCTTGGGAAGCTGTAGATATAACTTCAATATCATCACCATAATATTTATTAATAAAGGCTTGTTTTGCTTTTAAATGAAATGAAAACTTCATTCCTGATAAGCAATACATTTTAATACCTTTATTTCTTAAATCAAGAATAAAATTATATAATGCTTCTGATTTTATACACGTTTCAATATCTTCATAAAAAGTATTTGGTTTTAGATAAGCATTTAAATAATAACCTAAATATTTATCTTCACTTTCGCTACGATGTTTACAAAAATCTTTATCTTTGTGTACTGCTAATGTATCATCAAAATCAAAAATAACTACTTTAACATTTTTTAAATTAATATCTTCTATCTTCATATTTTACCTCCATTGTTACTGTTTATATTGATAATTGTACAATATTTTGTAAGTTTTTACAATAATTTTAAAATTATTAAGAAGTTATGTAGATAAGAGTGTGGTGTAGAAAAGCGACAACAATGCTACCGATACGTAATATGGGAGTAATTTATTAAAATACTAAGTCGGGAAAAAGTCGGGAATGGTAAAAATAAAAGAGACAAGCAATAATCTAAAATTCGCTTGTCTCTAAATGTATGGTGCAACTGGAGGGATTCGAACCCCCGACCTTCCGGTTCGTAGCCGAACGCTCTATCCAGCTAAGCTACAGTTGCGATATTACAACTACTATTATACTTGGTTTTCAAAAAATATTCAATAGAAAATGCAAAAAAAACTTGCAAATCATAAAAAAATATGCTATTATATATAAGCAGTTCAAATTACATACAATTCATCGAGGTGTAGCGCAGTTGGTAGCGCGCGTGGTTTGGGACCATGAGGTCGCAGGTTCGATCCCTGTCACCTCGACCAATGAAAGTGTTGAAACTAAAAAGTTTCAGCACTTTTTGTTTTCTGAAAATCTCTATAGATTACTATAAATTTCTGCTACTTTTTTGAATTTACTCCCTTATTTACTCCCCATATTAAGTTATCTTTCAGTATCTTCATCATTAGGCAATTGGAAATCTCCAGTAGGTAATATATTAACAATCATTGATTTTATTTATTTCAGAGAAATTCAATTGTTTTATTAAGTTTATATACATTATCAATTCTCCTATAAGATATTTGAGTTCTAAAAATCGTAGTCTGTTTGAACTAAATATATTACATGAAAGTTATGTAAACAAAACAAAAAAGGATAAATTGCGTGCTATGCAGCAAAAAGCTTGATAAATCAATGAAATAGCAAATGAAAGAAATAACAGAAGTAGGAAGAAGCAAGTGTTGACAAATGGATTATGAATAAGTAAAATAAAGGTATGCTACTAGTAATCACTGGTACACATAAAGTGATTGTGAGTTTAAATAAGTCATAGTACATTTAAAATAATATAGGTGTTATTCTAAAAAAGTAAAGTAGTATGATGGCTTAATTGAAAGTAGCAGAAAAAGCGAAATGTGAATAAAAAAGAGAAAAAAGTAAAAAATAAGCATAAGAAAATAAATGAAAAATAAACGAAAGAAAGGAGCAAAAAGATGTATAAGAAACAAAAAAGAGTAGCACAGAGAAATAAACGGAATCACATTAGTAGCATTAGTCGTAACAATCGTTGTACTAATTATATTAGCAACGATAAGTGTAGGTGCGTTGTTTGGAGAAAAAGGAATCATCAAACAAGCAAAAGAAGCCAAAGAAGCACATGAAAATGGAAGAAATGAAGAAGAGAAGTCATTAGATGACTTGATGAGTGAGTATAATAAAGTAAAAGATGAACTAGCAAGTGGTAACGGAGGAGAAACAACAGAGTTACCAGACATAACCCCAACTACACCAGCTGGAACGCAAGTAAAGAAGCCTAATACATG
>CATKGX010000083.1 GCA_949747775.1 uncultured Clostridia bacterium | reverse complement strand
GTTTTTTGCTAAACATCGTACTACCTCCTAATTATGTTGTAGTTTTATAAAGTGTATATCATATATATTATAGCATAATTGTGCTATAGTTGCAATACACAGTATAGTTTTTATGGTAAGTTGTTTGTAGCTTCGTCACTAACTGCTTAAGTCCCCAAAATTTATAGTTCTTATAATTCATTTGAAGCTTCTTTACTTAATTTTTATTTTTCTACTTCTGTGATTGTTCACTATTAGTTGTCAGGATTACTGAATATAAGTCGAGTAGAAAATAAGCATCACTGCTTACTACCCTCACAGAACCGTGCTTGCGCTACTAACGCACACGGCTCTTTATATATCACTTTTTCTCATAACATCATACTCATTTTCACTATATCTACATATATTCTAGGTCGTACTATTTGCTTTTGTATCTTTTCATAATATTTTCTGTGGCTATATTTATTCTTCTCACTTCTCCTATTTAATGTTCTATATAACGTCTTTGCTACTATATTATAAAACTGTCTTATACTTTTTGTATTGTCTGCTTTATACTGAAAGCATGCTACGCTATCGTCCGCATATCTTACTATTCCCGCATACCCTTTTGTTTCTTCTTTTACTCTCTTTTCAAACCATTCGTCTAGCAACAAAGTGTAAATATATATTTCCTAATACTGGCGATATTATTCCTCCTTGTGGTGTTCCTTTATCTGATTTTAATAGTTTTCCTTGTTCTAATATACCACTTTTCAAAAACCTCTTTATATATCTTATATATACTCTATCATTTATTCTGTGCTCTAGAAACTTTATTAGCCATTCATGTGATATATTATCAAAATATCCTTTGATATCTAAGTCAACTACATAATTTACTGGATTTGCTTGTGTCATTCTATTCAAGTATGCTATCGCTTGATGACAGTTCTTATTCGGTCTAATATTTCAGGCATTTCGGAGCTCTACAGTTTCACGCTTTCGCATTACGGCTCGAATGTTCTCTTGTCTACACTTACTTCTCATATTACTACTCTGAAGCCAATACTAGATACTAGCTGCTGGTTAGACTTTACTAGGCAGGACCTTCCCCTGCTATATGATATTAGCTTAAATCGACTAGAAAAAAACTAGAAGATTTATCACTATGAATAAATCTCCTAAATCTTTATCTAGTTATGAATTTTGTTCATGCTAAAAGGCATTCCCAAAATTTTACTGGACGTACAGTGAGCACCTGAAACAGCTGAAGGAGTATGTGTTGTAGGGAAGGTTGTTGTCACGACCAGACACTGGATAAACATTGCAGCAATCGCCCCCGCGCCTAGCTCGATGGGTGCTGTAGCCGGCTTCCATTGTCCATTCCCTACAGTTTCCAGCTAAGTCATAAATATTTTTTGATACATCTGTACTTACACTTCCTGTTAATTCTGGGGCAAATTTTGTTGATGTAGTTCTGTTACTGTCTCCTATATATCTACACATTGCATCCCATTGGCTACTATAACATAAAGTACTTTCTACACTATCTGGATGGGTGTACATATTTTTTGCTAAATATACTGCTCCTTTTGTTGCTGTTGTTATATTACTATTGTCTGCACTTGTTACATCTGAAGTAACATCGCTCATTGTTTTTCCCCATGGTACATAATTGTATGGTGCTACTCCTCTTTTACTTACTACTGGCTGCGCAGTTGTAGTTGTAGTACGTAGTGTAGTACTATTCACACCAGCCTCAAATCTTCCTATGAAGAAACCTCCATACTTTAACACCTGTCTTTTCATAGTATTGTACTCGGTATCTTCTCCAGGGTATCCACTTGCATATGGTTCTGTAAAACTTGTACTTAATCCAGTAGTTGGCTGTCCATTGCTATCAAAATTAGTTCTGGTCAATGTTGCCTCATTTGGTACTGGTATCCATACAAATTGGCTTCCGCATATTTATCCCAGATGCCTCCATTGTGTCTCCTACTTTATCTGAGATAACTAATCCAGTGTCAATATCTCCTCCAACGTAATGATATCCATTTGGTAGTGGCACTAGTCCACCTTTTCCATCTGCTATCGCTATTATTTTCTCGCTTGTCCATGTGCTAGGCTTCTTAACTTGCATTCCTGCTGGTGTGGTTGGTGTTATATCTGGCAACTCGGTTGTTCCTCCATTGCTACTTCCTAGCTCATCTTTTACTTTATTATATTCACTCATTAAATCTTCTAATGACTTCTCTTCTTCATTTCTTCCATTTTCATGTAGCTCTTTTGCTTCTTGCGCTTGTTTGATGATTCCTTTTTCTCCAAACAACGCACCTACACTTATCGTTGCTAATATAATTAATACAACTATTGTTACGACTAATGCTACTAATGTGATTCCGTTTTTACTTTTCCTTAAGTTTTTCATTTCGTTCCTCCATTCTTTTGTTTCTTACTTTTCCCTTTTCTCTCGTTTTTATGCATGCAAAAAACATACCACTTTTGGCTATGTGATCTCTTTTTAGTTGATTGCATCTACTTCATTCAAACATCTAAGCTAATTCTATACAAGCACTATATTTTTGTCAATATTGCTTTTAACTTTTATCGCATTTGTATTTACTTGTCAACATAAAAAGAGCATGAATTTGTAAAACTCATGCTCTTTTTATAAAACTTTTTAGCTTATTTTCAAATAATAATCTTTCATGTTTTTGGTCTGCGTCGTAGTAAATCCATCTTGTTTCAAGGGAACTTTAACTTGCTGTATTGTAAATTGGATTGGATCTCCTGTTGCGGTTGACCGCATTCCAAAAAATGCTTTCCAAAACACCTCAATTCCATAAGCCCAATACATCTGGTTTTCAAGATTTATCTCTATATCCCGATAAACACGAACAACAATGTTGGCCTCTGGCGTAGACGCCTCTTTTACCTCAAATCCATGATAGATAAGTGAATCTATCGCTTTTTTGTAAAGCTCCTCCAATGTTGGAACTTCTACTTTCTTACATGCCCCATCCACTGGCTCTCCTTCCTTTAGCATTCCAGAATACGCCATATTTACGTACGTCTGAATCCGAATTCGTTCTTTTGCGTTTGGCATGTTACTACCTCCTAATTATGTTGTAGTTTTATAAAAGCCTATCTTTTTCAATTGTACCACACTTTTCTTCCTATTTCAATGCTTTAGAAATTATTGAATATAAAGTGCGCATCTGAAACAATAGATACGGTTACTCTAATAGTTTATGCCTTAATTTTTTTCTTTATTTTTTCTCTTTCTTGCCACAATAACTCCTATTACAAATCCAACAATTATTATTCCTAAAAGTCCAAACGTTATTAAGTTATTCGTATTTTCTTTTTTCTTATCTTCTTCATTTTGTTTATTTGCTTTTGTTTCTATCTCTTTCCTTTTGTCTTCTTCTTTTCCTTCATTTTGCAAAATAGCCATTAATTGTTCTGTCCCTTTTTCTTGCTCTTCTTTTGCTTTTACATCTTCTTGCTCGCTTCTTCTGTATACATCTATTACATATTGCTTACGAGTACTACCATTTTCCGCTGTAACAATTACACCAACTTTATTCCTTCCTATTTGCAATTCATTCGTTTTTTGCACTTCTACTTTTGCTTCCATTTCTTGTGGTATTGCTAGTACTTCTATATTCTTTACATCATTTGCTACTTCCAAATAATATTTGGTAATACTTGCATCAAAAGGTGGATACAAGCTTCCCTCTCTTACTGCTAAAGTTTCTAAGTTGCTATTAGCAAGCTCAGGATTACTTGTTTTGGTAACATGAATCGTATAAACTTTCGTATTTGTTTTGTCTTCTGATTCTACTTTTATTTGTATTGTATTCTCACCTTGCTTTAAATTTCTATTTCCTGTTATACTTACTTTTGCATTTTTATTTTCTGGGATTGCAGTTACTTCTAAAGATTCCAATGTGTCTTTTGCAATAAAATAATAGTCAGTAATATTTCTTTGAAAAACAGGACTAATTCCTTCTTCATTTAATCTCATTACTCTTAAATTTGCATTATTGGGTTCTGTATTTTCTTCGAAGTTATCTGAATTGTTCGTATTATCTATATTCTCTTCTACCTTATTTTCACTTCCTATTTGTATACTTGCTATTCCATCTTCTAGTTCCACATTATTTCCTTCTTTATCATAAAATTCTCCCGTTATAACAATGCTTGCCATTCCATCTTCTAATCCTTTAAATAAAAATGTTTGAACTTTGCTTGTTTCTCTTTTCCCTTTTCCTCCTAAACTATCTGTCCAAGTATATAGAATTCTGTTATTCGATAAATGACTATTTTCTGTTTTTTTATCAACATAGTCTAATTTAGTCATATCAAAATAAATTTGTAATGTCATCGAGGCAATTTCTGTATTTTCTATTTGTACACTTAATTCTATTTCTTCGCCTTTTTCTATTTTTTCTTTTGAAGGAATAACGTTTATATGATTTATTTGTGCAAACACTTGAGGAATTGTTAGAAATATGAAACAAATAAAATATATTGTAATCATAATCACTCTTTTAATATTTCTACTCAAAATTGTTCTCCTTTCTATTTTCTAGTCACGTTGATTAATACTTTGCAATTCCAGTACATGTCTTTGAATTAGTAAAGAATCTAATGACGTTGGATTTTTTCCATCTTTTCTAATATTTCCTGCCTTCAAAAAAGCACACGTTAATTTTTCTATTTCTAATATATGTCTTTGTAATACTAATAAGTCCACACTATTTATTTTACCATCTCCGTTAACATCTCCATAAAGAATAATAATATATTCCATTATTATATTGTCATTTTCTAATATTCTGATTTTTGAACCAGTACCCGCTTCTTTCCCATTTTCTAATAAATTTCCTTTACTATCATATATTTCAATAGTATATTCCGTATTAATCTTTTCTTTTATCTTTTCTACTGCCATTTCATTTTCGTTCCATCCAATTATTTCATTTGCTACTACCTTTAACGATGCATCAAAAGATAATTTAGTTTCATCTATCTTTTCTACAACTGTTAACTCTACTTTCTTTTCTATTTTATTATCTTCTGATGTAGCTCCTATTACTACTTTTCCTTCTGCTATTGCAATAATATTACCTTGTGTATCTATTTGTGCTATCTGCTCATTTTCTGAATAAAATGTGACATTTTTATTACTTGCATCATCAGGAAGAATAACAGGTTGCAATTTAAATTTATCTCCTACTTGTAACATAAAGTCTTGTGTATTTAATGTCATATCTGTTACTGGAGAATGTACCTGCACTTCTATT
Organism: uncultured Clostridia bacterium; assembly: GCA_949747775.1. Taxonomy (GTDB): domain Bacteria; phylum Bacillota; class Clostridia; order TANB77; family CAG-508; genus CALXVA01. Next base: position 8,049 of record CATKGX010000083.1, on the reverse strand, counting down.
GTATTTGATACATTATTTTGCTTTGCTTTTACTGTAATAGTTGCTTTTCCTGAACGAATTCCTAAAATATTACCACTACTATCCACTCTTGCAATATTACTATTACTAGAAGTAAATATAATTGCATTTCCTGCTGCCTCTTTTGGTAATATCTCTACTGTTAATTTCTTGGTTTCTCCTTTTTGAATTGTATTATTATCAATACTTACATTTATTTTTTCTATTTGCTTTTTAGGAACTTCTTTTACATAATTTTGAAATACATATCCTATTATTCCATTTGAAAGCTTTACTCTATCCCATAATTCACCAGATTGTCTGCCTTTTGCGATTCTTGTCATCTCCACATTTTTTGCCACATCAGTTAACACTTCGTAAGAAGTACTTGGACCTGACCTAACATTTAAACTACTACTAACATTTGCATATACTTTTGTGTTGTCTGATACAAAGTCACTATCTGCAACCGCTGGGCTTTGCACTGGAATACTTGGCATGTTGTTATATACTGGAATAATAAAGGACATACTTCCTTGCAATAGACCTGTTTTAGCATATCCATCATAAATAATTCTTGATTCACTATAAGGAGCTAATACATTTGTCATGTATTGGTGCCAAAATAAGCTACCTCCTGAATTACTAGTTACGTGAAACTTTTGTAAATAAATGGTATCTTGTCCGCCATGAATATAACTAGAGCCTATAAAAATTCCCCCTCCTGTAATGGCTTTTTCTTTTGTGTTCCACGGAATTAGATATTTATCTTTTGTCTGTTGATTAGCTCCTTTTCCATCTTTGGCATACCTAAGCCCATTTTTAATGGCTCCCATAGGCTCTGATGAACTAGTAGCTCCAATATTATAAAAATTATATAATCCTTTATAACCTTCTACATTTCCACTAATAGAACTATGAGATAAAAAGGGTCCTACTTCTTGTTTAATTCTGGAAGCTAAATGATAACTACTTACTTTTGAAGTTTGACCTGCTGTTAAAATAAGGTCTGAATATTTTTTTGTCATTGTAATCGTATTCCCTGAACTTGTTAAATACTTTACAATTTTATTGTAAAACTCTGTTCCATACAAAATCTTTTCAATTCCATCTTTATTATTGGTTTTAGCATCATAAGATAATCCTTCAAATTGAAAAATACGAGCATAATTTAAAAAGTTTCTCGGATCCATCGTATATTCAATTGCCCTTCTAGAACAATCCACCCAACCTGCATCTACTTCTACATTGTACTCTCCTGGTTTTGTATTTTTCCACGCTTTTGAGTATGACTTAGGAACCAAGTTTTTTCCAAATTTGTTTTCATTATCAATAACATATTTCCAATCTAGTCCTGTATATAGTGCTGTAAATTTCCAGTTTGGATATTGTTTTTGTAATTCTTTTAAATACGGTTGGTAACTTGCTGGAAAATTATCAATTCCCTCTTTTTTTTCGCTAGATGCTTCATCTTTTTTAGGAAATAAACTCCATATAGCAAACCCTATTGCTAATAAAATGAACATATATATTACAATTTTCTTTTTAGTCATTATTCTTTCCTTTCTGCAGCCTTTACCACTAATCTGTTTTTAGAATAATTAACACAAGTGATTAGTGTAACTTCTCGTTTTCCGTTTGTTTTTTGTGATAATGGCTCTACATTTTGTGGCTTTACTTTATATATGTCATAAATTTCATATTCTACAATGCCACTTTTATTATTGGTTAAAAATAAGCTATCTCCTATTTTTAAGTCAATTAAATGATTAAACATATTCTTTTGATTATAATTGTGTCCTGCAATACAATAGTTTCCAATTCCATTGGCTTCCGGCCCATAATATTTAGACGCGCATTTTTCTAACCCTTCTGTACTATATTCTGTTAGCACATTGGTTTTCAATTTAATCTTTGGCACTTCTAATCTACTATCTACTTTATATCCAGAATATCTTTCTACTACTGGTTCTGTTGGTTTTATTACTTTAGTTTCTTCTTTTATTACATTTTCATTTTCTAATAGTATCATATCTGTATGCTCTTGTTTTGACGATTTGTTTTTCACTTTTCCTTCTTGGTAAATCCCATATCCCATATATACTAAAATCATAACAATTGCCCAAAGTATCATATATCTTATTACTGCCATCTTACTTTTTTCTTTTTTATGCTTTGCCTGTCTTCTAAAATTCCTTCTTTGCTTTTTATCCATCCCTATTTCCTCTAATTCTATGTATATAATCGTTCTGTAATTTTCTATTTTACAGAACGACTATATATTAATTTCTCTTTTTTAATACAGCATATGATGCTAACAATCCTAAAATTGCTGGAACCATATATACATAAACAGTATTACCTGTTTGAGGCATTTTGCTTGGAACATCTGGCTTTGTTTCTGTTTCAGGTTTATTGGTACTTGGTTTGTTTGTACTTGGCGTATTTGTTGTTTCTTTTTCTTTTACAGTAACATCAACTGTTTTTGTTGCAATTACTTTATCTGAGTCATCTCTATCTATTAAGTCAAATTTAATTGTATATTTTCCTACCTCTGTAAATACTCCTCTTACATTTAATTCTTTTACTACATTTTTACCACCAATTGGTTCTCCATCGGCATCTCCCCAGCCACTTTGAATAATGTCATGTTCTAAGTTTTGGCTATCTGTTCCTAAAATTTTTACTGTTCCATTTTTAGGAGTCATTGCCTGTGCAATAATTCTTGTGTGTTCATAATTTTGTCCCCATGTTGAAGATACAACTAATTTCATATCTTTTTGTTCATTTTTTATAACATCTCCTGAATAGTTTAATTTTATTTCATAATTTTTGTAATCTGGCTCTACTACAACACTTTTAATAATTGGTGTTGTAATATCATCATAAGTTTCTGATGAGTCAGCATTTGCCATACCTTCTGCTGTAATGCTTAAATCTGTTGGGTTTGATGCATCTACATCTTTTGCTTTAAACGTAACTGACATATTGTTTCTTGGAGTAGTTCCTCCTGTAGTATCATAGAATGTAACTCTTACTCTTGTTCCATTGTCATCTGCTGTTCCTCCTTCTGCTGATACATATTCTAATAGGTTATTATCATAAGCAAAATCAACTGTATAAGCACCTAAATCCTTTCCAAATTCTACTTTTGCTGTTATGTTTTCACCTGGATGTAGTTTTTCTTTTGTTGTTGTAACATTTACCGCATCTAAAGCTGCTGCATAACTGTTAATAGAAAATGAAACTACAAATATTGCAATTAATATTGCAATTACACTTATTGTTTTTTTCATAAAAAATTCCTCCTTTTTTGGTTTTTCATTAGTTATTATGTCAAAATTTTGATTTAATATTTCATGTTAGTTTTGGTGAAACAGGAAATTTTTTGAAAATTTTTCATTTTAGACATCAAAAAATGACAACTATTATTTCTATTCTAAATAAGTTGTCATTTTTATTTTTCTATATGTAACTATTCTATCCCTTTATATACATACCAATATCCATCTTGACTGCCATCAGTTGGGTATGCTGATGGGTCAGCATTTACAACATCTAAGTGTTTTGTTTCTCCTTTTGTTTCTGTACTTTCTTCTAGTACTGCTCTATATACTGTAAATGTCCATTTAACGTTATTCTTTCCAGGATACCAATCACGAGATCCAAATTTACATACAGCACTTCCACTTACTAAATATTTGCCACTATGAGTTGTACTAGTTGCACTGCTACAATAAGGTGTTCCTTGGCTAGAAAATCTACCACTTTGTTCATTAAACATATACGTACTGTATGAACCGAAGATATGCATTACAAGCATAAGTTCTTGAACTACTAGATGAAGTCTGTTTATATCGTTGTGTTGCTATAACACTCCACTTCTCCCAAATATGCATTTTTGTTCTTGCTTCATTACATTCGGCTCTTGTTGCATTTCCTAAGGCATCTGTTACAATAACATGACATTGGTACTCTCCCATTTCTTTTACATTTACTTCATATGTCGCTATTTCTTGGTCTGTTGTAATTGTTTCTTCCAAATTGTCATTTACGTAAAATTCGTATTTTGCTATTCCTACTTCATTGTCATGCGCTACTGCTGTTAGTTTAAAGGTTGTTTGTGATATCGACACTGATGTTAACTCTGCTTCAGGTCCTGCATTATCAAAATTAAATCCCTCACTTCTTCCTATGCTTTTACTTCCTGACACAGTTTCTACTAATGTCCATAAATACCACTTTCCTGTTACTGCATTTTTCGTAATTGTTGCTCCATTTTCACAACTCTCAGTAAAAGTGGTTTCTTCTGGCTCTTCTACTGTTTGTAGCCATTGATATTTGATTGACTTTATCTCTTCAATTGTTTCATCTGCTGTTAATTTTACCTGATGTTCTTTTTTATACTCTTTACTTCCATCTGGGCTATATTTTATAGTCTCTATTAAACCACTTACTTCTGTTTCACTTGTTGTACTATATTTTCCATATACCTTTACGATGTATGTCCCATTTCGTTTTACGATATAATCTTCTGTTACCTGTTCTTTTACATGGTCATATAAGTATTCTTTAATCGTAATTTCATCTTTTATTATTTCTATTTTCGTAATTCCATTACTTTCTTCTTTTGCTGTTATTGTTATTACTGCTGATTTTTGATCAGCTGCATTTGTTACATTTAAGCTTACTTCTGGAAGAACAATGTCTTCTATAGTTCCTACATACTTTCCTATTTTAGGTACACTTCTATCTATTTCAAATGCATATCCGTCTACAATTGCAATATCATCTATTATTTTTGTATTTGGTAATTGCTTTACTATAAATTTATCTAAAAATTTATTTTGGTTATACTCTTTATTCATTCTTTTTTCAATTTGTGCATCCCCTAATGTTATTGTTAACTTTTCCTTCGCTTGCAATATTTCATATTCTTCCTTTGACTTTTGGCTTCTATTAATTATCCCCTTATCTCCTAATATCAAATTAACACTAATGGTGGCCAATATAATTAAAATTATAATTGTTACTACCAATGCTATTAGTGTTATTCCAGATGCTTCTTTCATATACCCTTGCTTTTTTAAATTTTTATCCTTCTCCCTCATCATTTTTTCCTTTCATTTGTTCTTTTTATTAATCTCTCAATTGAACTATAAAATTCAAATACTTTATTGTTTGGCACACAAAAATGACAGCCTACTTATTTTCTACAATAAATAGTCTGTCACTTATTTTATCCATCCCTAACAAAGGCTTTTACGCCCCCATACATACTTATTTTATTAAAATATAGCTCTCTCTCTCTCTCTCTCTCTACAGCCTCATAGCTTGCGTCCATTTTCATTTTGTATGCTCCTACATTTTTTTACTTAATACTACTATTTTATAAAAGTAGTATCAAGATAATTTTACTGCATTATTATTACTTTTTCAATTTTTTAAATAAAATGTAATATTTTTGTAACAGTATTGTAATATATTCGTAACTTTTTTTGATTTTTTTATATTTTTCTACATATTTTTTAAATTATTGTTAAAACTATATAAAAAATTAAGAAAGGATAATGTAAAAAAATGAAAAAAGGATGGATTATTACAATTGTTATTATTATCATGGCAGCTCTTGCCTTTGCTTTATATTTTTGGTTTTTTAAAGATACAGAACCTAATTCTAATCAGCAACCTCAATCTAATAGCCAATATAACGCTACTAGAACTACTGGGGAAATTGAAAATGAGACAAATTCAAAAGCAAAAGTGGTCCCTGCTGAAACTGAGTTGTACTCATTTTCTACGCCAATTAAATCAGATGATAAAAACAGACTAACTAATATAAAAATCACATGTTCTCGCATTAATGAAACAGTGGTGAAAGCTGGAAAAGAATTTTCTTTCTGTAAAGTAGTTGGTCAACCTAGTTCTGATGATGGATACAAACCTGCTGACGCATTTGGAAAAGACAACAAAATTATTCAAGCTATTGGTGGTGGGAACTGTCAGGTAAGTACTACTGTATATAATGCTGCTTTAGGAGTAAAGGGACTTAAAATAACAGAAAGACATGAGCACGATAGGGACGTTGCTTATATTCAAGATGGAAAAGATGCAACAGTTGCTTATGATTATTTAGATTTAAAATTTAAAAATACAAATCAATTTGATATAAAATTATATGCATTTGTTAGTGATGGAAAAGTATTTGTAAAAGTTTTTAGAGTATCATAAATCAAAATATGCCTATCAACGTTAATTGTTTGCATATCGTTGATAGGCATATCCTATTTTTGTTTTTTAGAAGCTATCTGCCTAATTATTATTACACTCTCTCATTAAATTGGTGTATCCCCTTCTCATTATAAACTCCATTTTTTTACTTTTCTACATAGAATTATTCTATTCCTTTGTATATATACCAATATCCACCATTATTGCCTCCATTTGGGTAGTCTTCTGAGTTTGCAGAATAAACTAGTCCGTAAAAGGCTTTCCCCTTTTGAATAATTGACATCAGCTTTACTTGTATAAACTGTTAAATACCATGTTGCAGACCAATACAAAGGAGCTGAACAAGTTTCTCTACACTTTTGAGAAGTATAACGTGACACCTTCGAACTACTATTAATTTCATATTTACCACACACTGATTGCGCATTCGTTGAATACCATGAGCAATTCACTCTAGTTCCTACACCTGAAAATACACCTGTTGATGCGTTATAGGAATAAGAGTTATACACTGGGGAATAGTAACTCGCTTTAGTTACATAAAATGATGTTGTCGTTGTATTTGTTTCTTTGATATAAGTACTAGTACTATTTGTACTCCATTTTTCCCAAACATGCATCTGAGTTCTTGCTCCATTACATTCTGCTCTTGTTGCATTTCCTAAACTATCTGTTACAATAACATAGCACTCATACTCTCCCATTGTTTCTACTTTTACTTCACATGTTGCAGTCTCTGCTTTTGATGGAACCGTTTCCACTAGTTCATCATTTACATAGAACTCATATTTTGCTATTTCTACTTCATCATCGTGAGCTGTTGCTGTTAATCTAAATGATTTCTCTGATACTGACGCTGCTGTTAATTCTACTTTTGGCCCCTGATTATCAAAATTAAATCCTTCACTTCTTCCTATGTCCTTTTCGCCAGATTCTGTTTCTACTAATGTCCATAAATACCATTTTCCTATTACTTCATTTTTGGTAATAGTATCTCCATTATTACATGTCTGTGTAAAACTGGTTTCTTCTGGCTCTTCTGTTGTTTGTAACCATTGGTATCTAATTGATTTTACTTTTTCTATTGTTTCATCTACTGTTATTGTTACATTATGCTCTTTTTTGTACGTTTCGCTTCCATTTGGATTATATTTTACAACTTCTATTAATCCACTTACTTCTGCTTTTTTACTTTTTGTATGTTCTGCATATACTTTTACTGTATATGCCCCATTTTGTTTTACTACATAATCCTCTGTTATTTCTTCTTTTACATTATCATATGTATATCTTTTTATAGCAATTCCATCTTGCAATATTTCTATTTGTTTTATACCATTTGTTTCTTCTTTGGCAGTTATTGTTATTGTTGCTGATTTCTTATTTTCTGCATTTTTTACTGTTACGTCTAAATCTGGAAATACCATATTTTTTTCTGTTCCTACATATTTTCCTATTTTGGGTACACTTCTATCTATTTCGAACGCATACCCATCTACGATTACAATGTCATCTTCTATTTGCACATCTGGTAATTCTTTTAAAATAAATTCATTTAAAAATTCATTTTGATTATATTTTTTGTTTATTCTTTTTTCTATTTGCGCATCTCCTAACGTTATGTCTAGCTTCTCTCTTGCTCCTGATATCTTATATTCTTCTCCTGATTTTTGGCTTCTACTTACTAGTCCTCCATCTCCTAATATAAGATTTATGCTAATCGTTGCTAGTATGATTAATATAACTATTGTTACAACTAACGCAATTAGTGTAATTCCATTTTCATTTTTCTTGCTTCTACTCTTCATTTCATCTTATCTC
>CATKGX010000082.1 GCA_949747775.1 uncultured Clostridia bacterium | reverse complement strand
TTGGTTTTGACCATTTTTTATGAGTCTTATTTAAGCCCATTAAAAAAGCTGGTGTAAAACACTTTTCAGATGTTTCACCCCAACTATTGACTTTGAGCCACTATAAGCATATAAAAAAATCGAAAGTAATGAAACTTTCGATTTTTTGTGTATTTTTGAAATATAATCATTATCTCTTTGAGAATTGTGGTGCTTTTCTAGCTTTTTTAAGACCGTATTTTTTTCTTTCTTTCTTACGAGAATCTCTTGTTAAGAATCCAGCAGATTTTAATGTTGGTCTATATTCGTTATTAGCTTCTAATAAAGCTCTTGCAATACCTAAACGGATAGCTCCAGCTTGACCTGTAAATCCTCCACCTTGTACTTTACAAATAACATCGTATTTGTCAGTAGTGTTTGTAGCTGTTAATGGTTGTCTAACGATAACTTTTAAAGTATCTGTTCCTAAATATTCATCAATGTTTTTTCCGTTAATTGTAATAACGCCTGTTCCTTCTACTAATCTAACTCTAGCAATAGAGCTTTTTCTTCTTCCAGTACCATAGAACATTATTTTATCTTTTTTTGCTTTAGGCATTTTTATATCCTCCCTTTACTTACTAAAAATTCCAAACTTCTGGTTTTTGAGCGATGTTTTCATGTTCGCTACCTGCATATACTCTTACTTTTTTAAGCATTTGTCTTCCTAAGCTATTGTGAGGAAGCATTCCTTTTACAGCATGCATCATCATTTGTTCTGGATTTTTATTTAATAAATCTCTTGCTGTTGTTTCTTTCATTCCACCTATGTATCCTGAATGATGTCTGTAAACTTTTTGGTCTAATTTTTTTCCAGTTAAAACAACTTTACCACAGTTTAATATAATAACATGGTCTCCAACATCTAGGTTAGGAGTATAAGTTGGTTTGTGTTTTCCTCTTAGTAATTTAGCAGCTTCAGTAGCAACTCTACCTAATGGTTTATTTTCTGCATCAATAATATACCATTTTCTTTCAATTTCACTTTTTTTAATACTGTATGTTGTATTATTCATGGTAATATTGTCCTCCATTTCATAATTAAATTTTATAATTTATATGAACCATATAAAAAGAACTACCGGGGAGAAGTTCTTCTTTTAGGTTACAAACTAACATAATACTATAATATTGTATACTAAAATGATAGGAAAGTCAAGGGAAAAACGAATAAAACATAAAAATAAATAAAAACAAAAAAAGAGATAACAAAACATATTCTCATGGTCGAGTTGACGGAATACTAAGACAAATAGGAGTAAGCCCAACTTGTGCAAATTGCTGGTAGACATGTACAGTTAAGAGACTATACGTATCATAGTGCTGATATACAAGGTGCATATAATCCGAGCTGTGGTTGTGTATGGATTAAGATGAATGGATATGGAACAAGACTTATAACAGCTGTATACGCTCATACATGTGGAAAGTGTAATCGGTACTGGACGGAACAGCATGTGCGGCTCATGAAAAAAAGAGACACACCAATACTGTACTCATAACAAAACAGCAAAACATGATTCATAAAGTAACAAGAATCTTATAAAACAATAGCTCAAGATAATAT
>CATKGX010000081.1 GCA_949747775.1 uncultured Clostridia bacterium | reverse complement strand
TGTTACTACTACTTCATAGGCTTTTTCTCTTCCTAAATATTCAAATTCTTTTAACATTTCTTCTGTTGTACGCAAATAAAGAGGTGCTTGCTCGTCAGCATCTTCATAGCCTTGCCCTGCCATTAATATTCTTCTATAAATTTCATCTTGTGGGTCCATAAAATGAACATCACAAGTTGCTACAACAGGTTTTCCTAATTTCTCTCCTAAGTCTACAATCTTTTTATTAATTTCCTGCAGACCTGCTACATCTGCTACTGTGCCATTTCTAACCATAAACATGTTATTTCCAACAGGTTGAATTTCTAAATAATCATAATCATTTGCAATTCCCTCTATTTCCTCGTCAGATTTACCTGCCACAATAGCTCTATATAGTTCTCCTGCTTCACACGCACTTCCCAAAATTAGTCCTTCTGAATATTTTTTATATAATGATTTTAAAATACGAGGTTTTTTATAAAAGTAATCTATATGTGAATATGAAATTAGTTTATATAAATTTCGTAATCCTACATAATTCTTTGCCAAAATAATAGCATGATATGTTTGTAACTTTTTATAGTCCACTTTTCCTGTACCTATTACATCAATATCTTCTAATGTCTTAACTCCCTTTTCTTTTAACATATCTAACATAACATTAAATACTTTTACGGTTGTATCAACATCATCCAAAGCTCTATGTGCTACTTCTACTTTAATTCCTAAATTTTCTGCAATGATTCCTAGTTTATATTTCTTATAGTCTGGAAATAACTCTCTTGCCAATCTTAATGTATCTAAATAGGTATTGTTTAATGTATATCCCAATTGTTTCGCATTATATTTCAGAAATCCTATGTCAAAATCAGCATTATGCGCTACCAAAACACTATCTCCAACAAAATCTAAAATTTTAGGAAATACTTTATCAATTGTTTCTGCATCTTTCACCATTTCATCAGTAATATTCGTAACTTCAACCACTCTTTGTGGAATTGGTTTTTCAGGATTAACAAAACAAGAAAATTCATCAATTACTTGTCCGTTTTTTACTTTCATAATCCCTACTTCTGTAATCTTTTCCGTTCTAAATGATAATCCCGTTGTTTCCAAATCTAATACGCAATAAGTTGTATCTAAATCTTGTTTTTTAGGGAATGCCACAATTGGTGTTTTGTCAGGAGCTAAATAAGCTTCTACTCCATAAATAATCTTTAAATCTGGATTCTTTTCTGTAAAATGATTTGCTTCTGGAAAGGCTTGTACTACGCCATGGTCTGTAATTGCAATTGATTTCATTCCCCACTTAGCAGCACGTTTTAATAAATCTGTAGCAGATGTAACCGCATCCATTTGGCTCATTTGCGTATGCATATGTAACTCTACTCTTTTTTCCTTAGCCTCATCTTTGCGTATTTCCTTCTTAATACCTGTACTTTCAATAATTGTATTTGCAATTACACCAAGTTCCTTTGCGAAAGGATCAAACTGTGCTGTTCCTTCCAACTTAACACCACTTGCCTCTTTAATCCTCTTCATGGTAGCTTTCGCCTTTTCTCCTTCTACAAAGGCTTTGCATGTAATTGTGCTACTTCCATCAAACAAGTCAAACATAACTAAAACCTTACCGCTTTTTAACTCTCTTGAATCCATATTTAACACTTCACCATCTAAAAGAACCTTACCACTATCAATACTTAAATCTGCCACTTTCACTAGTTGTTCTTTAATTTTTAAACTTCTTCCATAAATAAGTGGTGTTTTTTCCTCTTCTATTGGAGGCGGTGGAGGTGGTGGTATACTTCCTTCTATATCAAAAGGAGGTATATCTGATAGAATATTGGCTTGACTTTGCATGCTTTCTTTATTTACTGTTCCATTTCTCTCTGCCATTTCTTTCGCAAATTCTTCTGCTTCACGCTGTGCTTGTTGTACAGCTTCTCGTTCATGCTGTCTTGCCTGTTCTTGCATTTGCTTTAACATTTCTTCTGTTACTTTTTCTATAAATTTTACTTTCACTGTTTTTCCATAAATATTTTGCAATATTTGTGCTAATACCTTATCAAAACCTTGCGCATCTAATACTTCTTTTCCTTTTAGTGCTAAATTAACAATCAAAGTTTTTTCTTCCATCTCTATAACACTATTTCTAAGCAATGCTTTTGTAAGAGGATGTTTATAAGCCATATAATGAATAACATCGTTCCATTCCTCTTTTAAGTCCACCTCTACACTGTTTGCATATTGAGTCTTCACTACTGCTTCCTTAATTGTAAAACGTTTCTCCAAATATCTTTCAAAAGCATATAAATCATTCGTCTTAATTAAATCTGTAGCAATAATTTCTAATTCTAGCCTATTTGTCTTTTTAAATAAATTAATATTCTTAATCTTTGCTCCATTTAATGCAAAACTGTTCGAATTATAATCTTTAAAAATTTCCTTAATTGTTTTTTCCATTTGTTTAGCATCTCCTGCACTATTATTTATTTCATTTATTATGCCTCTTCAATTCCCTTGGCTCAATTTGTAATTACATATTAACCATTCTTCCCACATCATTATAAGTCACTAAAATAGACAATGTAATTAATATAGCAAACCCTAGCATCTGTATTTTGATTTCTGTACTCTCCTTTAATGGCTTTTTCCTAATTCCTTCTATTAGTAGCAAAACTACTTTTCCTCCATCAAGAGGTGGAAATGGTAACAAATTTGTTACTCCTAACGACATTGAAATTAAAGCTAATATATAAATAAATTCTGCAATTCCACTCGTTTGCGCCACTACTTCAGATATTCCAACAGGTCCCATTAATTGGTCTACTGTTACTCCTCCTGAGAATAGCAATTTTAAACTCTCTACAATTGAGAAAGCAAAAGCTCCTGTAGCAGACAAAGCCTTACTTAAATTTCCTGTCATAATGGTCATTAAAATAATATACACAAGTATTGCAAAAGCAATATTAACCAATCCTCCTGCTACTACAATTGCAATTCTTTTTGATACACTACTGTTGCTAAAAGAACCCTCTTTATCAGAGCGTTCTTCTTCGCCTTCCATGCTAACAAATCCTCCAAGAGGAATTAATCTTAATGCATATTTTGTTTCTTTTCCTTGTTTTTGCCAAATAGTAGGTCCAAACCCAATCGCAAATTCTTTTACCTTTACTTTGCAAAGTCTTGCTACTAAAAAATGTCCTGTCTCATGTATCAATACTAAAAATCCTAATATAAAAATAATCTTTATTGCACTAATGATAAAACTCAAATTTAGTTTCCTCCCATCATTACACTAGCATTAATAAAAAATATGCAAAAGGTAATGTAAATATAACACTATCTATTCTGTCTAACATTCCTCCATGTCCAGGAATAAGGTTGCTATAGTCTTTTATTTCGCAATATCTTTTTATGCTAGATGCCGACAAATCGCCTATTTGACTTACAACACTTAATAATACCGCTACTAGCCCTGCATAAGCATAATCTATATTTATTGCTAAAGTATGATTACATACTGCTGTGTATACTAATATAATTAGTGTTGCCCCTATTATTCCACCAAGACATCCTTCTATTGACTTATTAGGGCTAACCTCTGTAAATTTATGTTTTCCAAAATTTTTACCAATTAAGTAGGCAAATACATCAGTTCCCCATGAGCTAAAGAATACAAACCAAACTAATATATTTCCATTTGGTATATTTTCTTTTATAATTGGTGCAAACATTAGAAATAATACAATATAACATATTCCAAAAAAAGTAATTGCTATATCCATAATATTAACCTTAAGTTCACTTAAAACACTTCTTACAAATAATATCATAATTGATGCTGGTATAATGGCTCCAACAATATATAAAATCATTCTTGATGGTATAATATGTATAAAAGCAATTGACACGGCTGCAATATATCCAACCCATTCAACTGGTTTCGCCTTTTTTCTAAAAGCTTTATAAAATTCATGCAAACTCATAATAGCAATCACACTAACCATACAATCAATTATATATTTATTTGCAAAAATCATAATTACTGCAAAGATAGGGAATAATATTATTCCAGATAAAAATCTTTTAATACTCATTTTATTTTCCTTCCATATTATTTTTATTTTTTCATATATTATTTACCTAAATTTCTTTTTCTATTTTGGAATGTTACAATTGCTTCTGTTAAATCTTCCTTTGAAAAATCTGGCCAATATTTATCTACAAATAAGAATTCTGTATAAGCTAATTGCCATAGTAGAAAACCACTTACACGAAGTTCTCCCCCTGTTCTTATCATTAAGTCTGGATCTGGCTCTCCAGCTGTATATAAGTTGTTTGAAATAATGTTTTCATTAATATCTTCAATTGCGATTTCGCCATTTGAGACTTTTTCAGAAATTTGTTTTACACATCTTATTATTTCATCTCTTCCACCATAGTTAAATGCAATATTAAGTGTAAGTCCTGTATTTTTGCTAGATTCATTTACTATTTTCTCAATACTTGCTTTTAAACTTGCATCTAACTTTTCTATATTTCCTAGGATACGTACTCTAATATTATTCGTACTTGCTCTTTTTAAGAATTTATCTACATAAGACTTTAATAACATCATTAAAGCTCCCACTTCTTCTTCTGTTCTTTTCCAATTTTCTGTTGAAAAAGCATATACTGTTAAATACTTTACTCCTACATCATTGGCAAAGTTAGCAAGTTCTTCTAATGTTTCTGCTCCTGCCTTATGCCCTAGCTTGCGTTCTAATCCCTTTTCCTTGGCCCATCTTCTATTACCATCCATAATAATTGCAATATGTTTTGGCATTTCTTCTTTGTTTATATCTTCTTTACTTATCATATTATTTTCCTTTACTTTATATACTCATAACTTCTTTTTCTTTTGCTCCTAGTATTTTATCAATTTCCTCAACATATTTATCTGTTAATTTTTGTATTTTGTCTTCTGCTACTTTCAATTCATCTTCAGAGATCTCAGAATCTTTTTCTAGTTTTTTAGCTTCATCAATTCCATCACGTCTAATGCTTCTTACCGCTACTTTTGCTTCTTCTGCCATTTTCCTAATATCTTTTACAATTTCTTTTCTTCTTTCTTCATTTAATTCAGGAAAAGCTAGTCTTATTACTTTTCCATCATTATTTGGATTAATTCCAATATCAGATTTTAATATTTCTTTTTCTATTTCTTTTAATATGCTTGCATCCCATGGTTGAATCACGATTAATCTAGCTTCTGGAACTGAAATTCCTGCTACTTGATTTACTGGTGTTGGTGTTCCATAATAATTAATCATTACTTTGTTTAATATTGCAGGGTTCGCTCTTCCTGCTCTTATTTCTGACAAATTCTCCTCAAATACACTAATTGTTTTTAACATTCTCTCTTCAATACTATTATAATCCATTTTCTTTCTTTCCTTTCTATTTCTTATTTAATTTAGAATATTTTACCTAACTATTTCTAAAATTATAATTTATTATTTTATTAGAGTTCCTATTGGCTCTCCTTTTACTGCTCTAATAATATTTTCTGGTTTTGCAAGCTCAAATACAATTAATTCTATATTATTATCTCTGCATAATGAAATTGCTGTTCCATCCATTACTTTCAAATTTTTGCTTAAAATATCTACATAGCTTATTTCATTGTATTTTACTGCATTTTCGTCTTTTTTAGGATCTGCTGAATATACACCATCAATTGTTTTACCAACCAATATTACTTCTGCATCAATTTCTGCTGCTCTTAGCGCTGCGGCTGTATCTGTTGTAAAATATGGATTCCCTGTTCCGCAACCGAAAATAACAACTCTTCCCTTCTCTAAATGTCTTGTTGCTTTTCTTTTAATGTATGGTTCTGCAATTTCTCTCATTTCTATTGCTGTTTGTAGTCTTGTATAAACACCTTTTTCTTCTAGTGCACTTTGCAAAGCTAAACCATTCATTGTTGTTGCAAGCATTCCAATATAATCTGATGTTGTTCGTTCCATTTTTACGCTAGCACCTCTCCAAAAATTACCTCCTCCAACAACAACAGCTACTTCTACACCAAGCTCTACAAGGCTCTTAATTTGGTCACATATTTCATTTACTGTATCAGGATTAATTCCTTTTTTCTTTTCTCCTGCCAAGGCTTCTCCACTTAATTTTAGTAGTACCCTTTTATACTTAATATCTGGCACAACTGACACCTCTTTCTATATTCATTTTAACTTTTTATATTCTATCATACATCGATATCATTTTGCTATCTATTTTTTAAATTTTCTTAAGAATTTCTTTGTTTTTTTATCAAATTTTATAATTCTTTACTTTCATAAATTGAAATTTTTTCTTTTTATTGTTTTTATCATATTTTTTTAACTGTTTGTTAATACTATTAAAAGAATATATAATACGAGGAAAATGTCATATGAATCAAATATTAAATCCAGAAAGTGACAAAGTTTCAACAGATATTAATGTTTCTGAAAAAGAAAACAGCTTTTCTAAAGTATATCAAATTCAATTTATTGTTTCTTTACTAATTGCTTGCCTCTTTTTAGGAATGTTTTTTATACGTATGCTAAAAATACACAAAAATGAAAAAATAGCAAACGAACTTATGGAAATTTACCATGTTTCTACTCTTTATTCCGAAAACACAGACTACTTAGCTAACTCTATTGCCAATCCTTCTACTAGTAATTCTAATCCTTTTGTTATTGGGATGATAAAAATTGATAAAATCAACTTAAATTATCCTATTCTTTCTCAAAGTAATAAGGACCTTTTAGATGTTTCGCTTTGTCGTTTTGCAGGTCCAATGCCTAATGAAATACGGTAACCTTTGCATTGCAGGGCACAATTATGTAGATTACAAATTTTTTAGTAGACTCAACGAACTTGAAAAAGGTGATGAAGTTCAAATATATGATTTAAGTGGAAATATGATAAAATACACCATTTTTAATATCTATGAAGCTAATCCTAATGATACATCTTGTACGATGCAAAATACAAATGGACACAAACTACTTACAATGCTCACTTGCAACAATGTTTCTGGGAAACGTTTGATAGTAGTTGCAAAAGAAAAATAAAAGCATATAAAAAAGAAGGTATTTTATTTTCTACCTTCTTTTTTATTGTTTATATATTATAATCTCTTATTTTTTTATAGGCATATATTGCTGAAACTACGCAAACAACAATAAAAAACATTACTGTTATATCTTCTGTTACACCTGTTTTTGGAAGTGTATTTCCTGTTCCATTTTCTGTACTGTTATTATCTACAACTGGTTGTATGATTGATGCTGTGTTATTAACTGGCTCATTTCCTGTTGTATTCGTTGTATTTGTTTCAGGTAATAACATTGTAGTATTATTCGTCGAATTTAAATCATCTCCACCTGTTATTATATCTAAATCTCCGGTTAAGTTTACTGGATTATCAATTCCTGTTGCTTGTACTTTTAAAGTCATTGCTCCTAATAAACAAACCATTAATATTATTGTTACAATTACTAAATTCTTTCTCATTTTTAACATATTTTTCTCTCCCTTTCTTTAGATATATCTTTTGTATACTTATTATTTATTGTTTTCGCAGTTTTTATACCTTTTTTCCCATAAAACCTACATTTTTATTCTACTATTAATTTATATAATAGTCAAGTATTTTTTTGTCATTTTTTTGTATTTTCGTTCTAGCTAATGATTTAAGCTATTTGGTACTCCTTTGGAGAACAAGGTAGCACCAAACTTTCATTGTGACGAAAATAGTTTTTTAAACATTGAATCTAAATAGTACGATGTCTCCATCTTGCATAATATATTCTTTTCCTTCTGATCTTACTAGTCCCTTTTCTTTTGCTGCTGTCATACTGCCTTCTCTTACTAAATCATCAAAAGATACTATCTCTGCACGGATAAATCCTCTTTCAATATCACTATGTATTTTTCCAGCAGCTACTGGTGCTTTCGTTCCCTTCTTGATTGTCCATGCTCTTACTTCTGGTTCCCCAGCAGTTAAAAATGACATAAGTCCTAATAAATCATAACTTGCTTTTATTACTTTATTTAAGCCTGATTCTTGTAACCCCAATGCTTCTAGCATTTCTTGTTTATCGTCTCCATCTAAACTTGCTAATTCTTCTTCTATTTTTACACATAATGGAATTACTTGTGCATTTTCTTGTTTGGCATATTCTATTACTTTTTGAATATTTGAATCTTTTTCTGGGTTTTCTAATTGTGCCTCTGAAACATTCGCTATATATAATATTGGCTTCATTGTTAATAAGTATGTATCTTTTATAAATTCTTTTTCTTCATCTGTTAGTTCTATTGTTCTTGCTGATTTTCCTGTTTGTAATGTTTGGCTAATTTTTTCTAACACATCTAATTCTACTTGACATTTTCTATCTGCTTTTAATTTCTTCTTTACGTTTTCTATTTTTTTGTTAATTGTTTCCATGTCTGCTAATATTAGCTCTAAATTAATTGTTTCTATATCTCTAATTGGTTCTATACTACCATCTACATGAACAACATTAGGATCTTCAAAACATCTTACCACATGTGCAATACTGTCTACTTCTCTAATATGTGACAAAAATTTATTTCCTAATCCCTCTCCTTTACTTGCTCCTTTCACTAAACCTGCAATATCAACAAATTCAATAATTGCATGAGTTGTTTTTTCTGGATGATACATATTTGTTAATACATCTAGCCTTTCGTCTGGAACTGGTACAACTCCCACATTTGGTTCTATTGTACAGAATGGATAATTAGCACATTCTGCCCCTGCATTTGTAATTGCATTAAACATTGTACTTTTTCCTACGTTTGGTAATCCTACAATTCCTATTTTCATTTCATTCTCTCCTTACTTTTACTGTATTTCTTCTTGTATTAAATCATTTATATTATTGGGTATTTCTTCTCCATTTTCTAAACTGTTGTCTTCTGTTTCGTTTCCTTGCTCCGGTGTTGGGATTGGAGTTGGTGTGGCAGTCGGAGTTGGTAACGGTGTTGGCGTTGCTGTTGGAGCTGGAGTTGAAGTTGGTTTTGGTTTTGCACTTGGTTTTGGTGTGCTTGGCTTTTGCTCATTTTTGTTATTGTCTTTATTTTTGCCTTCTTCTTTTTCTTTCAAATATTTAGGCCAAGGATTGTGCTTATTTGGATCTGTTGGGTCCCATCCTCTTACATTTTTAGGCGCATCTGATATCTTCCTTACTGATGGTTTTCCAAGTGGACCTGGATTCGAGCTTGAATAAAACTCAACTTCTGTTCCTATTGTACAATTATCATAAATCCACTTTGCATCTGCAACAGTAAGTCTTACACATCCCATAGACACTCTTGAACCTAATTGATCATATGCCCAATATTCTAATGAAGAACGATCTCCACTTGTTAAATATGGAACTGAATGAAATAATATATCTCCTACAATATGTGTAGCATATTGTCCATATACATCACCTAAAAGTCCCCACCAGTTCCCTTTTCCAAGTGTTTTATATGTTCCTGAAGTTGGTGTATAAGTTCCAGTAGAACAAATCATTGCTTTTACTGGCTTTGTATATGCACCTTTAGAATCTTTCGTATAAACTGTAACTGTTTGCGCTCCATAGTTTACTTTAATATGATATGTTGGTGTTTCTATTTTCTTTTCTTTCTTTAACTTTTCAAATTCTTTTTCGTTTTTTTCCTTCGCTTTTTTCTCATCTACTTTTACTTTAGTTGTATCATTTGTATCTGTAGTGTTTGCTTCAGTTATATTAGACATCATGTTTTGTGTATTCATTTGACTAGCATCTAAGTCTGCACTAGTTTGTTTAACATCTCCTGTTTCCATATAACTTTTGATTTCTATTGTAAAACCCACTATAGTAGCAATTGTTAGAAGTACAATTACTACTATTCCCACTTTTTCTTTTACACTTAACTTTTCTTTTAACATTTTCTTACTCCTTTTAATTTCTCTTCTTTTGTTTTTTTTCTCATTTTCAAGAATAAAAGCTTTATTTATACTTTTTTCTAAATAAAGCTTTTTCTATATTGCCTATATTATTAACTTCTTGTCCTTCTCCATTTTATAAAATAAAATGGGGCTTTCAACGGGAATCGAACCCGTGACCTCAGCCTTACCAAGGCTGCACTCTACCTACTGAGCTATGAAAGCATTAGTCTTTGTTAATTCCTTTGATTGCTTTTTTTCTAATTCTTTGTATTGCATTATCTATTGACTTTACTGGTGTATCTAATTTTTGTGCAATCTCAGTATAACTTTCACCATTAATGTATCTACCTAGCACTTGTCTTTCAAAATCACTAAGAGATTTATCAATTGCGTTTTCTACACTAATATAGTATTCTTTTTTAGTAATCGTATCTAATGGGTCTTCTATTAGAGTAGAATTGAAAACTTCCATTACTTCAGTATCATCACTCTCTTCATCATATGCCGACATATTTAAAGATAAATAAGAATTTAATGGCATATGTTTTTGCCTATTTGATGTTTTAATTGCTGTAATTAGTTGTCTTTCTACACACATATTTGCAAAACTCTTAAAAGAATTTTGTTGGTCTGATTTATAACATTTAATTGCCTTAAACAGTCCTATTAATCCTTCTTGGACAATATCATCTCTTTCTGCTCCAATGATATAATACTTACTCACTTTAATATTTACTAATTCTCTATATCTATTCATTAAATATTCAAGAGCACATTTATCACCAGATTTAATAATTGCAACTAAATCTTCATCTGTTTTATTGTCATAATCATTTTTGTAAGAATAATATAGATTTTTATTGTCCATATCGCTTAAAGTTCCCTCCTGAAGTTCGTTTTCTCCTATGTTAGTATTATAAGTCAGCTATGAATTCAATGTCAAGACTAATTTTGAAAAATATTGATATTTTCACAAGTTTATGCTAATATCATACTAAAAACAAATAGGAGGATATGTATGGCTTTTGATGGATTGGTTACTTTTGGTATTGCAAAAGAATTACAAAATAATATGATTGGTGGTAAAGTGGATAAAATTTTTGAACCAAATCATAACGAGATTGTATTAGGTATTTATTCTAATGGGTTAAAATATGCTTTAGATATTGTTGTTTCACCTAACAATTATAGACTTTGTTTAACAACATCAGCTAAGCCAAACCCAAACTTTGCGCCTAGTTTTTGTATGTTATTACGCAAATATTTATTAAACACCCGTATTACTAATATTGATACCTTATCTTTAGAAAGACTCGTTGTTATTGAGTTTGAAGGTCATAACAAGTCTGGAGATTTTAGTCCCAAACGTCTTATGATAGAGTTAATGGGAAAACACAGTAATCTTATTCTATTAGATGATAAAAATATCATTATAGATGCTTTGAAACATTTTACAACCCAATCAAACTCATATCGAGATATCTTGCCCAATGCTAGATATGTTTTGCCAGTAACAAACAAATTGGATTTTACCAAGATATCATCAAAAGATGAATTTTATCATCGCTTTTTAGAATTCATCCCTCAAGCAGGTGAACTTCCATTATCAGACGTTTTAGCTAATACTTACACTGGTATTAGTAAAACAAGTGCCACTTCTATTGTTAATGAATTGCAAATTGAAGACACATTTCATAAGGCAAATACGGATTTACTTTACGAATATTTAAATAAACTATTGCATGAACCATCTCGTATGAATTTGGTAAAAATTTCGGACAAAGATTATAGCATTCATTTATTACCTCAAGAAAAACAAAATCAATTGCAAATGAACTTTTTTATTGATGACCTTTACTCTCAAAAAGAAACTTCAGAAGCTTTTACAACTTACCGAAATAATTTATCAAAACTAATTTTAAATTATATGAAAAAATTAAATAATAAGTTATCCAATATTAACAAGAAACTAAATGAGTGCCAAAATACAGATGTATATCGACTATATGGAGAATTATTAACAACAAATTCTTATAGACTTTCTGAAACACATTTAGATAAAATTACATTAGAAAATTATTATGATAATAACAATTTAATTACAATTCCTTTAGATAAAGCAATATCCCCTGCTTCTAATGCCAAAAGATATTTTAAGAAATACCGCAAATTAAAAAACGCAAAAGATATTGTAGAAATTCAGAAATCTGAAGTACAAGAAGAAATTCGCTATTTAGAAAGTATTATTTACGAATTTCAAGTAGCAACTAGTATTTCTGATATTGACCACATATACAACGAATTTTCAGACGCTTTTCTCGAAAAAAAGCCTTCTTCTTCAAACACGAAAAGCAAGAAAAAAGTTAAAAAGAAGTCAAATTCGGATGTAAAAATAGGAGAGCCTATAAAATATCAAATTGATGGCTTTACTGTTATTGTTGGAAAAAATAACAAGCAAAATGATTATATTACTAAGCAAGCAACCGAAAATGATATTTGGTTCCATACAAAAGATATTCATGGAAGCCATGTTATTTTAAAAACTGAAAATAAAACACCTTCCCAAGATACAATTAATAAGTGTGCTGCTCTTGCTGCATTTTATAGTAAGGGTAGTGAATCAAGTAATGTACCTGTCGATTATACTTTTGCCAAATATGTCAAAAAGCCATCTAAGGCAAAACCTGGCATGGTAATTTATACAAATCACAAGAATGTTATTGTAAAACCTCAAAACATCGAGGCCAAATAAAAGTGAATCTTGTCAGTCCAATAGCGAATCATAAAAGAAAAAAGCAGGTAAGTGCTATAAAATTAACACTAATCTGCTTCTTTCTTTTATGATTGCAACTATTATTTTACATCTTTTATCACTTCTATTGCTTCTTTTATTGTTACTGTTTGTTGCTCTCCTGTAAGCATATTTTTTAAAGCAACCACATTATTTTTTACCTCGTCTTCACCAATTACAATAACGTATTTTACATTTAAATGATTGGCAGTTTTAAACTTCTTTCCTAATTTTTGCTCTTCTATATTAATTTGAACCCTAATATCACTTTCTCTTAACTTTGTTGCTATTTCTGCACAAGCCTCATATTCATCTGTCATAGAGACAATTAATACATCAAATCCAGCCTCTTTACTTGCTGAAATAATCTCATTATCTACTAATTGAAAAAATAGTCTTGATAGTCCTATTGAAATTCCAACTCCAGGCATTTTCTTATTTGTATAGTATCCTACTAAGTTGTCATATCTTCCACCAGAACATACACTACCTAAATTTCTATATTTGTTAAGGAATGTTTCATATACTGTTCCTGTGTAATAGTCTAATCCTCTTGCAATTGTTAAATCTATTTTATAATTTTCTTCTGGCACCCCAAATATTTTAATATATTTAATAACTTCTTTTAATTCTGACAGCCCTTCTTGAAAAATTTCATTATCAATATTCATATCTTCTAATGATTTTATTTTTTCGCAATTGTTTCCTTCAATTGTAATAAACTTCATGATTGTATCTATTTTATCTGGGTGTGTATCGTTTAGCAATTCTGCTTTTACTTTATCTGCACCAATTTTATCAATTTTATCAATAATTCTTAAAATTTCAGCTGACTTATTCTCTAGTTCCAAACTTAAAAATAATCCATTTAATATTTTTCTGTTATTAATACATATTGTAAAGTCATCAAACCCTAGCTTTTTAAATGTATTATAAATAATAGATGGAATTTCTGCATCATTAATAATAGATAATTTTCCATCACCAATAATATCCACATCACATTGGTAGAACTCTCTATATCTCCCTCTTTGCGCCTTTTCTCCTCTATAAACTTTTCCTATTTGATATCTTTTAAAAGGAAAACTTAGTTTGTCATAATATTGTGTTACATATTTTGCAAGTGGTACTGTTAAATCAAATCGAAGTGCTAAGTCATTATCTCCTTTTTCAAATCGATATATTTGCTTTTCGGTTTCTCCCCCCGCTTTTGCAAGTAGCACCTTTGCATCTTCTATTATTGGTGTATCTAATGGTAAAAAACCATATTTTTCATATGATTTTTGTATAATCTCTTTCATTTTATTAAATAGTATTTGTTCATTTGGTAATAATTCCATAAAACCTGGTAATGTTCTAGGTTGTACTTTTTCACTCATAATAATTTCTCCTTTCCCTTATACGCCTACCTTATACTCAATATCTTCCATATGCGGAAACATTTCTTTTACTCTTTTTAAAGTTAGCATTAGTTGCCTTGGTTGAGGATTTTTATGTTCTGTTGATAGTAGTTTTTGTGTATAGCAGTTTTCCGCTGTTTTAAATAATACATATCTGTTCCCCACATAAGTATAATGAATTTGGTATCCATTTTTTAAATCTAGCCACATTTTTTCAAACGTATATCCTTCCATCTGTCTTCCTTTCCTATTTTATCATTTCACTAAACTCTGCTTCTGTAATTACTTTTATTCCTAACTCTATTGCTTTTGTTAGTTTACTTCCTGCATCTTCTCCTGCTAACACATAAGTTGTCTTTTTTGATACACTTCCTGACGTTTTTCCTCCAAAGTTTTCGATTATTTCAGCAGCTTCTGTACGAGTATATTTTTCAAGAGCTCCTGTTAATACAAAAGTTTGTCCTTCAAAACGATTACCTGTAGGCTTCTCTTCTACATATTTCATATTCACTTTGTAAGATTTTAATCGGTTAATTAAATCAATAGTTTGTTCTTCTCTAAAAAAATCATAAATACTTTTAGCTGTAATGAGTCCTACATCTTCTTTCATTGCCAAACTTTCTATTGATGCTTCCATAAGACTTTCCATGCTACCATATTTTCTAGCAAGAGATTTTGCCATTTTAACTCCAACATGTCTAATTCCTAAAGCATTAATTAATCTATATAATTCTTTATTCTTACTTGCTTCTATAGCATCTATCAAATTTTGTGCAAACTTTTTGCCATTCTTTTTTAATGATGCAATGTCTTCAAATGTTAAAGCATATATATCTGCAATATTTTTAATTAATTCTCTTGCAATTAACTCTTCTACAATAGCATCTCCTAAGCCAGTAATATCCATCGCATCTCTTGAAACAAAATGAATAATCCCTCTAGAAAGTTTTGCCGGACACTCAATTCCATTACAATGCCATATTGCTTCTCCCTCTTCGCGTATCGCTTGAGCTCCACAAACAGGACAAACAGTTGGCATTTCAAAATCCTTTTCTTCTCCTGTTCTCTTGCTTTTATTAACCCCAATTACTTCTGGAATAACATCTCCCGCTTTTTGAATAATAACAGTATCCCCTATTTTTATATCTCTTTCTTTTACATAGTCTTCATTATGAAGTGTTGTTTTAGAAATTTTAGATCCGGCTACAACTACTGGTTCCAAAATTGCCATGGGAGTAATTGCACCAGTTCTTCCTACTTGAAAACCAATCTCTTTTAGTTTGGTTTCTTTCTTTTCTGGTGGATATTTATAGGCAATTGCCCACTTTGGCGTTTTATAAGTTGACCCTATTGCTTTCCTTAATTTTAAGTCATTTACTTTTATTACTGCCCCATCTATTCCAAAGGCTATCTTTTCTCTATCTTCTCCAATCTTTTCTATAGCAGTAATTACTTCTTCTTTGTTCTTACATAGAATTCTAACTGGATTAACATGGAAGCCTAAATTTTCAAGGTAATTCAAACTATCTCCATGTTTTTCAAACTCTACTGTATCTGATTTCTGAACATTAAATATAAATATATCTAGTGGTCTTTTGGCTGTAATTTTGCTATCTAACTGTCTTAAAGAACCTGCTGCTGCATTTCTGGCATTTGCAAATTGTTCTTCCTCTTCTAATAGCCTATTTTCGTTTAATTTCTCAAATTCCGCTTTTCCAATAAATACTTCTCCACGTACCGTAATGTCAATTGGCTCTTTTAACTTTTTAGGAATGGATTTTACTGTTTTCAAATTTTCTGTGACATCTTCCCCAACAAGTCCATTTCCTCTTGTTGCTCCCTTTATAAAAATTCCATTTTTATATTCTAATGCAGCAGATAAGCCATCTATTTTGGTTTCAACAATATATTCTAAATCAGTGTCATTCGCTTCTGCCACCTTTTGCATACGTTCTATCCATTCTTCTACTTCTACAAATGTAAACACATCTTGAAGGCTTTGTAAAGGCACTTCATGTGTTACCTTTTCAAAACCTTTTTTAATACTAGATCCCACTTTTTGTGTTGGAGAATCTTTCCTAACAAGCTCTGGGTACTGTGCTTCTATGCCTTTTAGTTCTCGCATTAACATGTCGTACTCATAGTCACTAACCACTTGCTCATCATCAAAATACTTTTGTGTATAATATTGTAAAAGAGGCACTAACTCTTCTACTCTTGTTTTCGCTTGTTCAAAATTCATTTTAATTTCCTCTATTTCCTTGTTATTCGTAAAATTTATTTTAAGTCACCTTTAAATAGCTCTTTGCTGCCTTTTAAATAGTCCACACCAGAAAAGATAGTTGCAATTACTGATATACTAAGCATTCCTGTTGTGATTAAGTTTAAGACAAAAGCAAATCCAGTTAAGTTTGAACCTGTAAAGATTGCTCCAAAAGCATTTTGGTCAATAAATGCTACTGCAAGACCTACCATTTGTGTTGCTGTTTTTATCTTTCCCCATATACTTGCTGCAATTACATTTCCTTCTTTTTGAACAGCAACTAAGCGATAGCCAGACACCATAAATTCTCTAATAATAACAATTGCTGGAATCCAATATGGTATTTTGTCTACTTCTACAAGAATAAGCATTGCTACAATAACTAAAATTTTATCTGCAATTGGGTCTAGGAATTTTCCAAAAGTAGTAATTTGATTTCTTGAACGTGCAATATACCCATCTAATTTATCTGTAATAGATGCTAAAATAAAAATCAAATCCATGATTAGGTACATAAAAGGAATCCCCCATAACTCTCCTTGTAAACCTAGTACAGGAATTAACATGATAATTGGTACTAATATAATTCTAAATATCGTTAGTTTATTTGCTAAATTCATAATTGCCTCCCTAAATTTTGTACAATTTTTGTATATTATATCGAACTTATACAAAAAAATAAATAGCAAAATGAAATTTTTGCTATTTATTT
>CATKGX010000080.1 GCA_949747775.1 uncultured Clostridia bacterium | reverse complement strand
GGACAAGGTTATAGCGATGCAGACGAGCAGGCTCCATTATATTTAAGAACAACAGACGAAATGTTAAAAGAATTCGAATATTTAGGAGAAGAAAAAGCCTACGAGGTTGTTGTAACAAATACAAATAAAATTTCAGATATGTGTGAAAGAATTAGTCCAATTTCTCCCGAAAAATGTCCTCCTCATATTGATGGCTGTGAGCAAACCATTAAAGATATTGCTTTTTCAAAGGCACACGAATTATATGGAGACCCATTACCAGAACTAGTACAAGATAGATTAGATAAAGAATTGAATTCTATTATAAAAAATGGTTTCTCGGTTATGTATATTATTGCACAAAAACTAGTGTGGAAATCGAACGAAGATGGCTATATAGTAGGTTCTAGGGGGTCAGTAGGTTCTTCTTTTGTGGCAAACATGACGGGGATTACAGAAGTTAATTCACTTCCACCACATTATAGATGTCCAAAATGTAAATATTCGGATTTTACAGATTATGGATATCAATGTGGATTTGACTTACCAGACAAAGAATGTCCAAAATGTGGAACTATGATGGTTAAAGATGGAATTGATATACCATTTGAGACTTTCTTAGGATTTAATGGAGATAAAGAACCAGATATTGACTTAAACTTTTCTGGAGAATATCAAGCAAAAGCACACAGATATACAGAGGTGATTTTTGGAAAAGGAACAACTTTTAAAGCTGGTACAGTAGGTACAGTAGCTGACAAAACTGCATTTGGTTATGTAAAAAAATACTACGAAGAAAGAGGTGTGCCTGTTAATAATGCAGAGGTACTAAGAATAGCAGGAGGCTGTACTGGAATTAAAAGGACAACTGGACAACATCCAGGAGGTATTATTGTTGTGCCAAAAGGAAGGGAAATTTACGAGTTTTGCCCTGTACAACATCCAGCAGATGATCCTAATTCTGACATTATTACAACACATTTCGATTATCACTCAATAGATCAAAACCTTCTAAAATTAGATATATTAGGTCATGATGATCCTACCATGATTAGAATGTTATTTGACATTACAGGAAAAGACCCTACAAAAGTACCTTTAGATGATAAAGAAACAATGTCTATTTTTAAATCAACAGAAGCATTAGGCGTTACTTCAGAACAAATTAAAAGTAAGGTAGGAAGTTATGGTATACCAGAGTTTGGAACAAAGTTTGTAAGAGGAATGCTTGTAGATACAAAACCAACAACTTTTGACGAATTAATTCGTATATCAGGTTTATCACATGGGACAGATGTATGGCTTGGTAATGCACAAAGTTTAATAGAAGAAGGTACAGTAACACTTAATGAAGCAATTTGTTGTCGTGATGATATTATGATTTATTTAATTAAAAAGGGAGTTCCTCCAAACCCTGCTTTTAAAATAATGGAAACAGTACGTAAGGGAAAGGCATTAAAAGATCCAGAAAAATGGGCAGAGTATGTAGCTTTAATGAAAGAGCATAATGTACCAGACTGGTATATTAAATCTTGTGAAAAGATAAAGTACATGTTCCCAAAAGCCCATGCAGCAGCATATGTAACTAATGCTTTTAGAATCGCTTGGTTTAAGGTACATGAGCCTAAAGCGTATTATGCAGCATATTTTACCATTAGAGCAGATGAATTTGATAGTGACATTATGTGCTATGGAAAAGAAAAAGTAATTAATAAAATGAAAGAAATTGATTTGGCAGGAAATGGTGCTACAACAAAGGATAAAAATATGTATGCGATATTGGAACTTGTCTTAGAAATGTATGAAAGAGGCATTAACTTTTTACCAATTGATTTATACAAGTCCCATGCAACCAAATTTATTGTAGAGCCAGACGGAATACGTCCACCACTAAATAGTATACCAGGACTTGGTACAGTTGCAGCAGAAGGAATTGATAGAGCAAAACAAGATGGAAAATTTATGTCTATTGATGATATGAAAATTCGTTCAAAAATTGGAAAGTCTGTTGTGGAGTTATTAGAAAAAGTAGGATGTTTAAAAGGTATGAGCCAAAGCAATCAAATGAGCTTATTTGGATAAAACTGGGAAAAGAGAAGACATAATGATTTAAGTAAAAGAAAGAATAACCAGAGGAAAAGTTTGCATAAAGTATTACCGAATAAGAATGTGAATAACTTTGCTTCTGAAGAGGTATATTTTAGGTTATTCACAGACTTATCCACATTATCCACACATATGTGGATAATGTGGAAGAGGTTTCTAAAATAATAAGGTGACATAAATATAATAAATATGCTATAATTTTAAGCAAAAAATATATTGACATTTTTACAAAAAAGGAATAAAATTGTAGCAATAGTTACAGTGAAAGAGAAAAAGTATACTGTTTTATGTGACAGAGAATTGGAAAAGGTGAGAACCAATCATAAAAATTATATGGGGAGCTCTGGAGTAACAAAAATGAGAAAGAGGGTAAATGGTATCATTTACCAATTAGGGTGGAACCGCGGAAATAAAACTTTCGTCCCTAGCTATTGTAGCTAGGCATGAAAGTTTTTTGTTTTAGTGAAAATAGCAATTTAAGTGATATTTGAAGGAGGTTTTACAAATGGAAAATTTAACAATGGACAAAATTACAAATTTATGTAAGAACAGAGGATTTATTTATCCAGGTTCTGAAATTTATGGGGGATTAGCTAATACTTGGGATTATGGACCATTAGGTTCTAGACTAAAAAATAATATTAAAGATACTTGGAGAAAAAGATTTATCCAAGAAAGAAAAAATAGTTATGAAATCGATGCAGATATATTAATGCATCCTAGAGTTTGGGAGGCTTCTGGACACGTTTCAAGCTTTTCAGACCCACTTGTAGACTGTAAAGAGTGTAAAACAAGACACAGAGCAGACAACTTAATAGACAATTTTGACTCAAATGCAGATGCAGACGGTATGTCACAGGAAGAAATGATGGCATATATAAGAGAACATAAGGTGCCATGTCCAAATTGTGGAAAGTCTGATTATACAGATATTAGGCAATTTAACTTAATGTTTCAGACATACAGAGGGGTAACGAATGACAATAAAAGTACAATTTATTTAAGACCAGAAAATGCACAAGGTGAGTATGTAAATTATTTAAGTGTACAAAGAACAACAAGAGCAAAATTACCTTTTAGTATTGGTCAAATAGGAAAAGCATTTAGAAATGAGATAACACCAGGTAATTTTACTTTTAGGACTATCGAATTTGAACAAATGGAATTTCAAACTTTTTGCAAAGAAGGAACAGATTCTGAAATTTATCAATATTTTAAAGAATATGGTAAACAATATTTTATGGACTTAGGATTAGCAGAAGAAAAATTAAGATTCCATGATCATGAAAAATTAGCACATTATGCAAAAGAAGCATGCGACATTGAATTTTTATTCCCATTCGGGTGGGGTGAAATTAATGGAACACATAATAGAACAAATTTTGATTTATCAAAACATCAAGAATATTCTGGAAAAAGTATGGAATACTTAGATACAGAAACTGGTGAAAGACTTATACCATATATTATAGAATCTACTTATGGATTAGACAGGACTACATTAGCAGTTTTGTGCCAAGCATATGATGAAGAGGAAGTAGGCGAGGGAGATGTAAGAACTGTATTACATTTGCATCCTGCAATAGCACCATATAAAGTAGCAGTACTTCCATTATCTAAAAAGCTTAGCGAAAAAGCAGAAGAAGTATATAGTAAACTTTCTAAGAAGTTTATGTGTGATTATGATGAAGCAGGAAGCATTGGAAAAAGATATAGAAGAGAAGATGAGATTGGAACACCATATTGTGTAACAATTGATTTTGATACACTAGACGATGAAAGTGTTACAATAAGAGATAGAGATACTATGGAGCAAGTCAGAATTAAAATAGATGAATTAGAAAACTGGCTACAAGATAAAATGTACTTTTAGAATATAAATTTAAAAAACTGGGGAAGAAAAATTTATGAAAAAGTTGAAGTATTTAGTAAAAAGAATTATACAATTAGATTATAAAAATATGTTTAAAATTGCGAAGAAGGTTAGTAAAAAGACAAAAAAGAGCTATATTGGAATTATATTAGATATGATAAGATGTGGTTTAAAATATCAAGCTGGGTATTATGATTATCAAGAGTTTGAGTTTTATAACTTAAGTAAAGAGCAAAGAGAAACATATTTAACACGAGGAAAGAACAACGAAATTATTAGAAGGTTTAATAATAAAAATAACTTCCATCTTTTTGATAATAAAGATGAACTTTATACTACTTTTGAGAAATTTATGAAAAGAAAATGGATGAAATTAGATGAAACGAATCAAGAGGAATTTGTAAAGTTCTTAAAAGAAAATAAAGAAGCCATTGTAAAGCCAATTGATGGAGAAGGCGGAAATGGTGTAGAAAAAATTAAATACACAAATGACATAGAAGCACAGGAATTGTATGCAAAACTATTACAAGGAAAACAACTAATTGTAGAGCAGTGCATTGTTCAAAATGAAGAAATGAATCGATTATATGACAAATCAGTTAATTCTTTAAGAATGTTTACGTTTTATAAAGATGGAGAAGCACATTTCTTACAGGCTGTATTAAAAATAGGAAATGGAGAAGTAGTTGACAATTTTTCAAGTGGCGGTATGTATACCTATGTTAGTGAAGAAGGTTATGTATATGTAGAAGCAATTGATAAAGATGATAATATTTACAGTGAACATCCAATTTCAAAATGTAAAATTGTTGGTTTTAAAGTGCCTATGTTTGAAGAAGCTGTTCAGTTAGTAAAAGAAGCTTCAAAGGTTGTTCCAGATATTGCTTATGTAGGTTGGGATGTAGCAATTGGAGAAAATGAACCAATTATTATAGAAGGGAATTGCTATCCAGGAGTTTTCCAAGTAAAACCTAGTTTATATGAAGCAAAAGAAGGATTAATACCAAAGTATAATAAGATAATGGGGATATTTTAAATAAAAAATAAATAAAATTTCTATAAAGCAGGGGGACATAGTATTAAAATATATCACAATATCAATTAAGAAGAGGTAAAAAGATTTTGAAAAATAATGTAAAAAAGACATCGAATTCTTTTATGAAAAATGTATTAATATTAATATGTTCGGAAGTATTGGTAAAGCTATTGGGCTTTATTTATAAATTGGTTATTACGAATATAGAAGGTTTTGGAGATGTTGGCGTAGGGTATTATAATTCGGGTTATCAAATATATGCCCTAATGCTTACCTTATCTTCAATCGGAATACCAAGTGTTATATCAAAGTTAGTTTCAGAAAGACTTGCAAAAGACGACAAAGCAGGAGCTCAAAGAATATTTAAAGTAGCATTAAGATTTTTCTCTATGCTAGGACTATTTTTGTCATTTGGACTATATTTTGGCGCGGATCTTATTGCAACACATTTATTAAATGTGCCAGATACAGCTCATGTTATGAGAGTTCTAGCACCAGCTATTGTATTTGTATCCATTTCAGCAGTATTAAGAGGATATTTTGCAGGACAGCAAAACATGAAGCCTACTAGTGTATCTCAAGCTTTAGAACAATTTTTAAACTGTATCTTATCGATTACTTTTGTTTATGCTTGCATTGGCAAAGATACATACATTATGGCAGCAGCAGGTAATTTATCAACAACTTTGGCAATTATTTTGGCATTTATATAT
>CATKGX010000079.1 GCA_949747775.1 uncultured Clostridia bacterium | reverse complement strand
TACAAGTTGAGTCCTGTTTTTTTCTTTCAAAAGATCCATTAACCAAGAGCTTATCCATATTTTCTGCACCTTTTAGAATTAAATTTTTAACGTCATCAGATGAATATTTTGTAGTAGTACAAATTTTAAATATTACAATCGCTAGTACGACAACAATAATTGCAATTAAAATAAACATAAATTTTTTCATTATGATACCTCCATAATTGAAAGTATATACAAATAAAAGTTAACTGTCAACGAAAAAAAGATTTGAATGTTTATGCTAGACTTTAGTATGTTACTATGATAAAATAATTTTTGAAATTTTGTAAATAATAGATAAAGGAATTAGAGAAAATGGAAGACAATATTGTTATTGGAATAGAAGGATATGTTGGAGCTGGAAAAACTTCTATTTGTAGAGATTTATTAAAAATGATACCAAATAGTATTATACTACATGGAGGAAACTTATATAGAGCAATTGTATATGCACTAATGCATGAAAAACAAAATATGGACTTAACAAGTTTAAGCCAGAACCTAAAAAACATAGACATTAAAGATTTAATGGATAAATTACAAGTAAAATTAGAATTAGAAAACAAAGAAACAGTAATATATGTGGCAGGGCAAAAGATTGATGAAGATGCATTACAAGCAGAAGATAATTCACTTGCGGTTTCAATTGCAGGAAAGTCTGCTGATAATTCACATTTATATGTTTTTGGAAAGACATTAATTGATATGTATAAAAAGAATTTTAATGTAATTGTATCTGGTAGAGATTTAATGAAGATATATCCAGATTTAAATTATCATTTTTTAATAACCGCTTCATTAGAAGAACGTGTTAGAAGAAAATGCATACAATATAACAAAAAAGATGTAAGCGAAGAAATTAGGCAAAATATTGTAAGAAGAGATGAAATTCAGGAATTGGCAGGATATTATAAAAGATATAATAATACAATAGAAATAGATGTAACCAATTGCAAGAATTCTAAAGAAGGAGCAGTAGAGGTATTAAAGTATATTAAGCAATAGCTTAAAACTATAGGGGGAATTAGGTTGGAAAATAAAAAATTAGAAGAATTCGAAAGATATATTAGAGGAAAAAAAGTAGCAATTATTGGAATGGGAGTTAGCAATATCCCTTTGTTAGATTATTTATACAATAAAGGTTCAAAAGTAATCGTATTTGATAGAAGAGCTCTTTCAGATATTAATCAGGAAGCAGTTAGCAAAATTAATCAATATTCATTTGAATTAATTTATGGGGAGAATTCATTAGACGAACTTGTAGGATTTGACATTATATTTCGTTCACCAAGTTGTAGACCAGATACACCTCAAATAGTAAAAGAAGTAGAAAGAGGTGCTATTGTAACTTCTGAAATAGAAATGGTTTTAAAACTTACCCCATGCAAAATAATTGGAATAACAGGGACAGAAGGTAAAACAACAACAACTTCAATTATTCATGCTATTATTCAAAAGTCTGGCAAGAAATGCTTCTTAGGAGGAAACATTGGAAAGCCAATATTTACACAAATTAAAGACATGAAAAAAGAAGATATTGTAGTTTTAGAATTAAGTAGTTTTCAGTTAATGGAAGTAGATGTAAGCCCAGAAATAGCAGTAGTAACCAATATTTTTCCAGACCATTTAGATGTACACAAATCTTACGAGGAATATAGAGAGACAAAGAAAAATATTTTTAAGTTTCAAAAAGAAAATGGAATTGTTGTCCTAAACCATGACAACGAATTTACCAGAGACTTTGCAAAAGAAGCAGAAGGAAAGGTGGTTTTCTTTAGTAGTAATGAAAAACTACAAAATGGATATATTTATGATAAGTCAGACGAAACGATAAAATATTGCGAAGATGGTGTACGTAGACATATTCTAAAAAAAGAGGATATTAAATTAAGAGGAATTCACAATTATGAAAATATATGTAGTGCACTTGCAGCAACTAGCTCTATTGTAGATGTTGATGTGCAAATACAAGCCATCAAAGAATTTAATGGGGTAGAGCATAGATTAGAATTTGTAAGAGAATTAAATGGAGTAAAATGGTATAATGATTCTATAGGAACAAGTCCAGCAAGTACAATAGCAGGTTTAAAATCTTTTAATGAAGACATTGTTCTATTAGCGGGTGGTTCAGACAAAGGATTAGATTATGAAGAAATAGGAAAAGTAATTGCAAGCAAAGTAAAAGTACTTATTTTGACAGGGCCTACTTCTAGTAAAATAGAAGAGGCAACAAAAAAAGCACTAAATGGAAAGCAAATTGAAATTTATTATTGTACAAATATGGCAGAGGCAGTAAACTTAGCAAATGAAACGGCAGAAAGGGGAGATGTAGTGTTACTTTCTCCTGCTAGTGCAAGTTTTGACTTATATCAAAATTTTGCTCAAAGAGGAAATATATTTAAAGAGTTTGTAACAGCATTATAAAGTAACATTTTTTTGATAAATACATATGATATACAAGAAAAATATAATAGGAGGTATTATATGTATTATCAAAATTATGAGGACTATATGAGAAGCGTTTTAGGCTATCCAATAGAAAGAGAAAATACATACGAAACAATGCAATATGTAAATGTACCATATGAGACAATGACACCAAGCTATCCAACTACTGCTAGATACAGTAGTGAGATTATGGAGTTGTATCCAGAAATATATAAAGTTGTTAATCCAATGGTATGCAAATTGTGTGATGCAAATACGAAACCAATTACAGCTGAGTTATTAGACCAAATGACAGATGAAATTTACTTAAATTTGGAAACTGAACCAGAAATAGATACAGTTGTTAATGTAAGAGTTAATACTGCAGAGGTTAAGGAAGAAGCAAGTAAGATGGCAAACCGTTCTTCTAATACCATGCAAAATAATTATACACAAAATCGTAATGCAAAAATGAAAACAGAAAGCGAAATGGCACAGAACAGGCAAGAAGAAAAAGGAGAGGTAAGACAAAGAAGACCTCGCAATAATACACTTAGAGATTTAATTAGAATTCTTATTTTAAATAGATTGCTAGGAGGGTTTCCAGGTCATAGACCACCTCGTCCACCTATGCCACCAAGACCGCCAAGACCACCTATGAGACCACCATATCCAAGAGAAGATAGATATTTTATTTAGAAAATTTTTCCAAGATATACAATTAAATTTTGTATATCTTTTATTTTTTTGCAAAAAATATAATTATATCTATTTTAATAGATGTAAACTACAAAATATTTTAATTAAGATGTTTGTAGGTGTAAATAGCTTAAATGGAGGTTTTTTATGAAAGTAAAAGATTGTATGTGTAATGAAGTGGCATATGTTAAGCCAGAATGTTCAGTAGAAGACTGTGCAAAATTAATGTGTAACAATCATATAGGCTGTGTTCCTGTTTGTGATAATTCAAAACAAATTGTAGGACTAATAACAGATAGGGACATTTTGCTAAGAACAATAGGATGTGGTAAAGACATTAAAAACACACCTGTTAGCGAAATTATGACTTGTAAGGTATGTTGTTGTAGTGCAGATGTAGATGTTACAGAGGCAGAAAAGATAATGTCTGAAAATCAAATAAGAAGATTGCCAGTGATAGAAAATAATCAAGTAATTGGTATTTTAACATTAGGAGATTTGGCAGTAAACAAAGGTGTTAACACACAAGGAGTTTGTGACACACTAGAAAATATCTGTGGTTGTAACGACAAAAATGCTGAGTAAAACAAAACTAGTTTAAGCAGAATTAAAATTTATAGATAGAAATTCATATTTCTATCTATAAATTTATATAGACAAAGAATCTTTTTTTTGCTATGATAGTGGAAATAAAAAAATAAGGAGATACATATGGTAATTGATATGAATTATTGGGGCAAGGTAATGCGAAATGTAGTAGCATTATTACTAAGTATTTTGGTTGTATTTTTGGGATTTAAATTGGCAATATTTTACATGCCATTTTTAATTGCATTTATTATTTCGTTATTACTAGAACCAATTATAAAATTTATTATGAAAAAAACAAAACTAAAAAGAAAAACAAGTTCTATTATTGTTTTCTTAGTTGCAATTGCAATTATTATAGGTCTATTAACATGGGGGATTACTTCATTAATTTCTGAAACCTCTAATTTATTATCTAATTTTAATGAATATGCAGACATGATATCAAAAATGGTAGAAGGAATTATTCATAATATTGATTTTAATAGAATACAAATACCTGAAAGTGTAATGAATGTAATACAAAGTTCGGCAATGGATTTTTTAGGAACAGCAACAAATTGGGCCAAAAATGCGTTAACAGGAGTAGTTGGATTTATTACTTCTTTACCCACAATTGGAATTTATGTAGTTGTTACTTTATTATCACTTTATTTTATATGTGTTGATAAAATTTATATGGTAGACCAATTAGAACATCATCTTCCAGAAACTTGGGTAAAGAAAATAGGGATTCATTTAAAAGGATTAATTGAAGCTTTAGGAGGCTATTTAAAAGCAGAAGTAATATTGGTTATTATTTCTTTTGTAATATCTTTAATCGGATTATATATATTCCATTTTATAGGCTGGAATGTACAATATCCATTAATGGTTGCTTTAATGATTGGATTTGTAGATGCACTTCCTATCTTTGGTTCTGGAACAGTTATGCTGCCTTGGGCAATATTTTTAGCATTTACAGGTGATATTTATTTAGCAGTCGGAATATTTGCATTATGGGCAATAATGTCAATTGTAAGACAATTTATTGAACCTAGAATTGTAAGTGGACAAATAGGAATTCATCCAATATTTACATTAATTGCGATGTATACAGGATTTAAATTCATGGGAGTTTTTGGAATGTTACTTGGTCCAATTATCTTGATTATCTTAAAAAATATATATGGAACTTTAATTGATAAAGGTGTTGTAAAAAGCATTTTCGAAAGATAAACTTAAAATAAGTACTAGATATAAAATTCTAGTACTTATTTTAGAAAGAATTCATGTTTATAGAAATATTAAGAATAAAGAAAAAAAGAATTTACATAAAGCGTTGAAAGAAGAGTTGAAATGTGATATACTATTACACATAACAAATTTTGAAGTCAATTGTTTAGGAGGTAATAGAATGGCTACTAATGTTGCAACAAGTCAAACTGACAGCAATATGCGGAATCCTATGGTAAGTGAACAAGATTTTCCAGCTAAAAGTCCTAGGCTGACAGAAATTATTACAGACTATTGTGAACAGCGTCACTTGGAACAGGAAAGTTTCAAAAGTAGAGAAGAACCCACAATACAAGTAAGTGATACTGCAATTGAAAGTTTCCAAGACTTAAGCTTAGAAGACCAGCAAAGGGTATCCAAAAGGATTGCCAATGTTGACTATACCAACTATAACGACTTGCAGGAATATGGAAGTTTAAAGGAAAATGTATTAGGAGTATATGCATCTCAAATTATTAATAGATATTCTACTAGTAGTGCAGAGGTAGTCTCTAGTTTGATAGCAAAAGTAAATTTGGTGGTAAAAGGAAATCATCTTTCCGACATTACAAAAAGGATTGAAAGGCGAAAAGTAAATGCCCAAAGGGGTGTTATTTCCAGTATACGAGCGAATTTTACTTTGAAAAGGTGTAGGAAAAAGTTAAAAGAAATATTGACTGAGCAAAAAGAACGAATAAAAGATATTCGGGCAATTGAAGTCTTTATGCAAAAAGAAGCCAATACACTAGCAAGAGATGTTATGGATTATCAGAAAATGGAGGCAGCTATTTATCGCCAAACAAGAGAACTGGTTCTCGACCAAATTGGTCTTGAACGAATGATTGAAGAAGCAAGTAGAAAATGTCAGATAATTGAGAATAAAGGTAGTGCTGAAACTTCTTCAAAAGCAGAAATAAGAATGCTTCAAGAAGCTATTGATGCGATGGAGAAGAAGATAGCAGTCATCAAACAAGCTCGTATTGTAAATCTACAAGGAGCTTTAACAGTTCAACTACTAATTCGTGGGAATAAAGTTATTATTGAGAAAATTGACGAAGTAGATACTCTTATTATTCCTTTATGGAAATGGCAATATGCAATAATAATTGGAATGTGGAGTGAGCAAGAAGCATTAAATATTCAGAAAACTATGGGGGAGCTGTTAAAGGAAGGACCAGAGTCATTCAGAAATAGGGTAATAGATAGTAAACACAAATTGTGTATGATAGCAGGGGCTATGCAAGACCTTACCGTTGTACAAGAATATGTAAAAAGTATGCTTGGAACAGTAGAAAATGTTCAACAGAAGATTACTTCGCAGACAATAAGCAGTATGCAGGAATTAGCTAAAACCTAAAAAATTGACAAATAAGAATCTATTAAGATGAAAAACATCTAAAGAAATAGCAAATGCACTTTCTTTAGATGTTTTTTTCTTTGGAAAATAAAGAAAAAACAGGGAAAAGATTGATTTTTATTCAAAATTATGTTAACATATAGGGAGCTAGTTTATAAAAGGTAAAATGGTAGATAGATTTTATCTGCCAGTACAATTCCAAATAAAGGAGGATAACATATTGTGAAAAAACTATATAAGCTAGTTGGATTTACCCTTGTATTTGTGGTAATAGCCATTTTGCTTTTCTCTAAGTGGGGCATAGGCTTAGATTTTGACCCAAGCAAGGGAGCAGTAAGTTTTGCGTTGTCAATTGCTCTTGCGTTAGGTGGAGCGGCACTTTTCATTTTTGTCTATTATACAGTACTGACAAAAAAAGAAGAGCCCACCATCAAAGTAATGGACTTGACGACAACAGAAAACTGCATAAGCGCATTAGAGGAATGTAAGAAAACGGACCCTGTATTTAAAAGGGAAATTGAACAAGCAATTGAACAGCTCAAGATTTTGGAACGGAGAAAGATTGCTTTAAATACCCTTCTTCGCCAAAATGGTGAGGAAGAAAGGTATCAGTATCTAAACGAAACCGTCCAGAGGGCAAATTACTATGTTTTTGCCAACATTAAGCGCATCATCAATAGATTTATTGTTTTTGACAATGAAGAGTTTGAAAAAAATCCCCAAAGTTATGACTTAAGGGAGTATCAGACAACAATCCAAGAAATTATTGAAGACAATGCTATGATACTCAAAGAGTATTCAGACATGTTGATGGCGCTAAGCTCTATTGGAAATACTGAAACAGCACATCCCCAAGAAATTAGGGATATGACAAATGCACTAAACAAAGTCCTAAATGGAGAGCATTTTGCTTCTCTTGAAAAGGAATATAACAACAATGGAGGGGTTTAAACTATGACAAAAAATAGTAAGGTTTTACTGGGAATTATTGCTGGGACAATTGTGGCTTTTCTGCTGATTTTCGGTGCCATTACAATGATAAACAACATTGGAAAAAGTGAGGCTGAAATCACAGTAGAAGATGCTGCAGAAAGTTTGAACCGGTATGTCGACAGGAAAGTAAATTACAAGACGAAAGACAATCCCATTAAAGGGACGGTTGACCTTGAAACAGCGACCCTTCAAGATGAACTGCCGAGCATTGACATTTATCCGTATAAAGTTAAGGGAACAGGAGAGATTGATATCGAAATTTTCTCTTCTCCCGAAAAGGCTGGAGCGGAAAACTCTATAGGTAGTGATGAAAAAGCAAACACTTGGCTGATTGAGGTTGTTAAGGACTTTAATAAAGCAGGTTACACGATTGATGGGAAAAGTGTTTCATTTTCTCTTAGAAGTGTGTCCTCTGGCGTGATGGTAGATTATATTTCATCTGGAGTATATATTCCTGATGGAATTAGTCCATCAAATGAGGACTGGATTTCGATGCTGGAAGCAAAAGGGATTGAGCTGAAGCAAGAGGCTAAGAGTTTGGTACAAAACACAGCAGGACTTGTACTGAAAAAAGATGTATATGACAGAATTATGAAAGAATATGGTTCTGTTAATATTGACACAGTTGTAGAAGCAACTGTTGATGGAAACCTTGCTATGGGATATACAAATCCCTATGCTAGCTCCACAGGTCTTAACTTTTTGATGACAAGCTTGTATTGCTTTGATAGTGCCAATCCTCTTAGTGACGAAGCAATTGCTGGGTTCCAAAGCTTCCAAGCTAACGTTCCTGTTGTTTCGTATAACACTGTACAGATGCAAGGAGCAATCAATTCTGGTGTTCTGGAAGCAATGATTTTGGAGTATCAGGTATATGTCAATAGTCCTGAACTTCGAAATTATGAGTTTGTTCCCTTTGGTATTCGGCACGACAATCCACTTTACAGCGTAGGGACGATGCCAAGCGAAAAGCAGGAAGCATTCAAGATGTTTGCTGAGTTTGCGAAAAAAGAAGAGTATCAGAAGTCTGCAAAAGATTATGGTTTTGGAGGAAACCCTGAGTATGTTTCGGAAGTTCCCCAGACATCTGGTAATGTGCTTCTTGATGCACAGCAGATTTGGAAAGACGAAAAAGATGGGGACCAAGAAATTGTAGCTGTCTTTATTGTTGACAGGTCTGGAAGTGTGGATGGAGCTCCGCTGGATGAAATGAAGGCGTCACTGATTAATGCAGGTCAATACATTAAGTCAGATGCTTATGTAGGACTTGTTAGTTATAGTAGCTCTGTTATGGTTAATTTGCCGATTGGACAGTTTGACCTTAATCAGAGAGCTTACTTTAACGGTGAGGTGAGTAACTTCACAGCTGGCGGTGGTACTGAAACATTTGACGCGATTGCTGTTGGATTGCAAATGCTTGAAGAAGCACGTGTAGACCATCCAGATGCAAAATTTATGCTTTTCGTTTTGAGTGATGGTAAAAGCGACGGTAGTCTGAAAAGTGTTCGTGGCTTTATTGAAAAGTTGAATGTTCCAGTGTATACGATTGGATATAATGCCAACATAGAAGCACTCAAGGAAATTTCTAGTGTCAATGAAGCTGCTAGCATTAATGCAGATACCGAAGATATTATCTACAAATTGAAGAGTTTGTTTAATGCTCAGATGTAAAGTTATCTTTCGCAATATGTTATCCTGACATGAAAATGTCTAAATAAAAATTGTATAAATCAAAAGGAGCGCTCAAAATAGAGTGCTCCTTTCCTTATACATCATTAAACAAGGAAACTCTTGGGTGGCAAAATTTTACCGCCCAAGAGTTTTGTCTCTTTGCTTTTAAATGCTAAGCTTACATCAATTATCTAAAGCTTTCAATTTTTGAATGGTTACCGCACACGCTTTTCCGCTAATATCACAGAAAATGCCTTTCCGCTTCAGTTTTTTAGCAATTACCGCAGTGGTTCCACCACCCATAAAGAAATCTGCTACTGTATCGCCTTCATTACTACACATAGTAATAATTCTGCCAAGTACAGCATCTGGTTTCGGAGTATCATAAGCCTCAGCGGTATCAGTTCGGGAATACTGATCTAACATATAAGGTTCATCCCAAAGATTTCCAACAGAAGCTGCAGTAGTAAAGCGATATGGCAGGTCGTTAATAACTCTTACTTCATTACGTTTTATCATTTTGATTAGTTGGCTGCGACTTACCAACCAGTGCTTATTTTGCGAAATCAAATCAACAATTTGCTGACCAGGAATCGGTTGATACCAACTCCTATCCGGAATATACCCATTTTCGAAAAGAGGTACAATTTTGGGCGTCTTCCGCTGAATTTCATTGAAAACGAAATCCTTTGGATTTTTAACATAGTAGAGAATAATATCTACCTGAGAGTCAAAGTTAGAATAGAAGCCTCTTTCACCACTGTGTTTGCGGTAAATTCTATTTCTAAAACAGTTGCCTCCAAAGATTTCATCCATCAAAATTCTGATATAAGAATCCAGGCGCCAGTTGCAGTGAATGAAGATGCTACCATTACTTGCCAGAACCCGCTTCATCTGAAGGAAACGAGGACGATACCACTCGACTGCTTCCATAGGAGAGCCGAGGTTGTCATTGTAGTCATCAAACGTTTTTCCTGTGTTATACAAGATATCGCAGTAGATAAGGTTTATAGAGTCATCAGCCAAATTCCGAAGTACATCAAGGTTGTCGTCATGGAAAACTTTGATGCCACTTTTTCTGTCAAAGTATTTGAGCATAAAAAAATCCTCCTTGATAATTGAAGTTTCTAAATGTTTATACTAATATAGTATATCATAAATGGAGGGGAAATTCAAGTTATGTAAAGTAATGCGAATAAATATATTTGAAGGATAAACTATTGAGAATAATATCTAACTTGTAGATAGCCCTTCACATATTTTTATGTGAAGGGCTAAATTAATAATTGCATCCAAAAAGTATTAACACACTACTTTATAGAGACAATAGGATTTTTATATACGATTACAATAGCTCTAAACCAACTTTCTTATAAAACAGTAGAAGTAGCAATAAATGAACTATCAGGAGGGTAGACATATTCGTCTTGCACAGGAACATCTATTTTTTTCATGTTTTCAATTTCTATTACAGGAATTTCTCCATGATAATCGCCTTTGGTAATGGTTCCTGTAATTTCTACCCAAGTACTATCTTCAAAGTTACAAGCTACTTTAGAGTGACATAAAAATCCAACTACAACTGTCTG
Source organism: uncultured Clostridia bacterium (assembly GCA_949747775.1). Taxonomy (GTDB): domain Bacteria; phylum Bacillota; class Clostridia; order TANB77; family CAG-508; genus CALXVA01. Next base: position 5,534 of record CATKGX010000079.1, on the reverse strand, counting down.
AAAATCAGAAGATATAATCATATTTCTTGCTAGCACAAATTGTTCGTTTGAAAAATCATATAGCCTATAAATATAGCCGGAAAATTTAATTTTTTGTCCAACATAATCATCTAAATTAGTATGAACATTTTGAAGGACACTTGTATAATTTCCGTGAAGTAAGTTCGTGTAATGTATCTTTTGTAGCAATTTCGTCATTAGTCTTAAAAAAGCTGCTAAATATTATTTTATAACAAATAAAACAAGTAATGATTAAAATAATAACACAAAGTATTCCCATTAAAACTTTAGACGTTCGATTTCCATCTAATTTCATATTAAAAACAAACATAGTATAAACCCCTTTTATTTTGATACTCTATTTTTATGCTTGGTTTTTGTAATATATTCTATATTTTACTTGCGGTTTTTTTCAAAAAGTGATATAGTAAGCTCAGTTTGTTATATACATATGTAAAATATGTATGATGAGATAGATTTATACAAAAGGAAGGAAGAAAAAGATGGGATTATTTAAGTCATATAGCGAAAAAGAAGTAAAAAGATTAATGCCAATTGTAAAAAAAATTAACGAATTAGAACCAGATATAGAAAAATTATCTGATAGTGAATTAAGAGGAAAAACAGAAGAATTAAGAACAAAATTACAAGAAGGAAAAACATTAGATGATATATTACCAGAAGCTTTTGCAGTTGTAAGAGAAGCTTCAAAAAGAGTTTTAGGACTAAGACATTTTGATGTACAGTTAATTGGTGGAATTATTCTTCACCAAGGTAGAATTGCCGAAATGAAAACAGGTGAAGGAAAAACATTAGTTGCAACACTTCCAGTATATTTAAACGCACTAACAGGAAAAGGTGTTCATGTTATTACAGTTAACGACTACTTAGCAAAAAGAGATAGCGAGTGGATGGGAAAAGTATATAAATTTTTAGGCTTAACAGTAGGACTAGTAATTGCAGGAATGGAGCCACATGAAAAAAGAGAAGCATATAACTGTGATGTAACATATGGAACCAATAACGAATTTGGTTTTGATTACCTAAGAGACAACATGGTCATTTACAAAGATCAACTAGTACAAAGAGAATTAAATTATGCAATTGTAGACGAAATTGATAGTATTTTAATAGACGAGGCACGTACACCACTGATTATATCTGGTAGAGGAGCACAATCATCAGACTTATATAAAAAGGCAAATACATTTGTTAGTAAATTAACACCTAAAATTATTGTAGAAGAAGATGTAAAAGATTTTGACCAAGCAGAAGACAACGAAAAATATGATTATATTGTTGACTTAAAAGCAAAATCTGCTTCTTTAACAGGAAAAGGTATCAAAAAAGCAGAACAAGAATTTGGACTAGAGAATTTTAATGATATAGAAAATTCAGAATTAGTTCATAATGTAAACCAAGCACTTCGTGCACATGGAATTATGAAAAAAGACATTGACTATATTGTAAAAGATGGAGAAGTGCTAATTGTAGATGAATTTACAGGAAGAATTATGTATGGAAGAAGATACAATAATGGTCTTCACCAAGCAATAGAAGCAAAAGAACATGTAAAAATAGCAGATGAATCAAAAACTTTAGCAACAATTACATTCCAAAATTATTTTAGAATGTATGCAAAATTATCAGGTATGACAGGTACTGCTATGACAGAAGAAGCAGAATTTGAAGAAATCTATAAATTAGATGTTATAGAAATCCCAACCAATAAACCAATGGCAAGAGCAGATAACCATGATATTATTTATAAAAATGAAGATGCAAAATTTAGAGCAGTCATTGCAGACATTAAAGAAAGTAATCAAAAGGGACAACCAGTTCTAGTTGGTACAGTTTCTATTGAGAAATCAGAAAAACTAAGTAAGCTTTTGACAAAAGAAGGAATTAAACATACTGTATTAAACGCAAAATATCATGAAAAAGAAGCGGAAATTGTTGCACAAGCTGGTAAATTTGGAGCAGTTACAATTGCAACAAATATGGCTGGTCGTGGTACCGACATTATGCTTGGCGGAAACAGTGAATTCTTAGCAAAACAAGAAATGAGAAGACAAAGATATTCAATGGAACAAATTGAACAATCTACAGCGTTTAATGAGACAAATGACCCTGCAATTTTAGATGCTAGAAACAAATTTAAAGAATTGCAAGATAAATTTGACAGCGAAATAAAAGAAGAGAAGCAAAAAGTAATTGAAGCTGGTGGTTTAAAAATTATTGGTACAGAAAGACATGAGTCAAGAAGAATTGACAACCAGTTAAGAGGACGTAGTGGTCGTCAAGGAGATATTGGTGAATCAAGATTCTATATTGGTTTAGATGATGACTTAATGAAAATCTTTGGCGGAGATATGATTGCTAGAGTATATAATACTTTAGGGGCAGATGAAAATATGCCAATCGAAGCGAAGATGATATCAAAAGCAGTAGAAAATGCACAAAAGAAAGTAGAAGGAAGAAACTTTAGCATTAGAAAAAATGTTCTTCAATATGATGATGTTATGAACACACAAAGAGGAATTATTTATACACAAAGAAGACAAGTTCTTGATGGTGAAAACTTAAAAGAAAATATTACGAATATGATTAATTCCTTAGCAGAAGAAACTGTAGCTGCATTTGTAACAGAAGAAGGAGTTAACAAAGAAGCACTACTACCAGAAATTACAGCTACATTTGGAATATCAAAATTAGACAGCCTAGAAAACAATGCAAAACCAGAAGAAATTGTTGCTGAATTACAAGAAAAAGCACATGCAATATATGATGCAAAGGAAACTGAATTTGGAGAAGACAATTTAAGAGAACTTGAAAGAGTTGTTATGTTAAAAATTGTTGACGAAAGATGGATGGATCATATTGACGCAATGGACGAACTAAAAGATGGTATAGGACTTCAAGCATATGGACAAAAAGACCCTGTTGTACAATACAGAATTGAAGGATTTGATATGTTTGACCAAATGGTTGCAGATATTAAATTAAATGTTGTAAAAGTACTAATGAATGCTAGAAAAAGGGAAGGAGCACCTCAAAGAACAGCATCAGTTAAAATTACAGCAGAAGGAAAAGAAGAAGCAACACTAAACCTAAACGCAAACCACGCGCCAAATACCTCAGCAGGGCCAAAGACACCTTATGTTAAAAAAGATACAGAAGTAGGAAGAAATGAACCATGTCCATGTGGAAGTGGTAAAAAGTACAAGAATTGTTGCGGAAAATAAAAAAGTTGAAAGCAGGTAATTATGAAATAACTATCTGCTTTCATGGTATTATAATGTAAGCAAAGGTAGGATAATAATGCTAGAAAAATATATAGAAGTAATAAAACCATATATTATAGATTTGTTTAAAGATGATTCAAGCGGTCATGATATTAGTCACTTAACACGAACTATGAACATTACAATTAATATCTGCGATAAGGAAAATGGAGATAAGCTAATTGTTGGAATTGCTGCATTTATGCATGATATTCATAGAATAATGCAAAATGAAACTGGCAAATTTGTTTCTCCAAAAGAATCATTGTCAAAAGTAAGAGAAATACTAAGTAATACGGATTTATCAGAAGACATTATCAATAAAATATGTTATTGTATTGAATATCACGAAAATTATAATTGGAATGGAAATAATGTTAGTGATATAAACACTTTAATTTTACAAGATGCAGACAATTTAGATGCAATAGGAGCGATAGGAATTGGTAGAACTTTTTCTTATGGTGGAGCTCATAACGTTTTAATGTATGATGAAGAAACACCTCTTAATAATGATAAAGATTATGCAGAAGCTAATGGAAATGACCCATCAACAATTCACCATTTCTATCATAAATTATTTAACCTTGCCAACAACATGAACACTAAAACAGCTAAAGAACAAGCAATAGCAAGAACAGAATTTATGAAAGAGTTCGTAAATGAATTTTTAGATGAATGGCATGGAGTAAAATAAATAGAGGATGTTATTATGACGGTAATAAAACGATAATCTGTAAAGAAGAAAAAAGTTGTGGTTGTATTATCAAAAATAGTAATTATTAAAATGAAAGGAATGAGAATTATAATGAAATTTTATATCGGGTCTGGCTTCAAAAACTGTGACTTAGTTAATTATTATTCAAAGGCGTTAGAAGAAAAAGGTTGGAAACATACATATAACTGGGCAAAAGATATTAAGAGTGATGAAACAATTGAAGATTTGATAGAATATGCTGAATTAGAGAAGAAAGGAATTATTGACTCTGATGATGTTATTATATTATTGCCAGCAGGGAGAGGAACTCATATAGAACTCGGAATGGCTTTAGCATTAAATAAGAAAATATATTTATGTTCTTCAGATGGAAAAGATTTTGAGATTGAAAATACAGTTAATTTCTATCAACTTCCTAATATGATAAAATTAGTTGGAGATGCCGATAATATTATAGAAGAAATTATTAAATAAACTGTATAGCAGTTATAAGAAAAGCTATAAAATCAATGTTTGAAGTGTAGGATAACTTGTAATGGGGGGAAATAAAATGGAAAACGAAATTGTTTTTGTAACACATAATACTGGAAAAATAAAATCAGCTGAACGACATTTCAAAAATTTAAAATTTACAACATTTAATTACGAATTAGATGAGCCTAGAAGTGATGATATAAAAGAAATAGCAACTGCAAAAGTAAAACAAGCTTATGAGATAGTAAAAAGACCATGTATTGCATTAGACACCGATTTTAGAATTGAGGAATTGAATGGCTTTCCAAGAGCATTTGTGAACTTTTCACTAGATACAATAGGGATACAGGGAATTTTAAAGTTAATGGAAAATAAAGAAAATAGAAAATGTGCATTTAATGAATGTTTAGCATATCATGATGGAAAACAAATACATTACTTTTATGGAAAGCATCCACGGAAATTTATCAGACAATATTCAGGGATTAGATAGAGAAGAAAAATGGTCAGACTTGTGGTATATTTTTAAACCAGAAGGCTTTAATAAAACATTGGCTGAAATGAATTCGGATGAAAGAGAAAATAGAAGAAAAGTTGATGGTTCTGTACAAGCGATGCAAGAATTTGCAAAGTGGTATGAAAAGCAATAGATGCGAGTGATTACGGATGAAGACAGATATTTGTATGTTTCAAAAGGAAAAGGTGAAATAGTACTAACTATTGATATAAGGGCAAGAATAGCGGGAGTACATGAAGCGGCAATATATACGACACTAGATGCTATACGAGCAGAATTTGCTAAAGAATTGATAAGAAATGATGTGTCTAATTTTGGAATGATAAAGGTAATTTTGAAGGAATTGTAAGATTAATAAAATCATAACGAATAAAGAAGCTATAAATTAATATAGCTTCTTTATTCGTTATGCAAGGGCAAAGATTTTGACAAAAAATAAAACAGCAAATAAGTTTTATAATAGTATAGCCAACCTATAGGAGATATGATATAATTTAGAACATAATGATATTTTATAGAAAAAATAGTGTAATAATGGGAG
>CATKGX010000078.1 GCA_949747775.1 uncultured Clostridia bacterium | reverse complement strand
GGAACTAAGACAAGTACATGTCTTCTAGGACCTACTTTTGTAAGCCCTGAAGATTGGGAACTTGCTTAAACTTCGCAAAAGGAACTTCAATTTTGAAGTTCCTTTTATATTTATTTCAGACAATTTAATCTAAAATCTATTTTAATTTTAAACGAAACATGGTATAATATACTATCAGAAAATCGTGGGAGGTCTATCATGCAAGAAGAGCAGAATATGCAGAATAAAAGAATAGATAAAGAACAAGAAAAATATAGAATATTTAAACAATTACTACAGGCTTTTTATTATCAAACAAAACCACAAGAGGAAAAAGCAGTATTATTAGCGCATCCAGAAACAATAAAAATAGAGCCTAAAATTATATATCATTCTTTTCAAAAAACAATGAAAATAGAATTTAAAATAGGAGACAAACAATTATATAAATTAAAAAATCTACCAGAATTCTTTACTAGAATGTTAAAACATGAAACATATAAATATGGTACAAAATTGGAATTTATTCATACAAAAGAAGCCTTTGAATCAAGTAGCTGGAGGCTTTTAGAATATATTTTAAAATATGCAGAAATTATGAAATATGCAAACGAGACAGCAAGCCAATATGGAACATATCATACAACTATGGAAAATGCTTATATTACAGTTTCAAACACAGGGCTGGATGAATTGTTTTCTATATTAAAGGGACAATCTATCGCATTTCAAACAGAACATGAGGAAAAGCAAATTCATTTTAGAGATGGAAATCCAGAAATTAAATTTGAGATAAAACAAACACAGGATAGTGAATATGAAATTAGTACAGATATGGATTTATATTCCTTCGAGATTTTAGAGGGAAAAGACAATATATATTTTTTATACAAAGATATATTGTATAAATGTAATAAAGAGTTTGAAGAAACTACTTTAAAATTAATTAATGTCTTTAAAAGTAATTATACTAGAAAAATTGCTTTCCAAAAAGAAGAATTATCACAGCTATTTTCGATTGTATATCCAAAAGTAAAGCAAAATATGCTAATAGATAAAATGAAAGAAGAAGACATTGATAAATATATTCCAAAAGAATTATTTGTTAAATTATATTTAGATTTTAATGCACAAAATTATATTATTGCAGATGTAAAGTTTGTATATGGTGATACAGAATTTAATCCATTGTTACAAGAAAAATTAGAAATAGCAAGAAATATAGCAAAAGAAAATGAAGTGCTAGAGCTTTTTTTAAGAACTGGATTTATGTTAGATACACATGAACATAGGTTGGTTTTAGTAAACGAAGAAAAAATTTACTATTTTTTAGCAGTAGAAATTGAAAAATATATGCAAGAGTTTGAAGTATTGGCAACAGATAATTTTAAGAAAAAAGAAATTCGAGAACCTAAAATGGGAAGCCTAGGAGTAAAAGTTGAAAATAATTTACTTAGTATAGACTTATCCCAAATGGATTTTGAAATAGAAGAATTACAAACCATTATGGAAAAATATAGACTAAAGAAGAAATATCACCGATTGCAAGATGGAAGCTTTTTAGAATTAGAAAATAGCAGTGTTGTAAAATTTATTGCAGGAATAACAGATGGAATAGATGTAGACTATAGGCAAATAGAAAAAGGAAAGCTAAAACTTCCTTTGTATAGAAGTATGTATTTAGAAAGAATGCTAGAAAATTTAAAAAATACTAGTATTGTAAAAGATGTACAATATAAAGAATTAATCCAAAATATCAATCATAAAGCATTAGACGAGCAAATTATGGTGCCACAGGAACTACATGCAGATTTAAGAAGTTATCAAAAAATCGGATTTAAATGGTTATCTTTGTTAGATAAATATCAATTAGGTGGCATTTTGGCAGATGATATGGGACTTGGAAAAACGGTTCAGGTATTAGCCTTAGTATTGTCTTATTTAAAACAAGAGACATCTGCAAAACCAAGTGTTGTAGTGTGTCCAAGCTCTCTTACTTTGAATTGGGATAATGAAGTGAAAAAATTTGCACCAACGATTAAAACACTTGTTATTAGAGGAAGTGCAGAAGAAAGAAATATGCAAATTAGGAGCATTAGTGACTATGAGCTTATTATTACTTCATATGATTTATTGAAAAGAGACATAGAAGTTTATGAAGAATTAAACTATGAATTTAAGTATATTATTGCAGATGAAGCACAATACATTAAAAATAACCATACGCAAAATGCAAAAGCTATTAAAAAGATACACTCAGAAACAAGGTTTGCATTAACAGGTACGCCAATTGAAAATTCTTTATCAGAGTTATGGTCTATTTTCGATTTTATTATGCCAGGTTATTTATTTTATTACAAAAAATTTAAAGAACTGTATGAACTTCCTATTGTCAAAGACAATGATGAACAAGCTATGCAAAAGCTAAAAATGTTAATAGAACCATTTATTTTAAGAAGAATAAAAAAGGAAGTTTTGACAGAGCTTCCAGATAAAACAGTAACAATTTTAAATAATGAAATGCAAGAAGAACAACTTGCCATATATGCATCATATATGGCAAGGGCAAAAAAAGAAGCGGTAGATGAAATAAGAGAAAATGGGTTTGAAAAAAGTCAAATTAAAATATTAGCATTATTAATGAGACTAAGACAAATTTGTTGCCATCCATCTTTATTTTTAAGTAACTATTCAGGGGAAAGTAGCAAATTAAACCAGTGTATTGAAGTAGTAAAAGATGCAGTAACAGCAGGGCACAAAATTTTATTATTTTCTGGATATACAAGTATGTTTGACATCATAGAAAAGGAATTGAAAAAACAAAAAATAAAATATTTTAAATTAACAGGGCAAACAAGAGTGGGAGATAGGATTCGACTAGTAGATGAATTTAATGAAAATGATGAAATAAAAGTATTTTTAATTTCTTTAAAAGCAGGAGGTACAGGACTAAACTTAGTTGGGGCAGATATGGTAATTCACTATGATCCTTGGTGGAACTTATCTGCTGAGAATCAGGCAACAGATAGAACCTACCGTATTGGACAAAAAAGAAATGTTCAGGTATATAAAATGATAACAAAGAATTCTATTGAAGAGAAAATATATGAATTACAACAAAAAAAGGCAAAATTAGCAGATAATATGTTATCAACAGAGCAAACCTTTATTAATAAATTATCAAAAGATGACATTATGGCATTATTTGAATAAAAGGAGATAAAAATGAAAGATTATATAACCATCATTGGGGGAGGCTTAGCTGGCTCAGAAGCGGCATATCAAATTGGAAAAAGAGGAATAAAAGTAAAACTATATGAAATGAAACCACATCACTATTCACCAGCCCATAGTAACCAAAACTTAGCAGAAGTAGTGTGCAGCAATTCTTTTAAATCAAATTTACACACAAATGCTTGTGGTCTTTTAAAAGAAGAATTACGTTTATTAGATAGTTTGCTAATACATATGGCAGATGAGACAGCTGTTCCAGCAGGGCAAGCTTTGGCAGTAGATAGAGAGAAATTTGCAGAAAAAATTACAAAAAAGCTAGAAAGTATGGAAAATGTGGAAATCGTCAGAAAAGAAGTGGGCAAAACTGGAGATAATAAAGAAGAGATTAGCTTAAAGGAATTGGCAAAAGAAGGAATTGTTATTATTGCTACAGGTCCACTTACATCAGATAAACTTTCTTTAGAAATTTCAGAAATGATAAAACAAGATAAGCTACATTTTTACGATGCAGCAGCACCAATTATTGAAAAAGATAGTATTAATATGAATATTGCATTTGAAGGAAATCGCTATGACCAAGAAAGAGGAAAAGAAGAACCAGAAGAAGAATGGAAAGAAAGACTACAATGCCAAGATGCAAGTTATATTAATCTTCCAATGAATAAAGAAGAATATGAAAACTTTTGGCATAACTTAGTGGAAGCGGAAGTAGTAGAACTGCATAATTTTGAAAAAAGAGAAATTTTTGAAGGTTGTATGCCAATAGAGGTAATGGCAAAAAGAGGAATAGATACATTAAGATTTGGACCGTTAAAACCAGTTGGATTTACAGATTTAAGAACAGGAAGAAGGCCATATGCAGTTGTTCAATTAAGGCAAGACAACAGCATAGGAACCATTTTTAATATGGTTGGATTTCAAACCAATTTAAAATTTGGAGAACAAAAAAGAGTATTTCAAATGATACCAGGTTTAGAAAATGCAGAATTTACGAAATATGGAGTAATGCACAGAAACACATTTATCAATTCACCAGAACTATTAGACGAAACAGGAAATTTAAAAGAAAATTCCAACATCTACTTTGCAGGACAAATTACAGGAGTAGAAGGATATGTAGAATCAATTGCATCTGGGCTACTTGCAGGAATTAACGCGGTAGAAATGTTTAAAAGCCAAAAACAAGAAAATAAGAGTATACACAAAATTACATTTCCAAAAGAAACCATGATAGGGGCACTTTCAAAATATATTGCTACGCCAAATGACAGATTCCAACCAATGAATGCAAATTTTGGAATTTTGCCAGAACTTACAGAAAAAATACGAGACAAAAAACTAAGATACACCAAAATTGCAGATAGGGCAATTGAAGCATTGTCATCATGCCTTTTAAATTAGAAAATGAGTCAATAAAACATATTTGAATCAAGATAGAAATACTAGTTGCACTTTTTGATAAATTATGTTAATATGTATAAGTAAAATCTTAATATCCTTTTTAATCCGGTGAAGTATCATCGGTTTAACATAGAACGTAGTTCGTAAATATGTCTTTAATTAAAGAAAAGGAGAGAGACAATATGTTAGTAATCATCATTGGTACTGTCGTATTTGTAGGGTTGGTAGCATTGACACTAAAAATTGATGATTCCACAGTAGCTTTTTTAGGCTTGATACTTATGATAACAGCCGTTGTAATGGGAATAATCTTTCCTGTTGAATATGAAGAATGGGAACTGGTAAATGAAACAGAACTTGTATCTCTTTCAAATGATACAATAGCAAAGGGCAGAGGAAGACTTATATATGTAAGTGTATCAGGAGAAAACACATATACGTATCGATATGAAATTTCTTCTGAATTTGGAACAGAAACATCAAAAGAATATAAAGTTGATACAATTTCAAAAGATGTTATTGAAAGTGAAGATGCAAATTGCGAAGTTCCAGTGCTTAGAGAATATGTAAGAAAAGGCAAAATAACAATATGGACTTTTGGGTGTTCAGAAGAAACACAGTATGTTTTTTATGTACCAGAAGGAACAATACAAAAAGATGTAAAGTTAAACTAAAATGAAAGCAAAAGGTGGCGAAAGCCATCCTTTTGCTTTTTCATATTGAGAAACAACTTAGAATTTTGGAAAGAATACAATATTTTTTGATAGGGGCTGTGTAGATAAAATTTTTAGGAACGATAGGTTTAAAATACATATGTCACAAAGAGAGTAAAAATAAAAAGGAATAAACTTGCAAAAAATGTAAAACTATGTTAAAATAAAAAGAGTAAGTACACAAGAAAAGGAGAAAAAGCGTATGGATAAAAAAATAGTTTTTGAAGATTACGATATAGAGATTACAGATGAGGATATAAAAGGTGTTGATAAAGAGACACTAATTAAATGTAGAGATAGACTAAACGAAGCAATAAAAAAAGCAGAAAATAAAGAATAGGGGGAAGTTTATGGAAGAAATGAAACAAAGTAAATCAGAAAAGTTAATGGAAAAAATTAATCTATTAGCAGAAAAAATTGAAAATGAGAAAAATCCACTAAAAAGAACACTATATTCAATTAGAGCAAAAATGGTTATTGCAAAATTAGACAGAGAAATAGAAATACAAAACTTAAAAGAACAATATGATAATGAAGTTGCAGACAGAGTAGATGATGCAGAATATGCAAAAATGGATACAAGAAGTGACATTTTAGGCATTAACAATAGGATAAGGGAAATAGAAATACAGTTAAACATGGATAGAGCATATGACCCAAACTCAAGAGACTTTATGTTTGGACAAGGAGAAGTAGTAACAAATGGAGGAATAGAGCAGTATGCTGATATCTTAAGAGCAAGTGGAAGAGCAGAACAAGTACATGCAGCAGATAAAATGCAAGAAATGCAAGCATTAAGAGAAGAACTTAATACTTTAAAAGAAGAGCTAGAAGCTAGAAAATTTGAATTAGAAGATATAGATTTTGAGACAGAAAAAGAGAACAGGAAATCAGAAAGAAAAATGACTGCTTTAGTATTAAAAACAAATACATGGACAAGAGTAACAGACTGGTTTAAGAGTATTGGAGCAGGAGTTAAAGAAGCTTTTACAGGAAATAAAGCAGTAACAGAAGCAAATACGAATAAAAAAGCAATTAAAAGGTTAAATAGAGCGAACATGAAAAATGGGGAAAAGCTGATTAAACAAAATTACAAACAGGTAATGAAAGAGTTAAAACAGACTTATAAAGCATCTCAAAGAAATGCAGATCAAAATGCAAAGATGGTAAAACAAAATGCAAAAAATGAAGCCCAATATATGCAAGCGGAAGGAATTAGAGATGCATTAGACCAAAGAGCATCAACGGATAAAAATGTAAGAGAGCAGTTTGCAGAGGGCGTAAAAATAAATCCGATTTTAAAAATGTACCTAAGTGATAGAGTATTTGAAGACTTTGATAAAGCGGCCTTTGTACAAATGGTAGCAGAGTCTAAATCATTTACAGAAGAAGAAAAAATGGAAGGAATTAGAGAGATTGACAGATATGTAAAGGAAGAAGAAGCAAGAGATGCTAGAAATGCACAAAGCAGAGAAGAACATGAGGATGAAAGAGCAAAATAGTAATAAGTAAATAAAAAACAAAAAATAGTAGTTGGGGTTAGAAAAAATGGCTCCAACTATTGACTTTAATGCGAAAAAATGGTAAAATAATAACCGCTAGTGTAACATACGATAATTGTATGTATAGCTAGTGGTTTATTTTATTTTGAAAAGAGGTGAAATTTAAGTGCCAACAATTAACCAATTAGTAAGAAAAGGAAGAAAAACAAGTACAACAAAATCAACAGCACCAGCTTTACAACATGGATACAATTCTAGAAACAAAAAATTAACAAATAGAAGATCTCCACAAAAAAGAGGTGTTTGTACAGTTGTAAAAACAGTTACTCCAAAGAAACCAAACTCAGCATTAAGAAAAGTTGCTAGGGTAAGACTTTCAAACGGATACGAAGTTACTTCATACATTCCAGGTATTGGACATAACCTACAAGAGCACAGCGTTGTTCTAATAAGAGGAGGAAGAGTAAAAGACCTTCCAGGTGTTAGATACCACATCATCAGAGGAACATTAGATACAGCAGGTGTTAAAGATAGAATGCAAGCAAGAAGTAAATATGGAGCAAAAAGACCTAAAAAATAATAGTTTTAGGTTAAGGTGCATATAACTCGATTTACTAATTTAAGGTACTTAAATTTGAAATAGATTATACGCACTTACGGGAAGGCAAAAGCCTTTCAGAGTACCTAGATACAGTTTTAGTATCAATCATAAAATTTAAGGAGGGAAGAAAAGTGCCAAGAAAAGGATATATAGCAAAAAGAGAAGTTTTACCAGATCCTATATACAATAGCAAAGTGGTTACAAAATTAATCAACAATGTTATGTTAGATGGTAAAAAGACAGTTGCACAAGCTATCGTTTATGATGCGTTTGATATCATAAAAGAAAAAGAGCAAAAAGATCCATTAGAGGTTTTTGAAGCAGCTTTAGAAAATGTAATGCCTGTTCTTGAAGTTAAAGCAAGAAGAATTGGTGGTGCAACATACCAAGTGCCAATCGAAATTAGACCAGAAAGAAGACAAACTTTAGGGCTAAGATGGCTTGTAACATATGCAAGAAACAGACATGAAAGAACAATGGCTGAAAAGTTAGCAGCTGAAATCATGGATGCAGTAGCAGGAAATGGTGGTTCTTTCAAAAAGAAAGAAGATATGCATAGAATGGCAGAAGCAAACAGAGCATTTGCTCATTACAAATTCTAAAATAGAAATCCAAATTTTAATTTGTAATATTTGCAGATAGCAAGTAAAAATGAGATAAATAAAATTTCAATGATAAGTAAACAATACTTCTCATTGAAATTTAACTTAAAAATATAAAAGGAGGAGAAAAATGGCTGGAAGAGAGTTTCCTTTAGAAAAAACAAGAAATATAGGAATTATGGCTCATATTGATGCAGGAAAGACCACTACGACCGAGCGAATCCTGTATTAT
>CATKGX010000077.1 GCA_949747775.1 uncultured Clostridia bacterium | reverse complement strand
CTCCAATCTGCTTCGCATTTAGCCTTGCTTCCTGACCAAGACGAATCTGTTCCATCTGGCCGCAGTTAAACTCTGGTTTAGCATACACTTCAATCTGCTTCGCACTTAATTTTGCTTCTTGACCAATACGAATCTGCTGCATCTGATTCCCATCAAACTCAAGCTTAGCATACGCTCCAATCTGCTTTGCACTTAACTTTGTTTCCTGGCCCCAACGAATCTGCTGCATCTGCATCCAGTCAAACTCTGGTTTAGCATACACTTCAATTTGCTTCGCACTTAAACCTGCTTCCTGACCCCAACGAATCTGCTGCATCTGATGCCATCTAAACTCTGGTTTAGCATACACTTCAATCTGCTTCGCACTTAATTTTGCTTCTTGACCAATACGAATTTCTGCCATCTGCATCCAGTCAAACTCTGGTTTAGCATACACTTCAATTTGCTTCGCACTTAAACCTGCTTCCCGACCAAGACAAATCTGATCCATCTGGTTGCGGTTAAAATTATGATTCGTACACATTGTTACAAACCTCCTAAATTATTATTTGGTCTTTACTAGCTTAGCTGGCTAGTACCTAGATTTTGTACTGTTTCATTATACTTTAATTTATGTAACCTGTCAAGTTTTTTATTAACTGCATTTATATAAATCTTTAACACTTTTTTATTCTTCAATCATTGCGACTATATTTCCCGAAGTAGTTTTTAGATATCCATTATGCATATTGCCACAAGTAATATTTCCAGAAGTGCTTTCTATCTGTAAATCTACATTTTCTAAATCTAATACTTCAATGTCCCCACTAGAGGTATTCACTTGTAACTTTTCTATATACTCTTTTGGCAATTCTACAATTGCTTCTTCTCTTACCCAACAGAAAAATGCAAATAGGTGAAACGTATTGGGGGCTTTTTCTATTTTTAGTTCATGTTCAGTTATCGTTTCATTGATTTTTTGTCTTTTCTCTCCATATTAATTATATCCTACTCTTGCAGAAAATACGCTATTTACTCCATTTTACAATTCTATTAGTTCATATTCTGTTGTACCAATTCCAAGTTCTTCTGCATGTTCGATGGTACGAATTCCATGTCTTGTTTCTACTCTTTCAATAAAATGGTCTCTTCCTTCATCTTCTGAATGATATATGAAATCTAAACTTGCTTTATCACAAGCTACTGGGTCAAGTGATGCT
>CATKGX010000076.1 GCA_949747775.1 uncultured Clostridia bacterium | reverse complement strand
AGATTACATGTATTCAACTGCATTTGAAGCTCTAATAGGATATTTGTATTTGACAAAACAAGACGAAAGATTAAAAGAAGTCTTAGAGTTGTGTATAAATACGAATTAGAGAGTAAAAGAAATAAGGTAAAATAAAAACATCTCAAAATACATAATGTAAATGAGATGTTTTTTCTTATACCCTTTTAAAGAAGTCGGATAATAATATTTTGGTGACCCCTACGGGAATCGAACCCATGATTCAGCCTTGAGAGGGCTGCGTCTTAACCGCTTGACCAAGGGGCCATTTTATATAAATTACTCTACTACTATACCATATCTAGATGGAATTCGTCAATAGGTAGCAATAATTTTTTAGTGCTAGCAAAAAAAGAATTCAAAATATAGAAGATTAAAACAGTATATAATAAGAAGTAAAAGGTAAAATAAATGATAAGTCCCCAAGGATAGTAAGCCTTGGGGACTGACGTTTAACGGTCTGAGGTATTACGGCGTTTCATAATGCACGCTGTTTTTCGAGAACCTTTTTGAGAAGATGTTTTGGGACTACTTGGACAAAAAACATTTCCACAGAAGCGAGGTCTCGGAAGGTAAAGCCGTGAAGAGGGAGCCATAGGCATCCCAAGCCACATTTCTTTGTAGCGTCCGAAATTGTTAGCCATAAAAAGCCTCCTAATATAAAATTAAAGTACATGAAGAAGTATAACATAAAATTGTAAAAAAGTCAAAAAAGAGATTGACAAAACAAAAATTCGCATATATAATATGAAACGAACATTGTTTTGCAGGAGGCCAACGATATGATATCTACATTACATATAAAAAATATAGGAATTATAGATGATTTAGTAATAGATTTAAATGAAGGATTTAATGTACTTACAGGGGAAACTGGAGCGGGTAAAACTCTTATTGTAGGTGCTTTAGGAATTATAGCAGGTGGCAGATTTTCAAAAGAAATGATTAGAAAAGGTGAAACACATTCTTTTGTAGAAGCAAGCATTTATTGCCCACAAAATAAAAATGCAGTAGATGGAAATATCATTGTTTCTAGAGAAATATTTTTAAATGGTAGAAATACATGTAAAATAAATGGAAGACTTGTAACTGTTAATGAACTAAAAGAAATGATGAGTAACTTAATAGATATTCATGGACAACAAGATAATCAGAATTTGCTAGATAGTTCAAAACATATAAAGTATTTAGATAGTTTTATAGGAACTATTATGCAAGAAAAACTAGAAAGTTATGTTATATTATTTGAAAGATATCATCATATTCGAACTCAATTAAATCAAAATTATGGAGATGAC
This sequence comes from uncultured Clostridia bacterium, assembly GCA_949747775.1. Classification (GTDB taxonomy): domain Bacteria; phylum Bacillota; class Clostridia; order TANB77; family CAG-508; genus CALXVA01. The sequence continues at coordinate 14,083 of CATKGX010000076.1, read as the reverse complement.
AAAGAACGTCAAAGAAAGTTAGACCTATTACGATATCAGTTAAACGAAATACAAAAAGCAAACTTAAAAGTAGGAGAAGAAGAACAATTGCAAGAAAAGCATACTCTAATGAAAAACTCAGAAAAGTTACAAGAAAATCTTCAGAATATTGATGAAAGCTTAAACATGCAAGCAATTGAAGGTGTGTCAAATTCTATTAAGTGTTTAGAGAAAATAGAAAATTGCGGTGAAATATACTCAGAAAAATTGGCAGAGTTAAAAAATATTTATTATGAAATACAAGAGTTATCAAGAGATATTAGTGGCATGAAAAATGAGATATACTTTGATGAATACGATAGAGACAAAGTAGAAGGAAGACTAGATGAGATATTTTCACTAAAAAGGAAATATGGAAATAGTATTCAAGAAATACTAAAATATGAGGAAGAATTAAAACAAGAAATAGAAAATATAGAAAATCTAGAGCAAATTAATGATAAACTAAAACAAGAACAAGAAAAAGTTGAAGAACAAATGCTAATATTATGTAATGAAATGAATGAGTTAAGATGTGAATACGCAACAGAATTGTCAAAAAGAATTAATAGTGAACTAAAAGAATTAGAAATGGTACACTCTATGTTTCGTATTCATGTAAGTAAATTGGAAAGTGGTACATTTAATCTATATGGAGCGAATAAAGTAGAATTTATGATTTGTACAAATACAGGAGAAGAAGAAAAGCCACTTATAAAAATTGCATCAGGAGGAGAAATGTCTAGAGTAATGCTTGCTATAAAAACAGTGCTAGCAAATATAGATGAGGTACCTACTCTAATTTTTGACGAAATAGATACTGGAATTAGTGGAAAAGCAGCAAAAGCTGTGGCAGAAAAAATGAAAATTATTGCTAAAAATCATCAAATTATTTGTATTACGCACTTACCATCTATTGCGGCAAAAGGAGACTATAATTATTATATTAGTAAAAATATACAAAACGAGAAAACAGTAACCAACATTAAACTTTTAAATGAAGAAGAAACTATTTCAGAAATCGCAAGAATTGCAAATGGCGATATTACAGAAGTTGCAATTGCAAATGCAAAAGAATTAAGAAAAGCAAGCTGAAATTTACAAATTATTTCCAATGAGTTTACAAAATGGACAAAATAGTATATAATAATAAACGTAAAAATCGGTGTAAAAACACCAAAAGGGGGAAATAACATGCAAGAAAATGAAAATGTGCAAGAGCAAGAATTAGATATGAACCAATTAATGAAGGTAAGAAAAGAGAAACTTGATAAATTAAAACAAGAAGGTAAAAACCCTTTTGAAATTACAAAGTTTAATAGAACACATACAAGTAAACAAATTGTAGAAAATTATGACGAATTAGAAGGAAAAGATGTTACAGTAGCAGGAAGAATTATGGCAAAAAGAATTATGGGAAAAGCATCTTTTGTACACATTCAAGATAGTGAAGGAAAAATTCAAAGTTATGTCAGTATTAACGACTTAGGAGAAGAAAGCTATAAACAATTTAAAGAAGACGATATTGGAGATATTATTGGTATTACAGGTTTTGTATTTAAAACAAGAACTGGAGAAATATCAATTCATGCTAAAGAACTAACATTACTTTCAAAATCCTTAAGACCACTTCCAGAGAAATTTCATGGATTAAAAGATACAGATTTAAGATATAGACAAAGATATGTAGATTTAATTGTAAATCCAGAAGTAAAAGATACATTTTTAACAAGGATTAAAATATTAAAAGAAATTAAAAATATATTAGATGAAAAAGGATATTTAGAAGTAGAAACACCAATATTAAATACAATTGTAGGAGGAGCTTCTGCAAGACCATTTATAACACACCACAACACACTTGATATAGACATGTATTTAAGAATTGCAAATGAGTTATACTTAAAAAGATTAATTGTTGGTGGATTTGATAAAGTATATGAAATGGGAAGAATGTTTAGAAACGAAGGAATGGATTTAAAACATAACCCAGAGTTTACAAATGTAGAGTTATATGCAGCATATGAAGATTATCACGATATGATGGATATTACAGAAGAAATCATTTCAAAAACAGCACAAAGAGTATTAGGAACAATGCAAATCAATTATCAGGGGCAAGAAATTGATTTAACACCATCTTGGAAAAGAATTACAATGATAGATGCTATTAAAGAAGAAACAGGTATTGATTTTAATACGATTAATACAGATGAAGAAGCAATGGAAGTAGCCAAAAAGTTAGAGGTGGAAATTGACCCAATTAAAACAACAAGAGGAGATATCATTAACCAAGTATTTGAAGCTAAAGTAGAAGAAACTTTAATTCAACCAACTTTTATATGTGACTACCCTGTAGAAGTATCTCCATTAACAAAAAGAAAAGCAACAGATCCAAGACTAACAGAAAGATTTGAGTTATTTATTGGTGGTAGAGAATATGCAAATGCTTATTCAGAATTGAACGATCCAATTGACCAATATGAAAGATTTCTAGCTCAAGTGAAACAAAGAGAAGCAGGGGATGCAGAAGCAAACATGATGGATGAAGATTTCATTAATGCTCTAGAAATTGGTATGCCTCCAACAGGTGGACTAGGAATTGGTATTGACAGATTAATTATGCTATTAACAAACGAAGCTTCTATTAGAGATGTACTACTATTCCCAACAATGAAACCACTTTCAGACCATTAATACAAAAATAGTTTGTATCAAAATTATTTTTAAAACGATATTAGACTAGCATTTGTAAAAATGCTGTTTGGAAAACCTTTGCCATAAATAAGGAGTTATAGAACTAGGAAGTTCCTTGCCAGAAGTAGGAAGATTAACATTTCCAATAGGTATATCTATTGGAAATGTTATAAAATTAAAAAACATAATATGTAAAATTGAGAGGGAGAAGTTGATATTTCTACAATTTCTTTTTACAAAACAAAAAGATCACATAACACAACCTCCTATTGATATTATTTTAAAGGAAAAGTTAAGAAGACAACCAAATAAAGAGAAGGAAAGATAAATGAGTAAAAATAGAGCTTCAGCTATAATACCATATAATGATGGCTTAGTGGTAATAAAAAGAATAAAAGGAAAAGGCGAAGAGAAAGAAGAATATTATACAATTCCAGGGGGAGGACAAGAAGAATTAGAGACAATACAAGAAGCAACAATAAGAGAAATACGAGAAGAATTAGGAATAGAAATTAAGCTAACCAATAAATGTTATGAATTAGAATCTAAAGGAAGAAAACAATATTTTTTTGTTGCTGAGTACAAATCAGGTGAGATAGGAAGCGGAAAAGGTGACGAAATGACAAATATAGATTATGAAAAGTATGGTGCGTATATACCAGAAGTAATAAAAAAAGAAGAAATAGAAAATATAAGATTGTTACCAGATGAAATAAAAAGAATTATTATTTCGGATTTTAATAAGATATTTAAATAAAAAATAGAGTTTCTAAAAATACTCATAATTAATTGAAAAAACAATGAAAATATGATATATATAACATAAAATGAAAGATAAAAAATATATGCAAAGTAGCTTACAACAAACTTAATATTAGTTTAAAGCATATTTTTGAACTAGTTGTAGCATTTTGCGACAACCGTTAAGGAGGAAATAGATGAAAATATCTATTGCTACAATGCAAAAATTATCCAAAATAAAAAATTCGGTATATGATGATATTAAAATAGAATATTTATATCATTCTAATAAACTAGAGGGAAGTACATTTAGTATGGAGCAATTGAATGTCCTTTTAGAACAACAAATTGTAACAGGTGAACATTCTGTTAATGATGTACAAGAAACCATTAATTCTTTAAGATTATTTGATTATGTGATACAAACTTTAGGAGAGAAGTTAACATCAAGATTACTAAGAGAATATCAGTCTATATTGAAAAAGAACACAAGCGACGAAATGTATGGACTTTCAGGTGACTATAAAAAGATACCAAATCAATTAAGGTCGGTAGATATTAAATTAGCTGAGCCATATGAGGTACCCGAACTAATAGAAGGCTTGCTAGAAAGAAAAATTGAAACCTTAGGTGATATTGCAGATTTTCATCAAAGATTTGAACATATCCATCCGTTTCAAGATGGAAATGGAAGGATAGGAAGATTTATTATACTTAGACAATGCTTAGAAAATAATATTGATTTAATTGCTATTGATGATATGTATAATAAAGAATATAGAGAAGCTTTATATATTGCCCAAACAACAGGGGAGTTAGAACAATTAGTGGATGTATTTGAAAAATGCCAAGAAAGACTTAATGAAAAATTACACAGCTGGATACCAACAATAGAGCAAGTATCGAAGGAAGTAGAAGAAGCATTAGAAAAGGATAGGACTACAATAAAAGAAATTTCAAAAAAACATGCAGAACGTTAAAAGCAAAATAGTGGGATGTGTAATAAATAAAAAGTAATGCTTAAGAGGTGTTACGAAGAAAGGAATTTTTATGTATATAGATAGAAAAGTATTGTATATTATTTTAGGATTATTTATTTTGTCTAATGTAGTTGGGCTATTAACAGACACCAATGCACTACTTAGTTTGTTACTTACATTGCCTGCTGTACTTGTGGCAATTACGTTCCATGAGTTTGCTCATGGAATAGCAGCAGATAAACTAGGGGATGACACACCACGTAGACAAGGAAGGCTAAATTTAAATCCACTAAGCCATTTAGATCCAATAGGAACTATTATGTTAGTTTTTGCAGGGTTTGGATGGGGAAAACCAGTAGAAATAGAGCCTAGAAATTTTAATAGAAATATAAAAATGTCAGTTGCAGAGACAATTGTTGCTGCTGCAGGACCTATTATGAACTTTATTTTAGCAATTGTTTTTGGTCTAATTTATGTTATATTGTGGAAGTTTGCTTCTAGCTTTATTAGCACACAGATTGGTGAAATTGTACTTTTACTAGTGCGTTCATGTGTACTTGTTAATATAGGACTTGGTATTTTTAATTTAGTACCATTACCACCATTAGATGGTTCAAAAATTATTAGCGGATTTTTACCATACAATATAAGAAATTGGTTTGAAAATTACTATAATATATTTTATGCAGTTTTTGTAATTATCTGGATTACAGGAATTGCAGGTATGATTATTTCACCACTTATTTCAGTAACTTATGAAGGCATTATGGGGTTGGTGGCTAGTATTTTCAAGGTAAATATAATGATATAAAAGAAAAAGAGGAACATATGAAAGATATTATTACATTAGGAATTGAATCAAGTTGTGATGAAACTTCTGTAGCTGTTGTGAAAAACGGCAGAGAAGTTTTATCAAATGTTATCAACTCACAAATAAAAATTCATGAAAAATTTGGTGGAGTTGTGCCAGAAATAGCTTCTAGGAATCATGTAGAAGCTATTTCTAGCGTTACAAAACAAGCCTTAGAAGAAGCAAAAATAGAATATAAGGACATAGACCATATTGCTTGTACCTATGGACCTGGTTTAGTAGGAGCACTACTTGTAGGTGTTTCATATGCAAAGGCATTAAGCTATGCGCTAAATATTCCACTTACGCCAACCAATCACATAGAAGGTCATATTGCAGCCAACTATATCACACATAAAAAGCTAGAGCCTCCATTTTTATGTGTTATTATTTCAGGAGGGCACACACATCTAGTACATATTAAAGATTATACACATTTTGAAATACTAGGAAAAACAAGAGATGACGCAATTGGAGAAGCATTTGACAAGGTGGCAAGAGTAATTGGACTAGGATACCCAGGAGGTCCAAAAGTAGATAAACTAGCAAAAGAAGGAAGCGCTAATATTGAACTTCCTAAAACACATATGGATGGACTAGATTTTAGCTTTAGTGGAATTAAGACAGCAATTATTAATTTGCATCATAAAAATCCAGAAATCAATAAAGCAGATTTGTGTGCAAGTTTTGAAAAGTATGTAACAGACATATTATTAACCAATACCTTGAAGGCTGCGCAAACGTTAGGCACAAAAAAGATTGCATTAGCAGGTGGAGTATCAGCCAATTCTTATATTAGACAAAGCTTTGTTAATTTAGAAAAAGAAGGGTATCAAATTTATTACCCAGAGCCAATACTATGTACAGACAATGCAGCGATGATAGCATCAGCAGGATATTATAGATACATTTCAGGAGATACAAAATCAGACTTAACATTAAATGCAATACCAAATTTAAAAATTGGATAAAAGGAGAAATATAGATGTCAATTTATGTAATAGCAGATTTACATTTATCATTTAATCAAGACAAGCCAATGAATATATTTGGTGAGAATTGGAATGAACATACAGAAAAAATAAAAAATAATTGGATAAAAAGAGTAAAAGAAGAAGACTACATTATTTTGCTAGGTGATTTTTCGTGGGAAACTTATTTACCAGATACCCAAAAAGATTTTGCCTATTTAAATGAACTACCAGGAAAAAAGATTTTATTAAGAGGAAACCACGATTATTGGTGGGGAACCTTAAGAAGTATGCAAAATTTTATAAAAGAGTCAGAATTCGAAAATATAGATTTTTTATATAATAATAGCTATTGTATAGAAAATAAGATTCTTATAGGAACTAGAGGGTGGAACATATCAGATAATGAAGAAGATAGCAAAATGATAAAAAGAGAAAGTGCAAGATTGGAATTATCTATTCAAGATGGAATTCAAAAATATGGCATAGAAAAAGAAATGATAGCATTTTTTCATTATCCACCAATTAGCATAAGTGAAGTATTAAGAAAGGAAGATACTGAATTTACAAAGATATTAAAAAAATATAACATTAAAAAATGCTATTATGGACATTTGCATGGAAATTCGCAAAAAGATGCAGTTGTACAAGAAGTAGATGGAGTTACATATACATTAGTTAGCGCAGATTACTTAAACTTTGATTTAGTTAAAATTTAATACTTGCAATATTTACAATTTGTGATATAATTATAAAGCTAATTATATCACGAAAGATTTAAAATAGATAATAAATTATATAATTCAAATGGAGGTTATGATGGACGTAAAAGTAGAAAAAACAGAAAACAAAAATGAGGTTAAATTATCATTTACAGTTGAAGCAGGAAAATTTGAAGAAGCAATGAACAAAGTGTATACAAAAACAGCAAAATACTTCAATATTCCAGGATTTAGAAAAGGAAAAGCACCAATGCAATTAGTAGAAAGACAATATGGTTCTGAAATATTTTATGAGGATGCTTTTAATGAATTAGCACCAGAAGTATATGATGCAGCAATTAAAGAAAACAATATTGAAGCTGTTAGCAGACCAGATATTGATATTACTCAAATGGAAAAAGGAAAAGATTTAATTTTCACAGCAACTGTACAAACAAAACCAGAAGTTAGCTTAGGAAAATATAAAGGTATAGAAATTAAAAAAATAGAGTATAATGTATCTGACGAAGATGTAAACCATGAACTTGGACATATGCAAGAAAGAAACTCAAGACTAGTATCTGTAGAAGATAGAGCAGTAGAAACAGGAGATACTACTGTTATTGATTTCGAAGGTTCTGTAGAGGGTGTTCCATTTGATGGAGGAAAAGCAGAAGGACATGAATTAGAAATAGGAAGCAATACATTTATTCCAGGATTTGAAGACCAAATCATTGGTATGAAAATAGATGAAGAAAAAGATATTAATGTAAAATTCCCAGATGAATATTTTTCAAAAGACTTAGCAGGAAAAGATGCAGTATTTAAAGTAAAATTACATGAAATTAAGAAAAAAGAATTACCAGAACTAGATGATGAATTTGCAAAAGATGTTAGCGAATTTGACACACTAGAAGAACTAAAAAACAGCATCAAAGAAAAAATTGAAACAGAAAATAAAAGCAAAGAAAAATATGAAACAGAGGAAGAAGCTATTAAAACAGTATGTGAAAATACACAAATAGATATTCCAAATGGAATGATTGAAACAGAAATTGACAATATGGTAAAAGATATTGAAGGAAGATTATCATATCAAGGATTAAAATTAGAACAATATCTTCAAATGATAGGAAAAACAGAAACTGAACTAAGAAAGGAATTTGAAGAACAAGCAGAAAGATCTGTAAAATCAAGATTAGTACTAGAAGCTGTTGTAGAAGCAGAAAAGCTAGAAGCATCAGAAGAAGAATTAACAGAAAAAATTAAAGAAATGGCAAAACAATATAATAAAGAAGAAAAAGAATTACTAGAAAATGAACAACTAAAATCTTACATAGCAGAAAGTATGAAAACTGAAAAAGCAATTGATTTTATTGTAAAAAATGCAAAAATAAAATAAGATAAAAAGAAGTAATTAAGGGGAAAAGTTAGGGGTGAAATTTAGTTTATGGTAGAATAAATAAAATGAAAGCCACTAACTTTTCACATTTTAAATTACTTTTACATATATATAAGGAGGAATTTTTTATGGAAAAAAACAGCTTAGTACCATATGTTATTGAGCAAACAGCAAAGGGAGAAAGATCATATGATATTTTCTCAAGACTATTAAAGGATAGAATTATATTTTTAGGGGAAGATGTAAATGCAACAACAGCAAGTTTAGTAATTGCTCAAATGTTGTTTTTAGAGTCAGAAGACCCAGATAAAGAAATTAGTTTATACATTAACAGCCCAGGAGGATCTATTACAGATGGAATGGGAATTGTTGATACAATGAATTATATTAAATGTCCTGTTTCTACAATTTGTGTAGGTTTAGCAGCAAGCTTTGGAGCAGTGCTTTTAGCAAATGGAGAAAAAGGAAAAAGATATGCAACACCTAATGCAGAAATCTTAATTCATCAACCATTAATCGGAGGAAACGGCATTGCAGGACAAACAACAGAAATAAAAATTCAAGCAGATCATATGATAAAAACAAGGGAAAAATTAAACAAATTGTTAAGTGACAAAACAGGTCAAAGTATTGAAACAATTGAAAAGGATACAGAAAGAGATAAATGGATGACAGCTGAAGAGGCATTAAAATATGGATTAATAGATGGAATTATGGACAAAAGAAAATAAAATACAAATGACAAGAACGAAAGCTTAGAAATACTAAGAAAAAGAAAATCTTGTTTTAGAGAAAAGAAGAATTAAAAGGAGAGAAAAATGGCAACGAACAAGGAAAAAAGTGTAAGATGTTCTTTTTGTGGAAAATCACAAGATGGTGTAGATAGAATTATTGCAGGACCAGGAGTATATATATGTAACGAATGTGTAAAAGTATGTTCTAATATTATTGAAGATGATTTATATGAAGATACTGAGTTAACCTATACTTTAAATGAAGATACAGCTTTACCAAGTCCAGCAGAAATAAAAGAATTTCTAGACACGTATGTTATTGGACAGGATGAAGCCAAAAAGACATTATCTGTTGCAGTATATAACCATTATAAACGTATTGCAAATGAAGCAGATTATGCAGATGATGGTGTAGAAATACAAAAAAGCAATGTTCTATTATTAGGACCAACAGGATGCGGAAAGACATGGCTTGCCCAAACTCTTGCAAGAATGTTAAAAGTACCTTTTGCAATTGCAGATGCAACAACTCTTACAGAAGCAGGATATGTAGGTGAAGATGTTGAAAATATTTTATTAAAATTAATTCAAGCTGCGGACTATGATGTAGAAAAAGCAGAAAGAGGAATTATTTATATAGATGAAATTGATAAAATATCAAGAAAATCAGAAAATCCTTCTATCACAAGAGATGTTAGTGGAGAAGGAGTACAACAAGCTCTACTTAAAATAGTAGAAGGAACCGTTGCTTCTGTACCACCACAAGGAGGAAGAAAACATCCTCACCAAGAATTTATACAAATAGATACATCAAATATATTATTTATTTGTGGAGGGGCATTTGAAGGTTTAGAGAAAATTGTAAAAGATAGAATTGGTAAGAAATCTATTGGCTTTGGTGCAACAATTGCAAGTAATCAAGAAATAGATAAATATAAAGTATTTGAACAACTATTACCACAAGATTTATTAAAATTCGGATTAATTCCTGAATTTGTAGGAAGACTTCCAATTATTGCTACTTTGCAAGAATTAGACAAAAATACTTTAGTAGATATTGTAACCAAACCTAAAAATGCTTTAGTAAAACAATATAAAAAGTTATTTGCAATGGACAATGTAGAATTAGAATTTGAACCAGAAGCAATAGAACTAATTGTAGAAAAAGCAATAGAAAGAAAAACAGGAGCAAGAGGACTTCGCTCAATTATAGAAGAGATTATGAGAGATATTATGTATGAAATACCTTCTAATCGCAAAATAGAAAAATGCATTGTAACGAAAGAAACAATTGCAAATGGAGAACCTCCAAAGATTGTAATTAATAATAATAGAGAAGTTCCTAAAAAAGTACCTGTAACAAAAAGAAAAACAAGTACAAAGAAAACAGGAACAACTAGCGCATAGTACAAAGAAAGCCACTATATGATTCATTTCATATAGTGACTTTTATAAAAATTAGGAGAGGTAATATGTTAGGAGCAATTATAGGAGATATAGCAGGAACAAAATATGAATATCAAGAGTTCTTAGATAGTAGGAAAGGGATTGTTAATTTAGAACGAAGAAGAAGCATATTAGATAAAGAGCATGTACCATTAATTAGTGAAAAAGGCTTTGTAAGTGATGACTCTATATTAACAATTGCTGTGACAGAGGCGATTATTTATCATGCAGATTATGGAGAAATATTAAAGAAATATGGAAAAAAGTATGGAAACAAACCCTTGGAAAGAAAGGGATTTTTTAAAAATGCATTTTCACCAGTATTTATAAAATGGGCTAACCAAGAAACAACTGAAACAGGGAATAGTCAGGGTAACGGAGCAGCAATGAGAGTATCACCAGTGGCATATTTGTTTGATGATTTAGAAAGAGTTAAATTAGAAGCAAAGAAAACAGCTATTCCATCACATAATAGTGAACAAGCAATTAAAGGAGCACAATGCTTAGCAAGTACTATTTTTTTAGCAAGACAGAAAAAGGAAAAAGACAAAATCAAGCAATATGTTGTAGAAAATTTTGGATATAATTTAAAATATAGTTTAGAAGAATTACAAAAAAATAATATTTTTGAAGGTAGCTGTGAAGTTACAGTGCCACAAGCTATATTTGTTTTTCTAGAAGCAGATGGATTTGAAGATTCCATTAGAAAAGCAATTTCTATTGGTGGTGATACAGATACAATTGCATGTATGGTTGGCTCAATTTCAGAAGCATATTATGGAATTCCAAAAGACTTAAGAGAGCAAGCATTAAGCATTTTACCAGAGGAATTGAAAAATGTATTACTAGAAGGATATAGACTAAAAAGGAAAAATAAACAAAGAAGTACATACAATCTTGAACTTTCAGATAGATAAGAAGTGCCGCATACAAAACACACGAAAAGTTTTACGAAAATGTATTGACATGATAACTAAATATGTGCTACAATATACATTGTCAGTTAAAGTAATGCGGATGTGGCGGAACTGGCAGACGCGCTGGTCTTAGGAACCAGTGCCAACGGCGTGGAGGTTCGAGTCCTCTCATCCGCACCACCTAGAAACAAGCGGGATACAGGCTATATTGAAAAATATAGCCTGTATCTTTTTGCTTTCAATGAAAAATTTTTCGGTTTTCACTTGTAAAACCTTAAAACCATTGATAATAGCGACTTGTAACGATTTTTCATTTTCTCTAATTTTTTGTATTTTTTCTTCATTTAAACATTTACTTAAACAATCTCCTAAACAAAAATATTGGAATAATATGTAAAAAGTACTGTAAATGAGAATAAAGGAAAGTACTAAAATATATACTGCTTTCACGTTTTTTAACTTTTAGTAATTATACAAAATTTCTATTTTTTGAAAAAACATCCCCTAAACAAGTTATGTCAACCAAAATAAGCCTTTTTATTGATTTATCTATCTTCTAGTGAATTTTCAATAAGATTGCTGGGAATAAGATTTTCATTCATATAGTATCTATTTACTTTATCTATTTCATTTTGCTTAAATTGGTCAAAAACAGATGCATATGTATTTAATGTAACATATATATCTTTATGACCCATTAACTTTTGTACGACAACAGGTGACATACCGAGCTTCAATACATCTAGTTCCATAAGTATGTCTTAAACAGTGTGTAGTAATATCGTAAATCTCCCAAGTGCTAAATATTGCTTTTAGTGCTTCATTAGCACGTCTAGGTTTAATATATTTACTATAGGGTGGTTTAAATAGTAGTTTTTCCTCATTATTTTTTTGTATATCTGCAATTTTCATTTGTTCTAATATATATGGAATTAGAAAATCTGGAATAGGTAAATTTCTTTTACCAGAATATGTTTTTGTTTTCTTTCCCATAGAAAGGTGCTTATCTTCGTCTATTGTCAAAGTTCTACGTACATATAACATTTTAGTTTTTAAGTTAAAATCATGTGTTGAAAGAGCTAAAGCTTCTCCAATTCTTAAACCCATATACATTTGAATTAAAAATGTATTTTTGTATTTACACTCTTTTACCGTTTTAGATAAAAGGTAATCTGTAAAAACTTGTTGTTCTTCTACTGTTAAAGCTCTAACATCTTTATCTTCTTTTAAGCTTTTAGGTTTTATAACATCAGTCATGGGATTTCGTGTTAAGTAACCTTTATTTACAGCAGCGGTAAAAGCTTGATTAAATTGTTGATATTCTTTCGAAATAGAAGAATTGCTTAGGTGCTTTATAGAGTTTAGATAAGCCTGTATTTCGTCAGATGTTATCTCGTCAATGTTTTTATTGACAACAGGAAATTTAGACAATTTATTGATAGTATCGGTTACTCTGGTAAATTGAGAAGGAGATATACAATTAGTGTCTAGTTTCAATTGTAAGTTTGTTCTCATAAGTTGACAAAGAGGTATGCCATTATGCTCTATGTAAACAGGGTTTTCTTTTTGGTACATAACTGAAGCTAGATATTTTTTTGCATCTTCTTCACTATTAAAACTTTTCGTTTTCGGTTTACTAGTACCAGTTTTCACATCATATTCCATATATTGTGCATTCCATTTTTTCCTTTGTTTGTTAAAGAAAACATAACCTTCGCCTTTTCCTTTTACTGGCATATTATTTTACCTCCTTATTCATTTTCCAAAGTAAGTATGAAGCGATTGTAATAGTTTTCTTTTTGCCAATTGTAATAGTTGGAAAGTCCTCTTGTTTCATTAAGTCATAAGCTTGATTTATTCCAATATGTAAGTCTTTTGAAATGTCTGGTGCTGTTAGTAGTGCAAAGGGGTTAGTTATTTTTTCTAAATAATTCATTACTATTTTTTCTTGGATTGATTTTACATCTTTTGTATCAATTGCATTTGTTCTTATATTTTCATTATTCATATTTTATCTCTCACTTTCATAATTCTTTATTTTATTATTTTTATTTAGCTCTTTTGTATATTCTGGATATCTTAGCTTTACATTTTCATAAAAATATGGAGCATATGAGCAAGCAAATATTTCACTGGGGATATATCCTTTTGACATTTTATTATTTTCTATATCTTCTTTACTATCATACATACAACCATTCCATAGATTGAAAGCCATTCTAGTTACTTTTTCGGATGTTCTAGTTTGCCAAGGAAGGGATAGGGCATCTATATTTATTTCGCCTTTTTTGGTATTAATTATGGTGTCAAAGTGTTTTCTTGTAGTTTCACAAACTCCTAGGGTATATACTAAAGAGGTATAATATACGTCTGTTTTTCCATATTGATGCAATTCTTTTAATTTGTTTATAAAAAATAGTTCGTGTTCTTCGTCTATAAAATACATATTAATTTCCGCCTTTCTTGTTATTTGTAGCTAAGCATGATAAAGTTATTTGAATGCTGGTCAAAACACTAATTAAATCATGCTCAAAATTAGTATTATTTTTTGAAATATTACATTTTTTCATGCCATCAGAAATATAATTTGTAAAAGACTTCATGTCTATTTTAGGTTTTATATCTT
>CATKGX010000075.1 GCA_949747775.1 uncultured Clostridia bacterium | reverse complement strand
TATTAATTGTTCTGTTGCATTATTTGGAAATTCGCTTCCTTGCTCTTTTCTATATATTGCTTTAAATCTATTTACTAATTCTTTTAAATCTTCTGCTGTTAATTCTGTATCTAGTTTAACTCCTTTTTCTTGTTTCATTTTATCTATTTCTTCTTCAAATAGTGACTTTGGTATTTCTTTTACAACATCACTAAACATTTGAATAAATCTTCTGTAACTATCATAAGCAAATCTTTCATTTTTTTGTGCTAAGCTATTTACAACTTCTTCATTTAAACCTAAGTTCAAAATTGTATCCATCATTCCAGGCATTGAAGCTCTTGCTCCTGAACGAACAGAAACAAGTAATGGATTTTCTGTACTTCCGAATTTCTTTCCTGTTATTTTCTCTAGCTCTGCTAAGCTACTAAATATTTGTGATTTTATTTCTTCCGAAATTTTTTGGCCATCCTCGTAATATTGTATACAGGCTTCAGTCGTTACAGTAAAACCTTGTGGTATTGGAAGTCCTAAATTTGTCATTTCTGCCAAATTTGCGCCTTTTCCACCAAGTAGTTCACGCATTTTTGCATTGCCTTCTTTAAATAAATATACATATTTGTTTGCCATATAAAGCCTCCTTATATTCTTTTGTTTCATTTCAAAACAATTATATATATAAATTGTGAAAAAGTAAACAAAAATATTCATCGTTTTGTAATTTCTGTCAGCTTTATATTGTATGATACATTTTGGCATGCATAATTCTCATAATAATAATTAAGTCTTGATTTTCTTGGATTTTATAAAAGATTAGATAATTTTTAAAGATTAAAATATGTTCTTGATTTTTATTGATAACTCTTCCTATATATGGGAACTGTTTTAAAAATGAAATTTTATATGTAATTCCTTTTATTATTTTTTGTGCTATATTAGGCTCAAACAAATAATATGTAATATAATAACTTATATTAAGTAAATCTCTTTGAGCCTCTTTACTATATTTGACTCTTATAATACTCCCTCATTTCTTCTTGTATAAATTTCTTTCTCTCCTCTTCTGTTGGCTTTGGAATATGAAACATTTCGAAAATTTCTTCTTCTGTATACATTCTCTCATTATTTCTTATGCTTTCTCTGGCTTCTTCTAGCAATTGTTCAATTTTTTCTAACTCTTTTTCTGTAAATTCCATTTTTTCCTCCTTTTCTTTTTTCTATTAAAACACGAGTTCTCTTTTTTTTCAAGATAAATCGTATGACATTTTTCGACAGAGAATATTCTTGACATTTTTATGTAAACATGATATAATCATTCTCAGATTTTAAGTTGTAACACTTTTACTATTATTATATGAAAGGTGGTACTATTATGTCAGAAAAAGGCAGTTGTGTACAGGAATTAGAGGATCTCCGAAAAACCGACCCCATTTTTGACAATTTCGTTAAAATGGTTCTAGAAAAAGCTGAAGAGAATATCCAATCATCCTCTTCTAAAAAAGGATTCTTTGTACCTTTAATTGAGATTAATATGTTTGTTCCAGCAGTTAAAATGACTAATGCTCAATATCATGCTTTAAAAAATTACCTTCAATACAGATATCTTTCTATAACAAACGCTAACTTCATTGATATTAACAAAGTTTTCCTATTGCCTTTCTATCATATAAAAAGTGGATCTTTTAGTCTTCTCGATTGATTTCTGACAAGAAAAGAAACATACTCTTAAAGGGTATGTTTCTTTTCTTATTTTATAAAATCATTATATATTAAAATTCCTAATAACACTTCCAAAATTAATATAGCTGGAAATCCTATAAAAAATCTAGCTTTTTGTGTTTTATGTCTAAAAGTATACATCCCTGTCATAGAACCAATACTTCCCCCTAATAAAGCTAAAACAAATAAGGTATGTTCTTTAATTCTCCACTTTCCATATTTTGCACGCCTTTTATCAATGTACATAGATAAAAAAGCAATGATATTGATTGTGATTAAATATATGATAAAATACTTCATATCTTACCTCCTACATATACTATTTTACACGAAAAAACCACTTTATGCAAGTGGCTCTTCTTCATATATGTGTAGTTTTACTAATAGTTCATATATTTTAGCTCCAAAAGGTATCATCATTAGGTCTTCTTTTTCCAATACTTTCATTAATATAATTGATATCCCATATACACAAACACCTACTAAAATTGCCATTAAAGTAGCAATCGTGTTTCCTAGTATTGCACTTATAAAATGATGTGTCAAATATACCGCTATCCCCATAATAATTGCTGCCATTCCTGGTTTTAATACATTTGCTTTAAAATCTAGTTTTGTTCTTAACTTCATTCTTAACACTTTAAAGCATAGTAAAAATGCAAGTACTTGGCATACTACTGAACCAATAGCAGCACCTGTAATATTAATTTTAGGATTACTTACTAATATCACATTTAGTATTGTTTTAGCAATAACTCCCATAGTAAATGCTGCTACTGGCACTCTTGGTAGGTTCAAACCATATAGACCTCCATTAATTGTTTGGTTTAATGCTGTAAATATCATTGTAATAGAACCTATTTGTAATATTAGAGCCCCATCTGATGCTGTTGGATAAATCATTTTTAATATTGGTTCTGCAAGCAC
>CATKGX010000074.1 GCA_949747775.1 uncultured Clostridia bacterium | reverse complement strand
GACTACCTGTAATTAATTTTCATGGTATCAGACATACAAATGCTACTCTTCTTATTTCACAAAATGTAGATGTAGCAGTTGTAGCAGCAAGATTAGGACGTGCTCAAATAAGTACAACATTCAATTTTTATGTCCGCCCTCTAGCTTCTCATAATAGAAGTGCTGGTATAATCTTGCAAAATTTATTAATAGATAAAAACTAATTACTCTTTTTCAATATAATTACAGAAATTGCTTTTTTAAAACCGCAATACGTGTTTTAGCCTGTTTTAAAGGGTTTTGACAGTCTTTGTCCCCAAGCTGTCCCCAAAACAGCTAAAATTACACTTTTTCCAACATAATAAAAGAGCCTACAATTTCTTGCGACTCTAATGAAATCTTTGGTTGCGGGGGTAAGACTCGAACTTACGACCTTCGGGTTATGAGCCCGACGAGCTGCCAACTGCTCCACCCCGCGATATTTAGTTTGTGTAGCGTTGGCATTTTCGTTAAGCTTTTGGCTACTTTTTTAGTATACAACGTATGTGTGTATTTGTCAACACTTCTGCGCAATTTTGTGTGAAATTGCGCAGATTTTTTTATTTTCTTTTTATTATATGCAGATTTTTTCTTTTATATTACTATATTTGCTATCTCCAATTCCTTTTACATTTTGTATGTCTTCTATTTTCTGAAACTTTCCGTTGTTTTCTCTGTATTCAATAATTCTTTGTGCAAGTGATGGGCCTATGCCTGGTAAACTTTCTAATGTTTCTTGGTCTGCTAGATTAATATTCACCTTTTTTTGTTCTCCTTTCCCATTTGCTTTTGTATGATTTAATTTTCCTTGTTCTACTATTACATTGTTTCCACTATTTGAATTAATATACTCATTTTGTTCTATTCTTTCCTTTTTATTTGGTATATATATTTTTTGTCCATCTTCTAGTACATACGCTAGATTAATGATGTCTAAATTTGCATTTTTGCTAGCTCCTCCTGCTTTTTCAATTGCATCTGCAATCCTTGCTCCTTTATTTAAATATAAAAGCCCTGTCTTTTTTACTTCCCCTGTAATGTGAATTGCAATGTTTTCTTCCTTTGTTATTTCGTTATTTGAATTTGTATTTTTTTGTTCTTTTATTTTGTTATTATCCGCTTCTATCTCCTTTTCCATATTTTCTAATATCTCTATACTATCTGACTCTATTTCTTTCTGATAATTTATATATATTCCTACTCCAATTCCTACTATTATCACACAAATTACTATTATTATGTTTTTCTTGTTTATCTTTTCGTTCATTTTTCTTTCTCCTTTTTATTTATTCTTTATTATTGTCTTGAAATTTTAAGTAAAATCATATATATTAATATACGAGTTTTATGAGGAGATTTTTATTTTATGAAACAACTAAAAAACACCATAATAATATTTATGATTTCAATTTTACTACTATTGGCAAGCCCTATTTCTGTTTTGGCCAATAGTTCCAATCACACAGATTCTATAAAAGTAAATTCGCCTTCGTGTCTTTTAATAGATGCTAATACTGGCAAAGTTTTATATGAAAAAAAGGCTTATGAAAAAATGTATCCTGCAAGTACTACCAAGCTTATGACGGCTATCTTAACTCTTGAAAATTGCAAGCTAACGGATGTTGCTACTGTAAGTCATAATGCAATCTTTTCAATACCAGTTGGATATTCTCATGCTAATTTACAAGAAGGTGAAAAACTTACTGTTGAACAACTACTAAATGTTCTTTTGATTCCTTCTGCTAATGATGCTGCTGTTGTTTTAGCAGAACATATTTCTGGTTCAGTTTCGGAATTCTGCAAATTAATGAACCAAAAAGCAAAAGAACTGGGTTGTAAAAATACTAATTTTGTTAACCCTAATGGTATTCATGACAAAAATCATTATTCTACTTCATATGACCTTTCATTAATTGGCAAATATGCTATGAAGTTTCCTGATATTATGAGAATTGCCATGGTAACACAATATACTTTACCTAAGACAAATAAATACAATAAAACAGATAGAATTTTCAATGCTACAAACGCCCTTATTAATAACGAGTCTTTAAATACATATTATTATCCTTATGCTACAGGTTTAAAAACTGGTTATACCGATTCTGCTGATAGTTGTATTGTTACAACTGCTAAAAATGGAGAGATGAAATTACTTCTTGTTGTTTTAAATAGCGATTCTGTTGAAAAAAGATATGAAGATTGTATTCATTTGTTTGACTATGGATTTAATAATTATACTTATACTTCACTTAACTCTGCACATGACATTGTTAAAACAATTGATATTCAAAATGGAACAAAGGAAACAAAAAACTTAGATATTTGCGTAAAAGATGATATTACTGTTTTATTAAGTACCACTGTAAAAAAAGAAGATTTAAAACCTACTATTGAAATAAATCCTGAATTGAAGGCTCCTATTGCTGAGAATACAGTAGTTGGTAAAATTTCTTATGAAATTGATGGAGATATGTATTCTTCTGATTTAGTGGCAGCATCTTCTGTAATTCCTTCTAGTTTTGAAGTTCTTCTTTTTAGAATATTAGCCATATTTTTAATATTGTATATTATTTATCTATTGTTAAAAAGCGGCCCTAAAAAGAAACATTCTAGAAAAAAACATTATGCAAATACGAAAAAAAGAGGTTCTAAGTCCAAGAATTTTAAAAAAATGACTCATAGTTTCCACAATATCCACAATGGAAATGGTGAATTTAAATTTACGCAAATGGCTGATTTTTTAGATTAATTGGGAATGAATAAGATTTAATTTTTGGGAAAGTATGCAAAACATACTTTCCCATTATTTGAATTAATTTTTATACTACATAGTCTGTTCCTAAAATAATAGTAATATCTGTATCTCCACTAGATTGACCATTTGTGATACTTTCCGTATCTACAATTTCTTTGATGTTTGCTTGAATTGTCTCTGATACATTTTTTCGATTGATAATAGTTGTTTTCCCTGTTGTTGTTGTCTTTCCAGTTTTTTCTACATTATATCCTGCTGCTTCTAATTCTGCTACTACTTCTGCTAAATTTGTTGTCTTACCACTTCCATTTAGCACTTCTATATTAATTTTGTTTGTATCTGATTCTTTTGTTTCTTCAGAAGAAACTGTATTTCCTTCTTCTTCCTTGCTAGTTTCTTCTTGTCCAAAGAATAGTTTATTTACTACTTTTTTCGTTTCTTCTTCATCTGCTAAATAAAATGCCCATGTGTTTAAGTATGCTGGTTCTCCAGGCACTTTATCTGTTTTTAAATTATCTGTATTAAAGTTTACTGCATATGGCACATAATCTTTAATTGCATCAAAATCTAAGTTTGTTTCTACGTATTCTTTTGCAATATCTATAAATCCTGGTATTTTTGTTACATTTGCTGGTACTAAAGTCTGTTTCGCAAGTGCTGTTAAAAATGCTCTTTGTGTTTTCATTCTTCCTAAGTCTTCCATTCCATAACTTTCTGGATATGTTGTTCCATTATTGTTATGTCTAAAACGAACTACTTGCTCTGCTTTATCTCCATCTAGTTTTTGTTCTCCTGCCTTTAAATGAATATGCAAGTTTTGTTTATTACTATCATAGTTCATATCTATTGGTACATTAAATGTTACTCCACCTATTTCATCTACCAATGCTCTTAGCGCTTGTGTATCTACCATAACATAGTATTTTACATCAATTCCTGTAAGTGAACTTACCGCTTTTACTAATTTTTCTAGACCTTCTTGTGATGATGAATAGGAACTATATACTGCATTAATTTTGTCTGTTGGATATGCTGAACTTTTACTTTCACCTACAAAAGTATCTCTTGGTATTGATAGTAACCCTGCTTCTTGTGTTTTTGGGTCATATGAAGCTAACATAATTGTATCTGTTAACCCTTGACTTTTCCCTACTAACAAGCAATACATTTTTGGTAGTTTATTTACTGTATTTTGGTCGTGTCCAAGTGTCGCTGCAAGCATTCCGCTAATTCCCCCACCATTTTTATGTACCTTGTAGGCAAATACTGCCGCTAATATTAATAATATAAGTAATACAATTAGAAAAAATTTCTTTACTTTTCCACCCTTTTTTTTCTTTTCTTTTGCTTTTTGTTTACTTTTCAAAATTTTTCACTCCTATTTTTTAATATCTGTAACAGTATAACAAAATCTTATTGAAATATCAACCTTTTTCTAAAATATTATGTTCAATAATAAGTTGTGATGATACATTGTACTTCCTAAGTAAGACTTGTTTATTTCTTCTGATAATTTACCTTTTGTCATTGGTGTTACAAATGAAATCATGGCTAATGCAAAATAGGTAATTAGTAGTCCTTCTACTAGTCCATATATAATTCCACCTACTTTGTCAAATTGCTTGATAACAGGTAGTTTTGTAATTAAACTTGTAATTAGTTTTAAAAGTATTAATGCAACTCTTGCTACAATAAACAATCCTATCCATGTACTCGCTTTTACTATTGTTTGTGCTACTTCTTTTGCTGCAATGTCTGCTACTCCTTCTTTAGCATTCTTAGCTGCTTCTTCTACTTTTTGGCTAATGTATTCATTAATTGCTGTTGGCATTTTTTCTTCTTCTGATTTTCCCTCTTGTGATACAATTATTTCTCTAATTGACCTTTCAATACTATCATCAATTTGTGTATTTTGTATCACAAAATTTGATACAGGCACAAATAGTACAAATGCTATTACTAAAGACATTACAAATGCTATAATTTTGATTAAAGCTCCTGTTAATCCTCTTATATATCCTATAATAACGCAAAGTGCTATGATTGCTATAATAATTAAATCAACGATTATTGTCATTTTCTCACCTCCTTATAAATGAATAATTTCTACTTTATCTCTATATATAATTCCAGCTAGTCCTTCTGCTATTGCAATGGATTGTATATCTTGTGATGATGTATATCTTTTTACTAGCCATCCACTTGTATTAATAAATTCTAATTCTTGTCCTAAATTAACTGCTATTATGTTATGATAACAATATGCATTTTTTACAACACCTTCTACTGTATAAACCGTTTGCTTTTTGCTATCTGTATTCATTATTTCTATTGTTGTATCTGCTTGAAATATTCCTGTTTGCTTCTCTACTGTTCTGTAAATATGGCTACTTAGTCGAATATCTGCTATGTTAATCTTTTTCTTTTCTTCTTGCAATTTCATAATTTCTTCATCTTTATTATCTGAAATAATATGAATCGCATCATCATAAATGCATACTAATTTATTTTTATCTTGATATTCTATATTCGTTACTAATCTATTTTGTGGTGCTTCATAGGTATATACAATAGATTCTGATGGTGTCTCTTTTGCTTTTTCAATCGATATGATTTTAATATTTGATTGTATATTGGTTCCTGTTGTATCTATTTCTGCAAATGCTAAATATTTATTGTCTGGTGCTACTGTAGCGTCTAAGGCAGTAGTACTGGAACGATATGTTTTAAATAATTCTGTTCCTTTTGCATCATATGTTACAATAACCGATTTATGCGTTGTACCAGTCAAGATAACTGTTACATATCCATTTTTATTAACATCTATTTTGCTAATGTTTCCATCTGTTTCTTTTTCCCATAAAATTTTATTGCCTGAAATTAAGTAGAATTTTTGGCTATTCTTTTCACTAATCGCAAGATATCTGTTATTGGCACGATAAATAGGATTGCTAATTTCTAGCTTTATCTCTCCTGCCAAATTTCCTGAATTGTTATATTGCCTTAACACATTTTCTGCCAATACACAAATATATTTGTTATATCCAATGACACTAACATTTGAGTCATAATCTAATGAAATAGCTGTTAATGTTTCTTCTGATACATTCTTTCTAAATAAATACTGATCTAAAAATTTTCTAAATGGTTTATGAGAAGAATATAGTATTGCCATTATTACAATTATTATTAAAATAATAATTGCTACTATTACGAAAATTAATTTCTTCTTATTCATTTTTCTAACTGGCTTATTTTCGCTTTCAAATTGAAGCATTTTATTCATATCATTCTCCTCCTTTATTTTACATATTTATATCAGTTTTTACTTTTTTTTTCAACCTTTTTACTCAAACTTCTATGTGTTACTTCTTTCTTTTAGTATCCATTATGTCAAAACAAGGAAAGTCTTTTATAGACTTTCCTTGTTCTTATTTATTCTTCTTCATTTCCTTTTAGTTTTTCTGCTCTATCTGCTGCAGTTAGGTTGTCTATCATTTCGTCTAAGTTTCCATTTAAAAAGTCTTCCATTTGATAGATTGAAAATCCGATTCTGTGGTCTGTAATACGTCCTTGTGGATAGTTATAGGTACGTATTTTTTCACTTCTGTCTCCGCTTCCTACTTGTGACCTTCTTGCATTTGTAATTTCACTGTCTTGTTTTTGTTTTTCTATATCGTATAGTTTTGTTTTTAACATTTTCATAGCGTTTTCTTTGTTTTGGAATTGTGAACGTTCTGTTTGGCATTCTACTACAATTCCACTTGGTTCATGTATTAATCTTACAGCTGATGATGTTTTGTTAATGTGTTGTCCACCAGCTCCTGATGCTCTAAATACTTCCATTTTAATATCTGATGGGTTAATGTCTATTTCTACATCTTCTACTACTGGAAGTACTGCTACCGTTGATGTTGATGTATGAATTCTTCCACTTGCTTCTGTGTCTGGGACTCTTTGTACTCTATGTACACCGCTTTCAAATTTTAATCTGCTATATGCCCCTTTACCAGTAATCATAAATGAAATTTCTTTGTATCCACCAAGTTCTGTTTCGTTTTCGTTTAATACTTCTAGCTTCCAATGTTTTCTTTCTGCATACATATTGTACATTCTAAATAATGTTCCTGCAAATAAAGCTGCTTCGTCACCACCAGCACCACCTCTTATTTCGCAGATAACATTCTTTTCATCATCTTTGTCTTTTGGAATAAGTAGTATTTTGATTTCTTCTTCTAACGCTGGTATTTTTTCTTTGTTCTCTAACATTTCTATTTCTGCTAATTCTTTTAAATCTGGATCGCTTAGCATTTCCTTTGCTTCTTCCATTGCTTGTTTTGCTTTTTTATATTCTCTATATTTTTGTACAATTGGCTCAATTTCTGCATGCTCTTTCATATATTCACGCCACTGCGTTTGTTTTGCTATAATTTCTGGATTGCTAATCTTTTCTGTTAATTCCTCATATCGTTTTTCTACTGATTCTAATTTTTGAAACATGTCATGTCTCTCCTTTTATCAAATTTCTCATTTCTAAACTTAAAAATTGTTTGTTCTTAAATTGCTATATTATTATACACTATTTTCTATGATAATTCAACCAAATTATAGTCTACACCTGATTGATTTAAAATATTTTTTTCTCTATTGGTACAAGTAAATATAATAATTTGATGCTCTTGTGCTTTTTTTATTAGAAACTTTAAAATATTTTGTAGTCTATTTTCATCATAATAAGCAAATGTTTCATCTAATATAATAGGCATTTTTTCTTCTGCAATTTCTTCTAACATGGATAATCTTAATGATAAATATAATTGGTCTATTGTCCCTACACTTAGTCTGCTGGCGGGAACATATTCTCCATATTCATTTTCTACCACAAGTCCTTTTTCATCATTAATGGTTACTTTGTTATATTTTCCATTTGAAAGTTCGAAAATTGTTTTTGATAAATTTTGTGTAAATTTTGGAGTAATACTTTGTTTCATATTTTGGTATGCTTTGTTTAAATATTCTTTTGCTAAAACAATACATTCATTTTTTTCTAGCAATTCTTGTTGTTCTTCTTCTAAATTTTTGTATTCTTCCTGCAAGGTAATCATATTATCTAATTTGGGTAGTATATTTCCTTCTTCTAATTCGATACGATGCAAGTCTAATTTATTTTGATTTATTCTTTCTTGTAATATCGTTAATTGTTCTTGTATATGATGAAAATCTATTTTGTCTAATATATCATCAATATTTATTTGATGAAGATATTCTTGTTTTATTTTTTCAATTTGTAAATCCATATTTGTATCTAACTGTAAATGGATTTGATTTATTTCTTCTTGCTTTTTTTGTTTTTCTTTTTGTAGTTCTTCTATTTGTTCATTTATATGATTCATTTTTATTTCTGCAATATTAATTTCATTTTTTATTTTTTCTTGTTCTATTTCTTCTTTTAATTTATTTTCATATTCTATTTTATTCTTTTTATTTTTTTCTTTTTTTAATTGAAAATAAATATAAATAAAATAAATTGGAAGT
>CATKGX010000073.1 GCA_949747775.1 uncultured Clostridia bacterium | reverse complement strand
TTGTTATGTATTTTACTTTTCAAAGTAATTTTATCTAACTAACTATTCTTTTGTCAATATCTTTCAAATATTATATATCTATTACTTATACCATATAAACTTAACTTTATGTATCAATTCTAATTCTTTTTAATCTCAAAGCATTTAATATAACTGTAATACTACTAAACATCATTGCCACACTTGCTAGCATTGGATTAATTGAAATGCCCATTCCTACAAGCATGCCCATTGCAACAGGTATCATCAAACAATTGTAAAAAAATGCCCAAAATAAGTTTTGTTTTATATTCCTTACTGTTTTTTTGCTAATTTTTATTAAATTTAAGATACTAGCTAAATCATTTTTCGTTAAAATGACATCTGATGAGTCCATTGCAATATCAGTTCCACTATTTACGCTAATACCAATATTCGCTAATGCTAATGCTGGGCTATCATTTATACCATCACCACACATCATTACATATTTTCCCTGCTCTTTTAACTCTTTAATTGTTTCTGTCTTTTCTGATGGTAACACATTTGAAATCACTTGTACGATTCCAATTTCACTTGCAATTTTCTCTGCTGTATCTTTGTTGTCTCCTGTTAGCATAATGGTATTTATTTTATTTTTATTTAATTCTTTAATAACCGCTTCTGCATTTTCTCTTACAATATCATTTACTCCAACTAAAGCAAGTACTCTTTTTTCATTTGCTACATATACAATACTATTGCCTTTCTGGCTAAGTTCTTCTTCCTCTTTTTGATATCTATTTTCGATATGATACTCTGTTAAAATTTTGGCATTTCCCAAAATTAGTTTTTGCCCATCTACTGTTCCTATAATTCCTAATCCTGCCAAGTTTTCAAATTCAGTAACTTCTAATTGATTAATCTTGTGTTCTTCTAAGTAACTTTCGAATGCTTTCCCGATTGGATGAGATGCCTTGGCTTCTATACTTCCTATTAGCTGTAACAATCTACTTGTTTCTATATCACTTTCATTTTTTATTTCTGCAATTTTTAATGCTCCATATGTTAAAGTCCCTGTTTTGTCAAATACAATTGTATCTACTTTTTGTGCATTTTCTAATATTTCGCTTTTCTTTACTAAAATCCCATTACTTGCGCATAGTCCTTCTGCTACAATAATGGCAAGTGGCGTTGCTAATCCTAAGCTACAAGGACATGCCACCACTAGTATTGTAACAAAACGTATTAAACTTTCTGAAAATTCAGTTCCTATGATTAAATGTACGATAAATGTTAAAATTGCTAATATCATAACACTAGGTACAAAATATCCTGAAACAGTATCTGCAATTTTAGCAATAGGCGCTTTTGTTCCACTTGCTTCTATGACTAATCTTACAATTTCCGATATGGTAGATTCTTTTCCAATTCGTTCTGCTTTATATTCTATATAGCCATCATAATTAATACTACCAGCAATTACTCTATCACCTTTTTTCTTTCCAACTGGCTTACTTTCTCCTGTAATAAATGCTTCATCAAAATGTGCTATACCTTCACATATTTCTCCATCTACTGCCACTTTTTCTCCTGGTTTGCATACAATAATATCTCCTTTATGTATTTCATCTAATGTTACTTGTTTTTCTATTCCATCTATTTTAATAGTAGCCTGATTTGGTGTTATTTTAACCAGTTTTTGAATTGCCTCTTTTGTTTTATCTTTACTAAGACCATCTAAATATCTACCTAATTTAATAAAATAAATTACAATAGCAGTTGATTCAAAATATAGATGATGTGTATGTTCTATATGACCTTGTATAATTTGTATCATACTATAAATACTGTATAAAAAACTACTAATAACTCCTATTCCTACTAATGTATCCATATTAGGGGTCTTATGAATTAAATTTTTGTAGCCATTTCTTAAAATATCGCCCCCATAAATTATAAAAATAATCGCAAACACAAATAGGCATATTGTATAATTAACTGGATTGGTAGTTACATCTAAAAAATCAAAAATTGGTAAATTTATCATATGCCCCATAGAAACATACATTAAAATAATTGCTAATATGGTAAACACAATAAATTTATTTTTTTCTTTTTTGTTTCTGCTTTCCTGACGTATTTGTTTAAATTCACCTAAACTCTTAAATCCTGCTTGTTTTATAAATTCGTCTAATTTACTTTGTTCTAATATGTTTTCATCATAAATAATAGTAGTGTTTGCCATTACTAAATTAACAGTTGCTTCTATAATTCCATTTTGCTTGTTTAGATATTTTTCTAGACCATTTGAGCAAGCTGAACACGTCATTCCATCAATTGATAAAATTATTTTTCTCATCTTCTAATCTTCCTTTTCTACTTCAAATCCAATATCGTCAATTTTCTCTTCTAGTACCATTTTACTTACTTCTTCACTTGCTAATACTATAACCTTCCCCGTTTCATAATTTGCTTCTACTTTTTCTACTCCTGTTATAGTGCTCAAAGCATTTTTTACTCTATTTTCACATCCTCCGCAAACCATTCCTTTTACCTTTATTTCTATTTCTTTCATTTTCTCTCTATCCTTTCTTTTATTTATTCTTTATATTTAATACTCTTAATGCATTAACAACTGCAATAATTGAAACACCCACATCTGCGAAAACTGCTTCCCACATAGTAGATACCCCTAACGCGCTTAATAATAGAACCAGTACTTTTATGGAAATAGCAAATATAATATTTTCTTTTACAATTTTCATCGTTTTTTTCGATAAACGCATTGCATTTATTATTTTAGATGGCTCATCTGTCATAATTACAATGTCTGCTGCTTCTATGGCACTATCTGCACCTAATCCTCCCATTGCTATTCCGATATCTGCTAAAGCTAAAACAGGACTATCATTAATGCCATCTCCTACAAAACATAGTTTTCCTTTTGGACTTTTTTCTTTTAATAATTGTTCTACCTTTTCTACTTTTCCATTTGGCAATAACTCTGTATACACTTTATCTATTCCTAATTTTCCAGCAACATCTTCACCACTATTTTTTCTATCTCCTGTTAGCATAACTGTTTGTTTAACAGATTGCTTCTTTAACTTCTTTATTGTTTCCTTCGCATCTTTTTTTATTTTATCTGCAATTAGAATATATCCTACATATTTTCCTTCTAAAGCAACATATAAAATAGTTCCTATTTCATTACATTTTGTATAAGAAAGCTTTCTTTCATTCATTAATTTTTCATTACCAACTGCTACAGACTTATTGTTTATTACTGCTATTATTCCACGTCCTGCCAATTCTTCTATCTTTGTAATTTGTGTTTCTTCTATTGTTTTATCATACGCCTTTTTTACAGATAAAGCAATAGGATGATTTGAGTAATTTTCAGCATAGGCTGCCATCTTTAGCAGTTCTTCTTTTGTTATTCCCTCTGGCTCTACTTTTTGCACCTCAAAAATTCCTTCTGTTAATGTTCCTGTTTTATCAAATACGACAATTTCTGTGCTAGACAATTGCTCTAAATAGTTACTTCCTTTTATTAAAATTCCTTCTTTGGATGCCCCTCCAATTCCTCCAAAAAAGCTAAGTGGAATTGAAATAACTAATGCACATGGACATGATACTACTAGAAATGATAATGCCCTATATATCCAATCTGAAAATGTTGCATCACTTATCATAAGTGGTGGAATAACAGCTAAAAGTACTGCAATAATAACAACAATAGGAGTGTAATATCTTGCAAATTTTGTAATAAAGTTTTCTGACTTCGATTTTTTATTACTTGCATTTTCAACTAGTTCTAGTATTTTATTAACTGTAGATTCTTCATACTCTTTTGATACTTTTACTTTAATAACACCATTTATATTAATATAACCACTTAATACTTCATTTCCTACTTCTATTTCTCGTGGTAATGCTTCACCAGTTAATGCTTTTGTATCAACACTTGATACTCCTTCTACAACATACCCATCTAAAGGTATTTTTTCTCCTGGCTTAACAACAATTATTTCGCCTATTTTAACTTCATTTGGCTTTACTTTTTGTGCCTTATTGTCTCTTTCTACATTCGCATAATCTGGTCTTATATCCATTAAACTTGCAATTGATTTTCTAGACTTATCTACAGCATAATCTTGAAACAATTCACCTATTTGGTAAAATAGCATAACTGCGACCGCTTCTGGAAATTCCCCAATTGCAAATGCACCCAGTGTAGCTACTGACATTAAAAAATTTTCGTCAAACACTTTTCCTTTTGTAATATTGCGTAATGCTTTTTGTAAAATTTCTATTCCAACAACCAAATATGAAATTATCAATATCATATGATTAATCCACTCATTTTCAAATCTTACTATTATTGCAAATAAAAATAATGCAAGTGATACAATAATTTTTGTTTTTTCTTTATTCAACATACTTTCCTCCTATTTTTTATGTTCGATGTGTTCTACACCTATTTCAAACACTTCTTTTACATGTTCATCATCTAACATATAATATACTTCTTTTCCTGCTTTTCTACATTTAACAATTCCGCTTCTTCTTAATGTTCCTAATTGATGCGATATAGACGATTTACTCATGTTTAATACATTTGCTATATCACATACGCACATTTCGTTCCTATCTAATGCAAACAAAATCTTTACCCTTGTAGTATCTCCCAAAATTTTAAAAAACTCTGCTAATTTATTAAATGTGTCCTCTTCTAACATTCCTTTTATCGTACTCTCTACCACATCTTGGTGAATCATATTACAATCGCATACAAATTCATTTTTAGACATACTCTACCTCCTTAATTTTATCTTATAATTGAGTATTTATTCAACTTTACTAGTATTATATGTGAATATGCGCTCAACTGTCAATACTTTTTTTAAAAAATTAAAGATTGATACCAGTATTCCCAGTATCAATCTTCTTTATAATCCAAATAATTTCCTCGATATATTTCCTTAAACCCATCCAATCCATCAAAATCTCTTGGCCTTATCAAACATACTTTTTTCTTAAATTGATGAATTCCTGTCTTTTCTAGTACACGTGCCACAAAATAGCTACAGACATATCGATTTCTAAGAGTTAATGGAATTCCAAAAAATCTTGGTACAATTCCCCAAATATCATACTTATACTCTTCAATATGTTCTTTCATATACTCAATAATACTTTTAACTTCATCATATTGTTTATCTGTTACTTCTACCTCATATATTTTACAAGTTGTTTTGTGAAACTTCTTAAAAAACGCTCCTTCTTTATATTCAATAGAAAAACCACCATTTAATATAGAATATGGATTTCTTCTTCCAAAACTATAGATTGTTTCGCAATTTTTTTCTAAAGAAAGTCCCACATGACTATATCCATACTCTGTTACTATTTTAATTAACCTAGCTGGTATTGTGTGTGTGTGCATTAGTAGTATATAGATCTTTCTCATTTTCTTCTCCATCCTTTTAAATATTACAACTTAACGCTTCCCATTCTATCATTTTGGTTTCAATTTCTTGCTCTAGCTGCTTTATTTGGTCTTCTAACTCTTTTAATTGCATATAATCTGTTGCTATTTCTTCATTTTGCATCTCTTGTTTTAATACTTTTATTTTGTTTTCTCTTAATTCTATTTCTGATTCCAATTTATTTATCTTATTTTTTCTTCTTATTCTTTCTTTATTTCTGAAATATTCATTATCTATATTTTTAGGTTTGTGCACATTTTCTATTTGTTTTTCACTATTCCCTTCCAACTTGTTTTCTTTATATCTCATATATTCTTCATAATTCCCATTAAAATATATAACTCCTTCTGGCTCAAATGCCAAAATACAATTCGCTATTTTATTAACAAAATATCTATCATGAGAAACAAATATCAAGGTTCCTTCATATTCTTTTAAAATATTTTCCAAACTTTCTTTTCCCACAATATCCATATGATTTGTAGGTTCATCTAATAATAATAAATTTGCTTGTTTTTTAAACACTTTTAGTAATTGAAGTCTAACTTTTTCTCCTCCTGACAAAACCCCAATCTGTTTAAAAACTTCTTCTCCTGAAAACAAGAAAGAACCTAATGCTTGTCTTATTTGTGTTATCGTTAAGTCAGGAAAATCATTACTAATATCGTCAATAATACTACTATTTCTATTTAAAGAATCCATTTGTTGGTCAAAGTATTCTTTTATTACATGATAGCCGTATTCATATTCTCCACCTAACTTTGGAATAAATCCCATAAGCGTTTTTAGTAATGTTGATTTCCCTTTCCCATTTTCTCCAATAATAGCAAGCTTCTGTCCCTTGTATAATTCAAACGATACTTCTGAAAGCACATTATTATCATACCCTATTTGTAGTTTTTTAGCAGATAGTACTAAATTTCCACTTTGAACTGGAATTTTAAAATTTGTATGAAATGTTTTTAAATCATATTTATTAGGTTCTTCTATTTTTACCATTTGCTCTATTTTCTTTAGTTTTGACAGAGCCATTTTAGCTTTTGTTGGCTTGTATCGAAATCTATCTGCTATTGCTTGTAGTCGTTTTATCTCTTTTTGCTGATATTCATAATCTTTTCGTTGTTTTTCGTAATTTTCTCGTTTTTGCCTTTCAAACGCTGAGTAATTCCCTTTGTATTCTGTTAGTGAAGCATACTCTATTTCGTATACTTTATTCACAATTTTGTCTAAAAACATTCTATCATGAGAAACAATAACTGCTGCTTTCGGATAATTCTTTAAATATCCTTCCAGCCATTCAATTGTTCTTATGTCTAAATGATTTGTAGGTTCATCTAGTAATAAAATATCTGGCTTACTAAGTAATAACTTTAAAAAAGCTATTTTAGTTCTTTGTCCTCCCGAAAAATCACTTATCTTTTTGCTCTTATCTTGCTGTGTAAAACCAAACTTTTTAATAGCGGTTTCATATTCTTTCTTATAGGTATATCCACCCATTATTTCATATTTTTCTAAACTTCTACTATACTCTTTTATCAATTTATCATCACTTTTTATTTGAAGCTTTTCCTGCATACAATTTATTTTATTTTCTAATTCTATAATTGTTTTATATGATTTCAAAATCTCATCTAAAAATGTATTTTCAGAATCTTCAAACTCTATTTGCTTTAAATAGCCAATTACTGGGTTTCCTTGTTTATATATACCAAACTTAAATTCTCCAATGCCCTCTTCTAGCATTTCATTATAGATAATAGATTTTAATAATGTCGTCTTTCCACTACCATTATTTCCAATAATAGCAATTTTATCTTTTTCTTTAATTTCAAAATTGATTTCTTCTAATATGGTTTCAGCTCCATACGCTATTGCTCCATTTATAATTTTGTAATTCATTTTATTGTTTCCTCTTAGTTTTTACTATTTATTCTGACCTTAATGCCAATACTGGGTCTTCTTTTGCTGCCTTTTTAGAAGGAATAATACCTCCTATAAGAGTTAAAATTGTACTTAATACAATTAATATGATACCTGCTGTTGGTGGCAGAATTGCTTTTACATTTGAGCCTTCTGAAATAACGGCAATGACTTGATTTGTTGGTATTAGCAATAAAACTGTAATTCCTATTCCAATGATACCTGCAAGCATTCCAATAATAAAGGTTTCTGCATTAAAGACTTGTGCCACATTATGTTTAGATGCACCAATTGCTCTTAAAATTCCTATCTCTTTTTTACGTTCTAGTACACTAATATAGGTAATAACACCAATCATAATAGAAGAAACTACCAAAGAAATTCCAACAAAAGCAATTAGCACATAACTAATTACATTAACAATTGTCGTAACAGAGCTCATTAACGTTCCTACCATATCTGTATAAGAAATCACTTTGTCTTCTTCCCCATTTTCTTTCATACTTTTATTATAATTGCTTAATAATTCTGTAATTGCCTCATTTCCTTCAAAATCTTTCGGAAAAATGTTGATTCCTGATGGCTCTTCAAATTTAGCATAATCCAATTTTTTCAAATTATTTTCATACGTATTTTTTTCCTTTGACATAAGTGATGTCATTAATTCTGCTAGTTCTTCTTCATCCATCTTCATCTGAAATGCCCCTATAAATGCTTTTTCATCAATGCGAATCGCACTTGTTATTTGACTACTTAAATTCGTCATTGCCGTTGTCATTTCCTTTTCTAAACTCTTTGTCATATTTGCCATAACAGTTCCCATATATTTTTGCATTATTTCAGAAATTTGTTTCTCTAAATCTTGAGATTGTATTAATTTTGCTACATTATTACCAATAATCTTTCTGGCTTCTTCTGATTGTAAATAGTCTGCAATCCCTTTTTCTATTTGTTCTATATTTTGTAAATTATTTTCTTTTACATATGTATCATATCCTTTTAGAACATTTATTAGTATCTTTCGCATTTGTTCTTCTGTAATGGTTAGTTCTCCATTTTCTTTTATTATTTCTTCTATTTCCTTTTTTAATAATTCAGCCGCTTCTTTTGATTGCAAATACTGTGTTAATTGCTTACTAATTTGACTTATTCCTATCTCTGGATGTTCTTTTACATATTCATTATATCCTTTTATTAGTTCATCCATTAATGTTTCTACCTCTTTACTTGTAACAGAAAACTTTAATTTGCTTAAAATCTCATTTAAGTCTAATTTTGGTAAATCTGTTTCAGTTGCCACTTTGTTTAAATTACTAAAATCCACATTTATTTTTGAACTATCTATTTTAAATGCTGATTGCATTGCTTTTGTATCTACTCTAATAAGAGAATTCATATCAAATGAATCATCTTTTTCTGTTTCGTCAAACCTTTTACCTGTAAACACATTTATCTCTGGCGTTTTTAGTTGTTTTTGTACAATTTCGCTATTAGCTGCTTTTTGAATAATATGTTCTGTTAAAGAAAATGGATAATAGATACCTGTTTGTAGCATTGCTGCTGTACCTCCTTCTTTTGGTTGTACAATTCCAACAATTTTTAAGTCTTCTCCCTTTTCCACAATTTTCTTCATGTATTTGGTATTATCAGATTTATCACGCCAAATTTTGTATTCTGCGTCATACTCATAGCAATCATTGCTACTAATTAATTTAAAAGTAGTTCCAAGAATATCACCATATGAGTATATCTCTGTAAAATCTGGAGTTTTTACATTTTCTCCAATTAAAAATTGATTTACAATTTCATCAAGTTCTTTATGGTCCCTTAGTCCTAGTGTATATAACATAAAATCACTTATATTTCCAGAAGGAGTTAGCACTAGAATACATTCATTATACTTTGTAGGCCACATTCCTGCTTTTATGTCATATTGTTCTTCAAATAGTTTTGTATCTACTGGCATTTGAAAAAACACATCTGTGCTCATCATACTAGATATCATGCTATTAGAACTAGCTCCAGACCCCATTCCTAAACTTGTAAAAGAAGTGTCTGGATTTAATTGTCTTAAATTTTTGGTATCGTTTTTATAAATTCTTGGTGTTACAGGATAGGTATATTCTACAGCCTTTGCATAATCTTTTATATGACTTTCTTCGCTTTCTAGATATTGTTTTAGTGAAGCTAAGTCATTTGAACCTATTTTTGAAAACATATTTATAATTCTTTTATTCACATGAATATCTTCATTTTCCTTTTGCTGATTTAGATTTGTATTATCAATTACTAATAAAGAACTCATATCAATTCCAGAGCTTTGAATTTGAATTGGGTATTCTGACAAAGTATCTTCCTCTACCGATTTTATATATGTATTTACACCATTTGACAAAGAAAGTATTAATGCAATTCCAATAATTCCAATAGACCCTGCAAATGAAGTTAAAAATGTTCTTCCTTTTTTAGTTTTTAAGTTATTAAAACTTAAAAATAGAGATGTTAGAAACGACATAGAAGTCTTTCCCATATTTTTGTGTTGTGGTTGACAATACTTTTCTGTTTCTACTATATATGGATTTGTATCTGAACGTATTACTCCATCTTTTAAGTTAACAATCCTAGTAGCATATTGCTCTGCAAGTTCTGGATTATGCGTTACCATAACTACTAAACGGTCTTTTGCTACCTGTCTTAGTAGTTCCATTACTTGTACACTTGTCTGACTATCTAATGCCCCTGTTGGTTCATCTGCAAGTAATATATCTGGGTCATTTACCAAAGCTCTTGCAATAGCAACTCTTTGCATTTGTCCACCAGATAGCTGATTGGGCTTCTTATGCGCTTGCTCTGCTAAGTTTACTTGCTCTAGAGCTTTCATTGCTTTTTCCCTACGTTTACTTTTTGCTACTCCAGAAATTGTTAATGCTAATTCCACATTAGATAAAATAGTTTGGTGTGGAATTAGATTATAACTTTGAAATACAAAACCAATCGTATGGTTACGATAAGAATCCCAATCCCTATCTTTATAGTGTTTGGTAGATATTCCATTTATGATTAAATCTCCTTTATCGTAACGATCCAACCCTCCAATAATATTTAAGAGTGTTGTCTTGCCAGAACCACTTGGTCCTAAAATCGCCACAAATTCGTTATCTCTAAGGTTTAAGCTTACGTTGTCTAAAGCTTTTTGTACTAAACTTCCTGTTTTATATTGTTTGCATACATTTTTTATTTGTAACATTCATAATCTCCTTGTATTTTTTATCAATGGAATTTGTTTACCCTCTATATAAAATTTCCTATTTCACATAACTTTTTCTATCGATAATATTTCCATCTATATCTTTTAAAATTAATTCTGTATCATCTATCACTAAATAACTATGTTTTGTATTGTTCTTTGGCAATGCGATAGAGCCTGGATTGGCTAGTATTATACCATACTCTTCTGTAATAAATCCTGTATGGAAATGGCCATATATTACTACTTTTCCTACTGGTGGTAAATGGTCTATATTATATTTATGTCCATGACTAAAAAAGAAATCTACTCCATTTATATTTAACTCTATATATTCTTTCATTTCAAATTCAGAAATCATTTCATCTACTTCTGCATCACAATTTCCTTTTGTACATAAAATGATATTCTTATATTGATTTAAAATATCACATACTTTCATTGGATGATATTCTTGTGTTAAAGAATTTCTTGGTCCATGATAATATAAATCTCCCAATAATATCATTTTATCTGGGCATTCCTTCATATATATTTCTTGTATTTTCTCCGCATAAAAGCTTGAACCATGTATATCTGATATTACTAAATATTTCATTTTCTTCCTCCTGTATTTTATACTATATAGTTATATCACATTTGCATCTATTCCACAATAATAATTTTACGACACATTTATTTAAAAATAGTTTTAGCTACTACTTTAGAAGATGGTTCTTTTTGTAATATCGAAATTCAACTTGTTAATGAAGGAGACATTATTAATAGATGTTTATACTATTGGAGCAGAATATTTGGAAGTCAACTAGAAATTGTTAAAAGAATGTTAAAAAGTGGATTTAACATTGAAACTATTTCTAAGATTACTGAACTTCCCATTCCTCAAATTAAAGAAATACAAAAATCATTATAAACTTCAAAGTATGCTGTTAGAATTTTAATAACAGCATACTTCTTTATTTTCTTCTATTTTAGTTAATAACTCTTTGCTACTAATATAGTAATAAGATTATTGCAAATAATCTATTATACTTCCTTCTTATTCGCATAAATTCTATCCATATATTCATCTGAATAGTACCTATCTAAAAATACATCTAAACTACTAGCAGGCGCAATGTTTTTTCTTCTTTCTGTTTGTCTGTTTGCTGCTACACATGAAATACATATATTAGATAGCATCAATATTAACACAATTGTAGTAATTATTTTAAAGCCTTTTGCATTTATTCTTTCTTTTATTTTCTCTAATAAGGGATCTACATACATTATATACAATACTCCTGCAATTCCCCAATAAGTGCAATGTAGTATACTTGTTCTTCCATTAATATTTAATATTAAATTTGAATAATCCCATGAAATTGTTCCATATATTTTTTCTTGTAAAAAGGAACACAAATATTCTAACATCCCTCCCCATATTGCCGTCAAAAAGAATATCTTTACTTTATTGTCTGTTTTCATATGATTTAATACAAAATAATACATTACCATTCCAATTCCATATACTGGTGTAAATGGGCCATATATTAACCCTTGTCTTGATTCAAAATGTCCTGTTTGAACCAGTCCCACTATCATTTCTAAGATATATCCTACTAAGCTTCCTATTACAAACAGCCAAAATATAATAATAACCTCTTTTAATATATCTTTTTTCTTCATTTTACTACTCCATTTTTTATTTTATTATATGCTATTATTGGTGTTTTTTCT
>CATKGX010000072.1 GCA_949747775.1 uncultured Clostridia bacterium | reverse complement strand
GTAAAACTCTGAGCAATTTTGCTCAGAGTTTTACGTACCTGTTGAGCATCCCCGTTGAGCACCAAAAAAGACTTTCAAATTGAAAGCCTTTTTGGTGGACGTTATTTAGTTATGATGTTATTTTTACTTTCTAGCTTTG
Organism: uncultured Clostridia bacterium; assembly: GCA_949747775.1. Lineage (GTDB taxonomy): Bacteria > Bacillota > Clostridia > TANB77 > CAG-508 > CALXVA01. The sequence continues at coordinate 11,741 of CATKGX010000072.1, read as the reverse complement.
CGGGATATAGAATACGTATTTGCATTCCTCATCACCGCCAACAGTCCGTTCGTACTTCAGAACATAGGGCTCTTCGGTAGAAGCAATTGTTTTTACTTCTATCTGGGTGTGGTCTTCATTTTGAACCATTTCGGGCTCTAGGGTACCACTAGGTGACTTTTCCTGGTAGATATAATTTGTTTCGCCCTCAAGAAGATAGCAATTGTCCGAAACAGGAGCAAGAAATGCCTCTTCTTTCAGAACCCACTCATCAGAACCAGAAGAAGTGTTAATTGACACATCCATGCTTAAAAGTAGCAGTCCGAGACAAACTGCGACTATTCCTACTGGAACATACTCAATATCTTCATCCAAAATTGCGGAACTCAAAAGGATTATTCCAGCTACGAGGAAGAGTACTGAGAAAACGACCAATAAAGCAGTCAACAACATCTTACTTCATCCTTTCTTTAATTAAAAGTGTATTACATATAAGTTCATTCTAGTATACGTCCATAATACTAGAAAATTGAAAAAGGATTTACAATATGTCTAACTAGTATAATATTATATCATACTTTGCATAAAACTGCAACAGATTGGAACTAATTTGTATGTAGTTAGTTTTTAGGTGCTACCCCAATTAGTATCAAAAAAGACTTTCAAATTGAAAGCCTTTTTGGTGGACGTTATTTAGTTATGATGTTATTTTTACTTTCTAGCTTTGCGGGATATAGAATACATATTTGCATTCCTCATCACCGCCAACAGTTCGCTTGTACTTCAGGACATAATATTTGCAAGCCCCGCTGCAAAGAACAGAATTCCCAGCACCAATTCGAAGCTCCCTAGAAAAATTGTATCCGAGTCTTCATCAAATATCCCGAAGCATAAAATGGATACTCCTAATACGAGGAATATGACTGCCATGACGATAAAGAGACCAGCTAACATCTTACCGCATCCTTTCTTTAATTAAAAGTGTATTACATATAAGTTCATTCTAGCATACGTCCATAATACTAGAAGTTTAAAAAGGATTTACAATGTGTCTAACTAGTATAACATTATATCATACTTTACATAAAGCTACAATACCTTTGGACAACTTTTCTATATACAACAGTGCTAAACTTCACGATGAAAGTTTCCATTTGTATATTGTTGACCTTCTAATTTCTCACGTGTTTTGACTGTTTGTATGATATGATTAATGTCTTCTATACTTTCATCAATTACGTCAATACGAACACTATCAACAAGAAGGTCTTTACTTGAAATAGAAAGTGTTTTACTATTGCAAATTAATGATACAGTTTGCATTTCGTCAGGGATAATGCGAAATTCATAGCCAAGACGGTCTTTTAAATAATATGTATTATTTTTTAAACAATTTATACCGCAATTTGGATAGCATTGATTTGTCTTTCCAAGTAAGCAGTAGTTCATAGCCATAATAGGTAAATTTCCATAAACAATTAATTCGGTTTCAATAGGGGCATTTGCAAGTAAGTCTTGAAGTGTATCCTTACTAAGTTCTCTTGAAACGGTGGCTCGTTTTAGTCCAAGTGTTTTTAATTCTTTTAAAGAATTGGTATTAAATACATTTAATGAGTAATTTCCAATAAAACTGTAATCTTTATGGTACTTCTCTAATATTTTAAAATCTGCTAAGTTTGATATAACAAATCCTTTAATAGAATAAGTTTTCAAAATATCTTCTAGCGAATTCAAAATAAGGTTTCTGTAGTTTGATTTTATAATGGTAGGCATATAAATGTATACATGATAAGTTTGTGCTAGAAAATGAAGAATATCTCTATATTTTTTAGTAGCAAATAGCTTTAGTGGTAAATAGATATTACTAATATTTTCTTTATCTAAAGCATGATAGTCCTTATCTTTAGAAAGGCTTCTTAGCAATACAGAAACTTTAGGGGGGCAAAGGTCTTCTTTCTTAGTACTAGGAAATGCTATTTTAGAAAGTGAATTTATTTTTCTAGTTTTTTTAGCAATTACTTTTGCTTCTAACATGTCTAAAGCAGTTCTTCGAAGTTCATTTAAAGTAGAACTCATTTTAGGAATATATAATCCATCTTCTATGTCAATCGTTAAATGTTCAAAAGCAAAAGGAGTATTATTGGTTTTAGATATCTGACTGATAACTCTATCACTTGTAAGTGGTGATTGCACCGCTTTTTCAGGAATTACTGGTGATGTTACTTCTAGTTTAATGTTATGATAGTTATCGGTACTATGCCTACTATTGGTACAGATAATTTGCATACGAATAGGAGTATCTTTTTGGATTGTTACAATTCCATTTACCAATATTTTTCTATTTTCGTTTGCTTCATAACTTTGTTTGGCAATTGTGCTTAATTGCTTGCTTGCCAGTTTATATATTTTATTGCCAACGAAAATATTACCTTTCATTCTACCAACAGTAACTTTGTCGCCTAACTTTGCAGTAGTTAAATTTTGATTACCTATCATTAATTCAGATACTGTATAACGAGAATCTTCTTTTTCAAAGCTAATGGTATCTCCAATAGATAATGTATCTTTTAATTGTAATTTAACATGTCCTTTATTTTGGTTATAATTTTCTATGGTACCAATAAAAATTCCCATATTATTTGGTTTTTCTTTAAAAATCAAGTCTTGATTTGGCTTGGCTGATAAATGGCCAGTAGAAAATTCACCACGATTAAACGCTTGCATTAAATCTTTTCTATCACTTTCACAAACCTGATAGGGTTCATTGTTTAGGACCATATCAATATACTTACGATAAATACGAGTAACAGTTGCAACATATTCTGGACTTTTTAATCTACCCTCTATTTTAAAACAATGAACTCCAGCATGAATAAGATTTGGCAAATAGTCTAAAGCACATAAATCTCTTGGACTAAGTAGATATCCTTTATCTAAGTTTTTTTCGGAAGAAGTATCATTTGATTTAGCAATAAGTGTATAAGGTAGCCTGCAAGGCTGAGCACATTTGCCACGATTCCCGAGAACGTCCACCAACCATACTTGAAAATAGACATTGTCCAGAATAACAAATACACAAGGCACCATGAATAAAAGTTTCTATTTCAGTATTAGAGTTTTTGCAAATATATTCAATTTCGTTAAGAGACAATTCTCTAGAAAGAACGACTCTTTTAAAACCTAATTTTTCAGCTTCTTGAACACCTTCTAAATTATGAATTGTCATTTGAGTACTAGCATGAAGTGGCAGGTCTGGAAAGTGTTTCATTAAATATTTGGCCAGTCCTAAATCTTGTACAATTAAAGCATCAACACCTAATTCATAAGCTTGTTTAGCAAGTAAAACAGCATCTTCAAATTCATTGTCTTTAATAAGTGTATTTAAGGTAAGATGTGTTTTTACATTACGTATGGTGCAGTAATCAATGGCTTTTTTTAAATTATCTTCACCAAAATTGCTAGCAGAGGCTCTAGCATTAAACAAGCTACCTCCAAAATATACACTATCTGTACCATTTTGCACAGCAGCTTTTAAACATTCAAAATCACCAGCAGGTGATAGTAATTCTACATTCATTTTTTTCATGAGTAACCTCCATTTTTAATTGATATAAATTAATCCTTATTAATAGTGTAACACAAATGATTGGTTTTGCATACCTATATTATATAGGAAAATAGGAAGGAAGTGAAATATATGCAAGAAGAAGTAAGAGGTTGCGGATGTGGATGTGACGGAAATAACAATTGTAATCATGGAGGTTTTTTAAGCGGCTTATTTGGAGGCTGTGGTTGTGGAGATAATAGTATATTATTCTTTATACTAATATTCTTATTACTTTTCACAAATTGTGGATGTTGCAACAAATAATATTTGCATAAAAAGAAAAATTATGCTATAATGGTAAATAGTGGTGCATTATTCTAGTTATATTATCTATTATGAGGGTGGGGCTAAAAATCCACTAAAGGGCACATCGTTGAAGTTTCTTGAACGTGCGCAAAACGCCCAGTTTTGTGTGTGTTCAGGGAGTAAAGGAAATAGGGCAATATGTAATGGCATACATATCAAACTTGACCCTATTTTCGCGGAGACTTAGTAAGAAGATTCTTATCGTTTCGGGCTGCTAAGTGTAACCTATGCAAAGTGCCAAGACACAATGCATAGAGTAGCCTGTCTCGAGTGATAGTATTGGGATTAATGGTGTACAAATAAAAATACGATGGCCATATATTTTTATTTGGGTTAGTTATGAAATTGCTATTGCAAAAAAGACTAGTAATAGAACCAATATATGAAGGAAAACTTCTAGAATGTTTGTCTTACAAAAAGACATGGAAATATAGGGATTAAGGTGCGGATTTAAGTGGCAATCTGGTATCTTTTGAAATAGAAAGATATTTTGCTTAAATGGAAACAGCTAAATAGTAATGTTTAGTTGCGAAATAGAGAAATTCGACCAGACCTAAACCGCAAAATTTACTTATATTTCTACCACTAATTTTTTTATACATAGGAGAGAGGAAGAAAAAATGAATAAAGATAGCCTGAAGTGGTTTATCACAATATTTATTACAACATTTATATTATCGATAACGTTTTCATATATATCAACGAATGCGTTAACGAATTTAGAGATTTTACCTGCAATTGTTATTTTGATTGCAGTTATTTTAGTGGGAATTATATTTGATATTATAGGAGTTGCCATTACTGTTGCAAACGAGAATGAATTTCATGCAATGGCAACCAAAAAAGCGCAAGGCTCAAAAACAGCTATATTTTTAATTCGAAATTCTGCAAAAGTTGCTAATATTTGTGCAGACGTTATTGGGGACATTTGTGGTGTACTTTCAGGAGCGATTAGTGCAATTATTGCGACTAAAATAGGACAGACATATGGAATTGATTTTAATATGCAATTTATTATGAGTGCTATGGTTGCCTCACTAACTGTTGGAGGAAAAGCACTTGGCAAAAATTTTGCGACTCAAAAATCTACGGCGATTGTACATACAGTAAGTAAGATAATGAGCGTTTTTAAAAGAGAAAAGAAGAAGTAATACATAAAAATGCAGGATTAAGAAGAAGCGTAGATAAAGCTTATGTAGATAAGTAAATAGAATGCGATGAAAATCGAAATAAATATTAAAAACATGCCGTTTGAATAAAATTAAGATATTTAAATGGTGTGTTTTTTTGTTGGATAAAGAACGGAAGAAAATAATTTTTTTAACATTCATTTGCCATTTTAAAAGAAGTGTGTTATAGTATAAATATAGTTAAAACAACAAATGAAAGTGAGGAAAAAGTAATGGCAAAGAAAAGACATGATATAGGAAAAATAGCGACAAAAATAATGGCAGGAGTTTTAGCAGCTTTAATGGTAGTGGGATTTGCAGGTACATTAATTTATTACTTGGTTTCAATGTAGCAAAAAATATAAAGTGAAACAAAAGAAATAGAAGAAGGTAAATATGGGAGATTTTTCAATTGATTTTAAGGGCTTTTTTGAAAATATAGGAACATATTTAATAGATATATATCATAATCCATTAAAAATTATTGTTTTTGTATTAGATTTAAGCATTGTATTATTAATTTTATATAAGTTTGTGAAATCAGCAAGACACTCAAGAGTATGGCAATTATTAAAGGGAATTGCATTAGTAATAGCAATTACAGTAGCAAGTGAATTCTTGGAATTTAGAATTTTAAGCTATATTTTAAATGCATTTATGCCATATGGTGTAATTGCAATGATTGTTATATTTGGTCCAGAACTTAGAAGAATGCTTGAGCAATTAGGAACTAATAAATTTATTAAATATTTTGGAATTGGAATAGAAAAGGATATAGCAACCAAAACCAAAGAGGATATTTATAAAATAGTTATTGCAGCGAAAGAGCTGTCTAACGAAAAAGTGGGAGGACTAATTGTTATTGAAAGAGAAATTCAAATTAATGATGTTATGGATTCAGGAGTTAGAATTGGAGCAGATGTTTCTCCACAACTATTAGTAAATTTATTTGTTCCGAAAACACCTTTACACGATGGAGCAGTAATAATTAGCAAAAACAAAATTGAGGCAGCAGCTTGCATCTTGCCACTTGCAGATGATAAAGAAATAGCAAGTGGGCTTCGGTACTAGACATAGAGCAGCGATTGGGATTTCTAGAGAAACAGATGCAATTGCAGTAGTCATTTCAGAAGAAACTGGAAAAATTTCTATTGCAAAGGATGGTACTTTAATTGCAGACTTAAAAGAAGACGCATTAAAAAACATTTTAATAAAACATGTTGTTACAAAAAGGTTTGGGGATGAAAATCAAACGAAGAATGTAAAATTTAAAAAAATAAAAAACAGAAAAAGTGTAGAAAATAAAACAACAGATATAAAAAATCAAAAGTAGATAAATATAGAAAAGTGTGTCAGAATAAGATTTTGACACACTTTTTAGAAGGGAAGTAAATGATGCGAAACATAAAACTAACAATAGAATATGATGGAAAAGAGTTTAATGGCTGGCAAAAGCAACCAAACAAGGCAAATATACAAGGCGAAATCGAAAGGGCAATTAAACAAATTACAAAAGAAGATGTGGAACTATATGCATCTGGAAGAACAGATAGTGGGGTACATGCTTTAGGGCAAGTGGCAAATTTTAAGACAAATAGTAATATACCAACATCTAAAATAGCAATTGCAATCAATTCACAAGTGAAGAATTCCATCAGAATTATTAATGCAGAAGAAGTAGAAGAAAACTTTCATAGCAGATATTGTTGCAAGCAAAAGACATATCGCTATGTGATTAATAATTCTAGCAATGGAAGTAGTGTTTATCGAAATTTGGAATATCATATGCCAGTAAAGTTGGATTTTGGAAAAATGCAACAAGCAATTGGGTATTTTGAAGGAGAACATGATTTTAAAGCTTTTAAATCTTCAGGGACAAGTAGCAAAAGTAGTGTAAGAACAATTTATAGTGCAAATATAAAAAAAGAAGGGGAAAGAATTATAATAGAACTAACAGGAAATGGATTTTTGTACAATATGGTTCGTATTATATCGGGAACCTTAGTAGATATAGGGCTAGGAAAAATAAAACCAGAAGAATTGCCCAACATAATAGAAAGTAAAGATAGAACCAAAGCTGGAAAAACACTTCCTCCACAAGGACTTTTCTTGGTAGAAGTAAAGTACATATAGGACCAAATATATCTGTCACCAAAAATAATATAGATACATAAAATATACTAAAACATATTATACAAAAAGGAGAAAGAATATGAATATATTATTATTGGCGTTTGCTATTCCAGTTGCAACAATATTACTTGCAATTGTATTACAAAAAATATTAAAGTGTCCCTTACTTGTAGCTGCCACTTTTTTTGCCATATTACTGATTATTACCTATGCAGTATTTGATTCGTCATTTTTAGTGTTTGCTATTTTATATACAATATTAGCATATGTAACAGCAGTTTTAACAAGACTTATTTGCAATATTATATCTAGATTTCACTTAGACTGTGGAGGAAATTGTATTTGCGATAGTGAAGAAAGAAGAACAAATGAGGATTGCGGAAGAAATGTTATTGCTTGTAATGGAAGTTGGTGTTGTAGCCCAAGAAATAATGCAAGAGTAGGAATTAGAATGGTTCCAACAAATAATGGGAGAACGTGTGGATGCAATAACACATGTGATGAAAATGGAAATCCGTTAATTGTATTAACAAACACAAATGATACAATAAATGGAAATTGTGGCGAAGGAAGAAATAGAAGAAATGGTTGTGGATGCAACTGTGGTAGATAGAAGCAAGGTAAAATATAAATATTACATTTATATTACAACAATATTAAGTTTTTGTTACAGAAGACTAATATTGTTGTTTTTTTGTGCTTTCTGTTGTACAATTAATTAATGAAGAGTATTTTGTCAAATTATAAGGAGGAATATAGATATGGCAGTTAATCCAATGCAAAGAAAAGCAAACAATTCGTTTCTTTTAGGAGTTTTAATAACACTTTTAATAACAGGAGCAATTATTGCACTTTTATTTTTGCAAGTATCTAAATTAAATAAAGAAAAACAAATAATGGAAGCTAAAAAAACATATGCATATGTTCTTACGGAACCAGTAAGATCAGGTGAAATTATAAATGGAGAAAATTTTATGCAAGTAGAGGTAAATAAAGATGCAATACCAGCAAATGCAATTACTTCAAAAGCAGATTTGGAAAATTATGCTTTGTGTGACTCAGAAGGAAGACAAATTATAGCGCAAACGGATGAGGCAACAGGAACTACAAAATATATATTAATTATATCTCCTGAACAAAGACCAGAATTAAAATTAGATGAAGCAACAGGTAGCTATTATTATGAAAGTCAATCAAATGGAAATACGCAAAAGGTATCTGTTAAATTGGATACTGCAACAATAATTGCTAAAGTGGACATGGATGCTAAAACATTAGTTACAGCTTCAATGATTACAACAGGAGAATTACTAACAGCAGATGTTAGAAAACAAGAATATAATATTATTGAATTACCAACACAAATAGAAACAGGAGAATTTGTAGATATTAGATTAAGGTTACCAAGCGGACAAGACTATATTGTTGTATCACACAAAGAAGTAACAATGCCTCAAATTAATGGTATTAATTCAGAAAAATGTGTATGGTTAAATTTAAATGAATTAGAAATATTAAATATGAGCTCAGCAATTGTAGAAGCTTTTAAAATGAATGGGTCTAAAATATATGCAACAAGATATGTAGAGGCTGGTTCTCAAAATGCATCACCTACATATATACCATCAGATGATGTTATTAGATTAATGCAAAAAGATACCAATATTGTTCAAGAAGCAAAAAATGCTTTATTTGCAAGAACACAAACAGACAAGAATGTAATAAGAAATCCAATTAATAAAGCAGTTGATAATGAAGATGCAGAGGATAACTTGAAAGAAAAGGTACAAGCTGAAATTCAAAGCTTACAAGACGAAAGAGAAAAATACCTAGAATCATTAGGTATGTAAACCATAAAAAAAACGGAGGAACTGATGAGAAGAATAGGTTTTATAGGTTGCTATGATAAAACGGATTTGATTATGTATGTTGCTAGAATACTAGTAGGAACGGGTCAAAAAGTCCTTTTGGTTGATTCTACAATCAACCAAAAGGCAAAATATATTGTTCCAGTAATTAAACCAACAACATCATATGTAACAGACTTTGAAGGAATAGATGTAGCAGTTGGCTTTAAAGATTTAAATGGAATAAAAGAATATTTGGGAATGCCAATTCATGCAGAACTAGATTACGATATTGCACTAATTGATGTAGATAGTCACGAAGCGATAGAAGCTTATCAAATAGCAGAAACAGAGAAAAATTATTTTGTAACATCATTTGACGCTTTTTCTTTAAAAAAAGGATTAGAAGTTTTAAGCGGAGCGAATCAAGTTTTAAATTTAACCAAAATATTATATGCAAAAGAAGTCCTACAAGAAGAAGATGACTATTTAAATTACTTGTCATTGGGATACAAAATTCAGTGGGAAGAAGAAAAAATCTATTTTCCATTAGAAGTGGGAGATCAGAGTGTTATTGCAGAAAATCAACGTGTGGCAAAAATAAAATTAAAGAAATTAAGTAATCAATGTAAAGAATCTCTTATGTATATTACAGTACAATTATTGGGAGAAAACCAATATGCAGCGATTAGGAAAGTGTTTAAACAATTAGAAAAAGGAGTTTAAAATGGCAATCATAACTTTTAGAAGTAACGAAAAAAAAGAAACGGGACAAACATTATCTATTGCGGCAGTAGCAACACATATGGCAATAGAACATAATTATAAAATACTTGTAGTATCTACTAATTTTAAAGACCAATCATTAGAAGAATGTTTTTGGGATGTAAATAAAACAGTAGGGCTTATTAACAAACCAGGAACAGTAGGTATTGAATCTGGTGTAGAAGGGTTAATGAGAGTAATTGCAAGTAACAGAACTAGCCCAGAAATTGTAAAAAATTATTCTAAAATTATTTTAAAAGATAGGTTAGATGTATTGCCTTCACCAGTTGCAACTGAATACAAAGATTATGAAGCAGTATTAGAAAGTTATCCAGATGTACTACAACTTGCAAATCGTTATTATGATATGGTATTTGTAGATTTAAGTAGAAGAATGTCAGAAAGATATGCAGAAAATATTATTCAAATATCAGATGTTGTGGTTGTAAATCTAACACAAAGATTAAGAAATATAGACGAATTTATTGAGCTAAGAGAAGCAGAAGAATTTTATAAAAGAAATCATATTATGTTATTAATTGGCAGGTATGATGCATATTCAAAATATAATACAAAAAATATAACACGATATTTAAAAGAAAGAAAGCCAGTTGGCGTTATTCCTTATAATACATTATTTTTTGAAGCTTGTTCAGAAGCAAAAATAATAGATTTCTTTTTGAAACTAAAAAATGTGGATGAGGCAGATAGAAATCATTTATTTGTTAAGGAAGTAGGAAATTTTGGGAATAGCATTATTTACAAACTACAAGAATTACAAATGAAATTATAATCCTTGACCTAGAAAGGAGAAAGAAATGTTAAATATACTACTAATAGCAATTGTTGTTATTGTTGCAGTTCTATTACTACTAAATTTTATCAAAAAAAGAAAATCGGAAGAAGCTGAAGAAACGCTTGAAGTAGATGATAAAACATATACTTTAGATAAAATGAAAGAGTTTGTAAAAAGAAGACTAGACGAAATTACAAAAATAAACTTGTATGATATTGGTCTTTCAGAAGAAGAACTAAAAAGAAGAAAAAATAAAAAGTATGAACTTAAAAAAGCGTTAAAAGGTTGTACATATGGTGATGTTAATGATAAAAAATATGTAAAAGAACTAATTTACGATTTATTATATAGAGAGTATGGAGTTGATGAAACAAATGTATCAAAAGCAATCCCTTTTGATATTCCATCGCTTTTAACTGCACAAGACAAGTTTGATATTATTATATATATGTATAAAAATGAATTTGGTTATGAAGCATTACCAGAAATGATTAATAAATATCATTTAGATGAACTAAAATACGTAGCAGGTGATGCAAAACCATCATATGTTATTACATCAGAAGAAATTAGTAATATTTATGAAAAAGAAAATTTTGTCTTAACATTAGAAGATAAAATTAATATTGTTGTACAAAGAATTTATCAATCATATAAAGGATATAGTAGTGTTGATGAAATTAGAGACATGAATATAGATGGTATTTCTGGTGGTGTATCAGGACTTCCAGAAAGCTTTTTAAGCCAAGTTGCGCAAACAGATGGAGACTATTTAAGTCAAGTAGCAGAACATAAAGTACCACGTGCCTGTGATAGTATTTGGATTATGTTCCATGGTAAATCAATTCGTTTAGCATTTTTATCATTTGGAACAGAAGCAGAACTAAAAAGAGTATGTCAAAATATTTACAAATATAATAACCCAGGACAATTATCAGACACAAATGGTTACAAAATTAATGAAATGAAAGATGGTTCACGTGTCGTTGTTGTAAGACCAAGTATGTCTGAAACATGGGCATTCTTTGTAAGAAAGTTCGACGTAAAGCGTGCAACACTAGAACAAATTATTAAATTTCCTGGAAAAGAAGATGCAATTGATTTATTAAAATATTTAGTAAAAGGAGCAAGAATTATAT
>CATKGX010000071.1 GCA_949747775.1 uncultured Clostridia bacterium | reverse complement strand
TAATATCAATAATTTACTTATTATATTATGGACTACTTGGAATGACTATCATAGCAATTGCCTTAATTATAGCATTAGCAATAATTTTGAGTAAGAGCGAATAAACCAATAAAAAAACACATCTGTAATTTGCCCGATTTTTACATATCAATTTTCACATTATTGCATAAATTGTTAATTCTAGTCGTTTTTTATGCATCTTATTTGAGCCCATTAAAAAAGCTGGTGCAAAACACTTTTCAGATATTTAACCCCAACTATTGACACAGAACCAAACTCCTACTGCATTATTTTCACGGTTCTATAATAATAGTTGGGGTGAAAAAACCCCAACTATTATTTTTGTATAAAAAAATAGCATTTATTTAAACCATCTGATAAAATTGTTTTGCAAACACCAAAAAATATCAAGGAGGTATAAATAAATGCGTAATGATTTTATCAGAAATTTATTAGATTTAAAAGGGGTAATCGTAAAAAAAGTAAGATACAAGAAAAATTTTGTAAAAGTACACATAGAATTACCAGTAAGAGAACAAACTTGTCCACATTGCAAAGCAGAAACAACAAAGATTAAAGATTATCGAACTCAAATTATTAAAGATATACCAATTCGCTTTAAGACTACGCTTCTTTCCTACAGAAAACGTAGATATCAATGCAAAGAATGTGGTAAAACCTTTTATGAAAAGGCTTACTTTCTTCCTAAAAGAGCTAGAAAAACAACTAGAGTAACAGAATTTATCGTAGACAGATTAAAAACAAAACAATCAATGAAAGATATTGCAATGCAAGCTAATGTCTCTATTAACACCGTTGCTAGGCTCTTACCTCCTCTTGCAGTATCTGCTAAGCAACTGCCAGAAGTTCTGTGTATAGATGAATTTAAAGGAAATACAGGATATTACAAATATCAGGTATCATTAATGGATGGAAAAACGAGAAAACCAATCGATATTATTGAATGTCGATACAAAAGTCATTTATTTGACTATTTTAATAAATTTTCTATAGAGCAAAGAAAAAAGGTTAAATATGTTGTAATAGATTTATGGAAAGCATACAAAGATTTAGCTAAAACATATTTTCCTAACGCAAAAGTAGTAGCAGACAGATTTCACTTTACAAGATATGCAACAGAGGCAGTAGATACAGTAAGAAAGCAAGTGCAAGAAAAATTAAATAGAAGTGAAAGAAAATACTTTAAACATTCAAGGAAACTACTATTATCTAAATATTCTAAATTAAAAACAGAAAAGCAAAGAGAAGAATTAAAGTATATCTTAATTAATTATTCAGAAGATTTAAGGAGAGTATATCGAGAAAAAGAAGAATTACTAGCGCTACTACAAGAAGAAAACAAAGCAAAAGCAATAGAGAAACTAAATCTTTGGATAAAAAGAAATTTAGAATCAGATATACCATCATTAAGAAATTGTGCTAAAACATATTTTAACTGGGTAGAAGAGATTAGAAATGCAATTAAAGTAACCTATTCAAATGGACCAATGGAAGGATACAACAACAAGATAAAGACATTAAAACGAGTAGCATTTGGCTTTAGAAATTTCACTAACTTTAAAGCACGAATTTTACTTATGTCAATGTGACAGTATGAGAAACAGGATAATACCATAAATTACCAATTTATGCAATTGGCTTATTTGAGTTGCACAAAAAAGTTGGTTTTGACCATTTTTTATGAGTCTTATTTAAGCCCATTAAAAAAGCTGGTGTAAAACACTTTTCAGATGTTTCACCCCAACTATTGACTTTGAGCC
>CATKGX010000070.1 GCA_949747775.1 uncultured Clostridia bacterium | reverse complement strand
TATCATTTTTTCTGTCATGTTGCAAGTTTTTTGTCTATTTTAATACATGTTTTCTTTCTGTTTATGCGATTGTTTTCTTCCATGTCTATTGCAATTTCTTTGTCACAAATTTTAATTTTCGAAGTGAATTTATCCACTGTGTATTTAAATAGTTTTTCTCTTAATATATCTACTATTAGACATACTAAAAATACTCCAAGAACGGAAATTGCCATATGTAAGACAAAACTTTTGCTAGTATAATATTTCGCTGAATGACATATACTTCTCCAAATATACGTATTTAAAAATACATTAACGTGAAATATGTAAATTCCTAGTAAATGTTTTGCAATATTATTTATTAGTCTTGAATTAAGTTTTAATTTTGAAAATGCTAAAAACAAACTAACAGATCCGATTACATTAAATATTGTATTATAAGCAAAAGTTCCCTTATATATTGGCTTTATTGCATTTACTGTTGATATTGCTACTGTTATTAAATATATACCTATATAAACCCATATATTAGTATTGTTTTTATTATACTTATGAATGTAAGCACCAATCAGATACATCATAATAAATTGTACTATTCCATAGCCAAAATCTTTTATGGTTATGTCAGATAAAAATGTAGGCCATATCGAAAAAGATATTAATAATATAATTAATAATGTCCTATGTTGTTTTTGATTTGTACTTTTTATAACTATGTTAATATATGGTATTAACATATATAGTATTGCATATATAATAATGAACCATCCGCCTTCTGTTATAAACGTATTTCCGAATTTTATTAAAGAAGCCTTATTAACATTTGTCAAATTAAATCCAATTGCTAATCCATATGCTAAAATATTATAAAATACAAAAATCAAAACTAAATTTATGACTTTTCCTATTTTAATTCTATCCTTTTTATACATAAAAAATCCTGTAATAAGAATAAAACAATTAACTGCTACAATACTAAAACTGACCATTAGTCTTGTAATATAAAAGTTCATATGAGTACTTGGTATATTTTGGCTACTTAAGGCGCCTCCCATTTTTGCATTTAAATAATGCATTGTTAAAACCATCATAATTGCTATTATTCTTAATAGTTCAAAACTAGAATCTCGCTTTTTTTCTATATTTTCCTTATTCACTATATGTTCTCCCTTTTATTTACTTTCTTTTCTTGTTTGCATATGATACGAAATTTCTTCTACAATTACTGTTGGTGTAATCTCTGTTAATAGCCTTGCCATTTTAATTAATCTTCCTGGAACAATAATTTTCTTTCCCTTTAACATTCCAGTAATGGCTACCTTTGCCACATAATCACTTGAAAGCCCTGGCAAATTGAATTTTACATCTGCTACTTTATTAAAATTGGTATTTACTGGCCCTGGGCAAAGCAAACTTACTTTAACCTTTGCGTGCTCTTTTTTTATTTCTTTTTGTACGGCTCTTGTTAAAGCTACAATATAGTTTTTAGTAGCATAATAGGTTGCCATTAGTGGGCCTGGCATAAACCCTGCAATCGATGCCACATTTAAAATATGTCCGCTTCCTTTTTGCATCATGTCTTGTAAATACAATTTCATTAAAATATGATATGCTGTTACATTTGTTGCAATCATATTTACTTCTTTTTCTATATTGGTTTCTTGAAATCTTCCAAATAAACCAAATCCTGCATTATTAATGAAAACATCTACATTTTTTACTTCATCATGTAGCAAATAACAATTTTCTTGCTTTGTTAAATCAAGTGCCAATATCTTAACTTGTATGTTAGAATCTGTTTTTATTAATTCTTCTTTCACTTTATTTAGCCCATCTTCATTTCTAGCAACTAAAGCCAAATCATATCCTCTTTTGGCTAGTTCTTTTGCCATATCTCTTCCAATTCCAGAAGAAGCGCCCGTAATTAATGCTAACATACCTATCTCCTTTTTTCATTTTCCTTATTATGCCTAGTTATCTTTTTGCTTATACATACGAACAATATCTTTTAAACTAAGTTTACTACCATAATTCAAAATAGCATTTGAATATATCTTAATTGAAACTTGAGCAATTACCAAGATTGTAACAATTAGTACTGCTAATGATATTGCAATTTGTGAAGGTGTAGCCACTCCCATCATAATTCTAAATGGTACGCAAAATGGTGCTGAAAATGGGAATATAGAAGCTATTACATTTAGTTCTGATGTTGGATTCATCATTGTAAAATATGCTAAATAAAATCCTACTACTGCTATAATAGCAACTGGTCCATTGGCAGATTGAACATCTTCTGGTTTGCTTACAGTTGAGCCTGTTAGTGCATATAATAATGCAAATACTAAATAGCCAAGTAAGAAATATACAATTGTCATTACCGCTAAAAATGGTGTCATTTGCGATAAATCTAAAATACTGTCTAATGTACCTGCAGGTAAACACACAGTAGCACAAATAAGTGCTACAGAAACAAGTACTACAACTTGTATTAACCCTACCACTCCAATTCCTATTGTTTTACCAAGTACAATTGTCCTTGGGGTTGTAGATGTAACAAGTGTCTCCATAATTTTTGATGTCTTCTCTGTAGTAATAGATGTGGATACTTGATATGCACAAAAATAAATAGCATAAAAAAGTACCAAAGATAGCAACATGATTGCCACTACATTTCCTTTTACTTCTTGTTCTTCTGTTTGTTTTAATTCAAAATTAAAATTTGGATTTAAACTTTCAAGCTGACTTTGTGTTAGTCCTAGTTTTGATATTTGTAAATTTGAATATACTGATGTTAAGGCATTGATACATTCTTCTGGAACTCCATTCATCATATTCATATTTTCTACAATATACTCAATATTAATTTTGCCATCTTTTTTACTAACTACAATGGCATCTTCTATTTGCTCTTCTTCAATTTTGGTTTTAATTGTATCAAACTCTACTTTATCATTTGTCACTTCAAATTCGTATCCTAATTCCATTTGATTTAAAGTTTCCAATGTTCCTTCAAATATATTTTCACTATCTACAATTAAAATCTTACTTCCTGTTTCTTCTCCATCATCAAATGATTTTAAAATATTTGGTATATTAAACCCTACAATAATCATAACAATTAATATTAAATTAGAAATTAAAAATGTCTTCTTTTTTAACATTTCTTTGATTGTATATGATGCTACTATTCCTAAATCTTTCATTTTTTTCTTATATAATAAAAACATACAAAATGTCTTAATTATACTCTCCTTTCTTCTAAACCTCTATCTTACATAAACTTTTATCTCTAATAAAAAGTTCTATTCTTCAGACTTTCCAACTTTTTCTATAAAGATATCATTTAAACTTGGTTTCTTTATTTCAAATTTAATCACATTCATGTTGTTCTTAGAAAGTTCTTTAAATAACTTATAACCATCTTCTTCGCCATGAATAGCAATCTCATAATCATTATCTTTGCTAAATAGTATTTCTAAACCTAAGTTTTTAATAATTTCCTCTGCATTTTCTACTGTACTTAGCTCTATTTTAGTTGCTTTATAGGTATTTCTAATTTCTTTCAAATTACCTTTTAGCACAGTTCTTCCTTTATTTAAAATAACAACATCTGTACAAAATTCTTCTATAGATGACATTTGGTGGCTTGACATAATAATATATTTATTTTGCTTTACTAAGTCTATCATAACATTTTTTAAAAGTTCTGAATTTACTGGGTCTAGTCCACTAAATGGCTCATCTAGCACAATTAGTTCTGGGTCATGTAAAATTGCCGTAATAAACTGAATTTTTTGCTGATTTCCTTTTGATAGTTTTTCGGCTGGCATATACATATATTCTTCTACTTCTAATCTTTTCATCCAAAACTTAATAGCTTCATCTGCTTTTTGTTTGCTCATTCCCTTTAGTCTTGCAAAATACATCATTTGGTCATATATTTTTGTTTTAGGATAGATTCCTCTTTCTTCTGGTAAATACCCAAAATTAACATGCTTTCTTGCAACCTCTTTTCCATTCCAAGAAATTTCACCAGAATCCTTTTTTAAAATTCCTAATATCATTCTAATTGTTGTTGTTTTACCAGCTCCATTTGTTCCTAAAAGACCAAATACTCCTGGTTTATCAATATGAAAAGATATATTATCAACTACTTTTTTCGTTCCGTAACTTTTATTTACATTTTCTATTTTTAATCCCATTTTTCTCTCCTTTGCCCTTATCTTTTCTTTAACGAGACATACCTTTTTGCTTTTCTATATATGCTCTTCCCTCTTTCGATATTGTAACTGTATCTACTTTTGGTTTTCTATTTGTAGCATCTTTTTCATCTTTTTTCATAGCAGCCTTTCTTACTGCCTCTTTAAAATTATTGTTTCTTTGACTTTTTTGCTTATATGTACTATCCTGTGTATAATTTGTAGGATGTACTGGTTCTATTTTTCTCATCTTCATCTTTTATTTTCCTCCTCCTATTCCCCTATTTTATATCACTTTTTATAGTTTATCAATAGAAAATTATAATAATATATCTTTTGTTTACCATATTTCATTTATGTACATATCATTATATTCCAATAATTATCCCCCAGTATAACTGGGGGATTTTCATATCGGCCTATAAGGCCTTGATACCAGCTAACACTGAAGTGCCTCAGTTTGACAGCTATCGCCATTTACACTTGCATTTTTTTTACTTGCTACCCTTAAAAGGGTCTTTATATTCTTTTATTGTTAT